>NZ_POHV01000048.1:0-38858 GCF_002884345.1 Pseudomonas sp. GW456-12-10-14-LB2
AAGCCCACCCGCTCCCCCGCCGGTCGACGCGCCACCTGGTTGTCCCGCCGAGGCTTGGCCTCGCAGCAGTTGTTCAAGCAGATCACTGGTGTTCATGACGTCGTCCTCAGGCAAAGGGGTATGACTGCGTCAGGCAACGATAGTCCTCTTGATGCGATGTGCCAGCACCGTTGGGCTGACGCCGGGCATCAACCCGGACTCTTTTCCCGGCGCATCTGTGTCACCAGTGTGAAGCGGTCTTCGGGGTGCGTGGTTTCCGATACCACCATCAGCGCGCCGTCCTCGTCACGGTACTGGCGAATGATGTTCAGCCCCGGCGACCCGGCTTCGGCGTTGAGGCTTTTGGCGATCTCCGGACTCAGCAACACCGCGCGCACCTGTTGGTCGACCACGTCGATGTGCCGGCCGAAATGGCGCTCGATCAGCGCGGCGATCAGTTCGTCCGGATGCTGTTCGGCCAGCTCGATGACTTCGGCGTAGGTTTCCTGCGCGTAGACATCGGTCCAGCACAGCGGCGCCCGCCGGTTCTGTTCGTCGACGCGAATGCTCGACACGCAAAAATAATGCTCCCCCGGCTCCATGCCCAGGCGTCGGGCCTGGGCGATGTCGGCGACAAAACGGGAGACGTTCTGAATGCTGCGCATCTGGGTTTCCGCCAGGTGCACCAGGTCGGACACCGAGGCCAGCGACTGCGAGTACCCGCCCTTCGGCGAGACAGACTCGACGCGGGTTCCGACCCGCTTGCGCCGCGAGACCAGCCCCTGATTCTGCAACTGCGTAATGGCCGCCCGCACGGTGTGCCGGCTCACGTCGTACAGCTCGCACAGTTCGAACTCGGTCGGCAGCAGCGATCCGAGCGGATAGCGACCGCTGGAGATGCCCTCCATCAAGTCTTTTGCAACGACCGCATAGCGCGTGTTCATACCTTTCATCAGTCCCGATGGTTAAGCGAGTTGACAGTGTATCAGCGAGGGCGCAAGAATTATGTACGGACATAATAAATATGTCCGATCAATAACAAACATATTCAGGATTCCCTCATGTCCAGCACTGTCTTCGACTCCGCCCTGTTCCGCGACATGTTCGGCACCGCCGAGATGCGCAGCGTGTTTTCCGACCAAGCCCTGATCGAACGCTACATTGAAGTGGAAGTCGCCCTGGCCCGGGCCGAAGCGCGCTGCGGCGTGATCCCGGCGGCTGCCGCCGAACAGATTGCCGAGCTGGCAACCTATGCCTCGCTCGATCTGGCGCTGATGCAGCACGAGACCGAAATCGTCGGTTACCCGATCCTGCCGCTGGTGGAGCAGCTGTCGAAAACCTGCGGTGAAGCCGGCCGTTACGTGCACTGGGGCGCGACCACCCAGGACATCATGGACACTGCCGTCGTCCTGCAAGTCCGCGCTGCGCTGGCCATCGTCGAGCGCGACATTCAAGCGGTGCGCGGTTTGCTCGCCGACCTTGCCAAGCACTATCGCGACACGCCAATGGCCGGCCGCACGCATTTGCAGCACGCGCTGCCAATCACTTTCGGCTATAAGTGCGCGGTGTGGCTGAGCATGTTCGACCGCCACGCCGAACGTCTGGTGGAGCTGCGTCCACGGGTGGAAATCGGTCAGTTTGCCGGCGCGGCGGGCACCCTCGCCTCCCTTGGCGACAAAGGTCTGGAAGTGCAGGAAGCGCTGATGGCTGAACTGGGTCTGGGCGTGCCGCAAGCCACCTGGCACGTCGCCCGCGATGGTCTGGCGGAAACCCTGAACTTCCTCGGTCTGGTCACCGGCTCGCTGGGCAAGATTGCCCTCGACGTCATGATGATGATGACCAGCGAACTGGGTGAAGTTTACGAACCGTTCGTCAAGGGCCGTGGCGCTAGCAGCACCATGCCGCAAAAGCGCAATCCGATTTCCTGCGAGCTGATGTATGCCGCTGCCAAAGGCGTGCGCCAGCAGGCGGGTCTGATGCTTGACGCAATGATTCAGGACTTCGAGCGCTCCACCGGTCCATGGCAAGCCGAATGGATCGCCATCCCGGAAGCCTTTGCCCTCAGCGCTGCCTCGCTGGGTCAGGCGAAGTTCATGCTCGCCGGCCTTGAAGTGCGCACCGAGCGCATGCGCAAAAACCTCGACATGACCCAGGGCCTGATCGTCGCCGAAGCCGTAATGATGGGGCTGGCGCCAGCACTCGGTCGTCAGGTTGCGCATGACGTGGTCTATGCCGCCTGCCGCATGGCCAACGATCAGGGCACCAGCCTGCTCGACGCGCTGCTGGCCCAGGGTGAGGCCACCGCGCAACTGGATGTCGAGGAACTCAAGCGCCTGACCGATCCGGCCAACTACCTGGGCCTTGCGCCGCAGATGGTCGACATCGCCCTGGCACGTGAGGGTTCGGTCAAACGCTGATCCTCACCGGGCTCGCCGCGCGCGAGCCCTCTGCCCATCGCTCGCCAATAACAACAACGAGACCGCAGACATGACCACCCCCGACAAAAAACCGCTGTACAAGGACCTGACCTTTCAGGTAATCGCCGCCATGCTGCTGGGGATTGCCTTCGGCTTCCTCGCGCCGGAACTGGCGGCCAGCTTCAAGATTCTCGGCGACATCTTCCTCAAGCTGATCAAGACCGCCGTCGCCCCGCTGGTGTTTTTCACCGTGGTCCACGGCATCGCCTCGGCGGGCGACATCAAACGCGTGGGCAAAGTCGGCCTGCGTGCGTTGATCTACTTTGAAGTGGTATCGACCATCGCCCTGGCCATCGGCCTGCTCTGGGGCAACCTGCTGAACATCGGCTCCGGCATGCACGACGCTCACCCGAGCAGCGCCACTGCCGCAGCCGCCAGTGCCGCCGTCGCCAAGGGCCATGCCCCGGCGTCGACCCTGGACTTCATCTACGGGATTTTCCCGGACAACTTCGTCGGCGCCTTCGCCGGCGGCCAATTGCTGCAAGTGCTGGTGATTTCGGTGCTGTTCGGCTTCGCCCTGCTGGCGTTGAAACCGGAACGCCGCAGCGTGATCGAGGATAGTCTGAGTCGGGTCTCGGAGTGCTTCTTCGAGTTCATCAACCTGATCATGAAGTTCGCTCCGCTCGGCGCGTTCGGTTCGGTGGCGTACGCGGTTGGCAGCAACGGCTCGGCGGTGCTGATGTCGCTGGCCAATCTGGTGCTGATGTTCTACGTCGGCGTGGCGTTTTTCATCTTTGTCGTACTGGGTGCGGTCTGCCGTATTTCCGGATTCAGCCTGTGGCGGTTCCTCAAGTACATCAAGGATGAGATTTTCATCGTGCTCGGCACCGCTTCATCGGAAAGCGCCCTGCCGCGCCTGCTGCAAAAACTCGAGAAGTTCGGTTGCTCGAAACAGAGCGTCGGTCTGGTGCTGCCCACCGGTTATGCCTTCAATCTCGACGGCACGTCCATTTACATGTCGCTGTGCGTGCTGTTCATCGCCAATGCCTACGGTGTGCCGATGAGCTGGGAGCAACAACTGGGCACCATCGCGATCATGCTGGTCACCTCCAAAGGCGCGGCGGCGGTGTCCGGTGGCAGCTTCGTGGTGTTCGCAGCAACCGTCACGGCGATTGGCGTCCTGCCGGTGGAAGGTCTGGCGCTGCTGTTCGGCGTCTACCGCTTCATGTCGATGGCCATTGCCACCTGCAACACCATCGGCAATAGCGTGGCAACCGTGGTGGTGTCGAAGTGGTCGGGGGAGTTCACCGAGCAGACCGCCAAGGCTGAATACAGCCGGGTGTTCGGCCGCAGTCCGGAAGCCGCGCTCTGACGGTTACCGATGTTACATAAAAATGCCCCGGCCCTGCCGGGGTATTTTTTTCAGGGCCAGCTAATCTTCAAGAATGGGTGAACCTTGACCCGGCCCGACCGGTCGATAACTGCAACCCCGACCCGGTTGGTCGCCACCCTTGCTGCCCAAGGGTTTACGCGGCTTGCTGCACTTTCTGGAGAACGCCTTCGTGATATCGACCGTCCACATCGCCAGGCTCAAGGCCTGGGGCGCCCATGGTTTCACCGCGACCGGCGTGGTCACCGCCTTCCTGGCCACCCTTGCCCTGCTGGAAAACCAGCCGATCCACTGCCTGATGTGGCTGGGCGTGGCGCTGATCGTCGACGGCCTCGACGGGGCGCTGGCGCGCAAGGTCAACGTGCAGTCGGTGCTGCCGAGTTTCGACGGATCGATCCTCGATCTGGTGATCGACTACCTGACATACGTGTTCATCCCGGCGCTGTTCATCTATCGCTACATTCCCCTGCCTGACTACACCCTGCTGCTGACCGTGTCGCTGATTCTGGTGTCGTCGCTGTTCTGCTTCTGCAACGTCAACATGAAGAGCAAGGACAACTACTTCGTCGGGTTCCCCGCTGCGTGGAATGTGGTTGCATTGTGCCTGTACATCATCGATCCGGGGCCGTGGCTCACCTTCCTCACGGTGATTGGCCTGGCGCTGCTGACCGTGACCCGGATGAAATTCCTGCACCCGTTCCGGGTCCGCCGGTTCATGCCGATCAACATCGCGGTGACGGCGATCTGGTTGCTGTGCAGCCTGTCGCTGGTGCTGAACCACCCGGTGATCAACCCGCTGGTGATGGGCCTGTGGCTGCTGGCGTCGGCGTACTTCCTCGGCATCTGCATCTGGCGCACAGCGCTGGAGTGGTTCGACAGTGCGCATCTGAAATAGAAGCCCGTCGGGATCCCTGTGGGAGCGAGCCTGCTCGCTCCCACAATGGCTTCAGCGTTTGGTGATGACTACCTCCAGATACTCACTCGGCACCACCATCGATTCCGACCCCGCCCGATTCAGCCCATCGATCAGTAGCGTCAGATCCGTCTCCAGCGCCTGCCCGCTCTCGGGCGGCAACGCCGCGAATGCCTTGTGTACCGGGCCGTACCAGTGGCGAAACACATCAATGAAATGCGCCGCCGAGCGATAGCGGAAGTTGAAGTGGCGTCGAGTCACCTGCAACTGAAACTGGCGATCGTCGAAATGCGAATGCAGCCAGGCTTCCGCGCCCCAGTTCGAGGGCGGTTGCGCAACGGGTGGCGGTGGCAGGTAGCGACCGAGGGTCTTGAACATCTGGCCGACGAAACCTTCCGGTGTCCAGTTGGCCAGGCCGATCCGGCCACCACGGCGGCAGACCCGCGCCAGCTCCTTGGCCGCCTTCGCCTGATCCGGGGCGAACATCACGCCGAAGGTCGACAGCACCGCGTCGAAACTGGAATCGGCAAACGGCAGCGCTTCGGCATCGGCGACCTGAAAGGTCACCTCCAGATGCTCGGCGCGCGCCCGGTCCTGCCCGCGCTCCAGCAGCGCCGCGACATAGTCGGTGGACGTCACCAGACAACCCCGGCGTGCCGCCGCCAGCGTGGCATTGCCGTTGCCGGCGGCGACGTCCAGTACTTCTTCATCGCAGCGCAGGTCGCAGGCCTCGGCGAGGGTTTCGCCGACGATCTGCAAGGTGGTGCCGATCACGGCGTAGTCGCCACTGGCCCAGGCGACTTTCTGGCGTTCCTTCAGGGCAGTGAGATCAATGGGGGTACTCATGAATGGGGGCTCCACGGCAGAGGGGTCAATCGGCGGTCGTCGGATCGATGATGCTCGTCACCCGGGACACGCTATTGGCCGGAAATCCCCCACGCTTGGCGTGTTCGCGCACCAGTTCCTCGTTGGGTGCGATGTACACGCAATAGATCTTGTCGGCAGTCACATAACTCTGCAGCCACTGCACCTCTGGCCCGAGTTCACGCAGCACGTTGCAGGACGTTTGCGATACGGCCTTGAGTTCTTGCTCCGATAGCTTTCCGGCTCCTGGAATCTCGCGTTCAATCACGAACTTCGGCATGGCAACCTCGCTTTCTTTTTATGGATGTCAGAGCCGTTGGCGGCCCTGCTCGCCCACTATCGCGCGGGCGCTGTCCGGCGTCCCTGCCAATCGTCCGGAGAGCCCGTAAAACCGGGCGTTGGCCGATGAGTGGCGGGATTTTGTAAAGGCCCCGAAACACTGTCGGGGGGTTGCCAACGCGCCGGCTGATCGGCTCTCATGCAGACCCTCCCCCGAAACGGAATTCGATCATGTCCTTGCGCTTCGAATGGCTCGCCGATCACATGCAACACAGCGACACTTACGCGGCATGGATCCACCGCCAGTTTCACTACGAATATGCCGAGCAGCCCCTGGCCGAATGGCAGCGCGAATTTGCCGAGGGCCAGACCAATGGCGACTGGCGCTGCCTGATTGCGCTGGGCGGGGATCGACTGCTGGGCGGTGCGGCACTGGCCCGGGCGGACCTTGCCCTACGACCGGATCTGGGGCCGTGGCTGGCCTGTGTGCTGGTCAGCCCCGAATCACGCGGTCAGGGTCTGGCAGAGTGGCTGATCGACGGAATTGCCGAAGAAGCGAAACTCCGGGGCCTGCCGCGTTTCTACCTGCACACTCAAAGCAAAAAGGACTATTACGCCAAACGCGGCTGGACGGTGCTGGAGCGTTTTCACGCCTGGGGCAACGAACAATGGCTCATGGTGCGCGACCTGTGAGCCATTGAGTTTCGCGGTTTACGCAGCAGGTGCCTTGGCCTCTTTGAGCAGCTGTTGAATCATCTGCTCCTGCGCCTGGTAACTGCCTTCGCCAAAGTGGGTGTAACGCACCTGCCCCTTGGCGTCGACCAGGTAATGCGCCGGCCAGTACTGGTTATCGAAGTTGCGCCAGATCGCGTAGTTGTTGTCGATGGCCACCGGGTAGGTGATGCCGAGCTTGTGCACTTGATCCTTGACGTTGTCGATGATCCGCTCGTAGCCGTATTCCGGGGTGTGCACACCGATCACCACCAGACCGTCCTTGCCGTACTTCTTCTCCCACTCTTTGACGTACGGCAGGGTGTGCTGGCAGTTGATGCAGTCATACGTCCAAAAGTCCACCAGCACCACTTTGCCGCGCAGGGACTCAGCGGTCAGTTCCGGCGAGTTCAGCCATTGCACCGCGCCGGACAGCGACGGCATCGCACCTTTGCCGGCCTCGTCTTCGGTCGAGTCCGCACGGACTTTGCTGACGAAGTAGTCCACCACCTTCGGCACGTTTTCCAGCACGCTTTTCTCGACCGATGCCACGCCTTGGGACGAGGTGTTGGCCAGCAGCAGGTTGTCGGCACCGGTGGCGATCACCGCCGCCGTCGCCAGCACCGCAACACCCGCGCCGCGGCGGAACCAGCCAGTGAAAGGAATCGACGGTTTCAACCGATTAACCAGACCGCGACCGGCGAAGATCAGCGTCCCCAGCGACAACGCACTGCCCGCACCGTAGGCCAGCAGCAACAGGCTGGTCTGGGCGTTGGCGCCTTGCAGCATGGCACCCGTGAGGATCACGCCGAGGATCGGCCCGGCGCACGGCGCCCACAGCAGACCGGTGGCCACACCGATCATGATCGACGCCATCGGGCCGGTCTTTTTCCGCGCGTCGGGGTCGAGGCGATTGCCCAGCAGCACAAAGGGCCGGGCCAGCCAGTCACCGATGCGGGCGGAAATCAGCGACAGCGCAAACAGCACCATCACCGCCAGCGCAATGTGGCGACCGGTGTTGCTGGCCTCAATCACCCACTCACTGCTGACCACCGCCAGGCTGGAGATCAGGGCAAAGGTCAGGGCCATGCCGCCGAGGGTCAGCAGGATCGAAGAACGGGTGCGGTCGGCTCCGGCGAACAGAAACGGCACCACCGGCAAAATGCACGGGCTGAGGACAGTCAACAGACCGCCCAGGAAAGCGATGAGAAACATGAGGTTCACCTTTTGAATGAGGGATGGTCTGTTGACTGGAACGGGGGCCGCCCGTTACGGGCAGCCCCCTTCAATCCTCAAGCCGTCTGGTTGTCCAGCCATTGGCTTTGCGGCGTGCGGCTGGCACCGTTCTCGGCCAGCGTCTGGCCTTGCGGCGTATTGCTGGAACCGTCGGCAGCCAGTGTTTGGCCTTGTGGTGTGCGGCTGGTGCCGTCGGCGGCGATCAGGCCGTCGCTGCCCGGCTTGGCCACCGGTGCCAGTTGGAAGCAGGTGCTGCTGCCACAGGTGTTCTGTTCGACGGCAGCGTTGGCATGGGCCGCGACGCCGGCGAGGGAGAAGGCAACAGCGGTCAGATAGCGCGATACGTTGTTCATGGCGATGTTCCTTTTATAGAGGTGGGTAATCAGTTGTCTTCGTTGCAGCCGTCGGCGAATTTGCGGTAGTCGAGCACCTGGGTCTTGCCGGCCGAGTCGAGGTAGGTCAGGCGGGCGTCGACGATGCCGCAGGTCATCGAGTTGTCCTGTTTCAGCGACACGACTTTCTGGATGTCCAGGTGGCTGCCGTAGGAGTAGGTTTGCGGGGTGACATCGGCTTCGGCGCGGGCCGACAGGGTGCAGATGTTCAAAGCGGCAAACAGGCAAGCGGCAGCGATCGATTTGGTCTTGGTGTTCATGGCGTTTTCCTCGGGCTTCAATGGTTGAATCGTTGAGTGGGCCGAGGCGTTCTGTGTGTGCCTCGATGGAGCTCATTTAAAGCTCGCGAGGTATCGCGCATGTGTCGGCAAATGCCGTGTATAAATCGCTACGTATCCGCACGCGCCCGGGATACACAGCGATACAAAACCCTGTAAAAATCCGCTTTTTGCGTCGGCGTGTATCCGTCACAGCGCTGGATACACTGCAATACAAAGGCAGGCAGGCGGCCTCGCGCAGGCTCGATAGACTGCCCGGCAATCCCCTTTGATTGAGGTTTGGCCCCATGGAACATGTCGATCACATCCTGATCGTCGACGACGACCGCGAGATTCGCGAACTGGTCGGCAATTACCTGAAGAAGAACGGCCTGCGCACCACGGTGGTTGCCGATGGCCGGCAGATGCGCAGTTTTCTGGAAGCCAATACCGTCGACCTGATCGTGCTCGACATCATGATGCCCGGCGACGATGGCCTGCTGCTGTGCCGCGAATTGCGCTCGGGCAAACACAAGGCCACACCGATCCTGATGCTGACCGCGCGCAATGATGAAACCGACCGCATCCTCGGCCTGGAAATGGGCGCCGACGATTACCTGACCAAACCCTTCGCCGCCCGCGAACTGTTGGCGCGGATCAATGCCGTGCTGCGGCGCACCCGGATGCTGCCGCCGAATCTGGTGGTGACCGAAAGCGGTCGGCTGCTGGCGTTCGGTCGCTGGCAGCTCGACACATCGGCTCGGCATCTGCTGGACAAGGACGGCACCATGGTCGCGCTCAGTGGCGCGGAATACCGATTGCTGCGAGTGTTCCTCGACCATCCGCAACGGGTGCTGAGCCGTGATCAATTGCTCAACCTGACACAGGGCCGCGACGCCGATCTGTTCGACCGATCCATCGATCTGCTGGTCAGCCGCCTGCGCCAGCGCCTGCTGGATGACGCCCGCGAACCGGCCTACATCAAGACCGTGCGCAGCGAAGGCTATGTGTTTTCGCTGCCGGTCGAAGTCCTCGGAGCCCCCGCATGAATCTCGCCCTGCACTGGCCGCGCACCCTCGCCTCCCGCTTGTCGCTGATTTTCCTGATCGGCCTGATCCTCGCTCAGGCGCTGTCGTTCGGCGCGCAATATTACGAGCGCTACGAAAGCGCGAAAAACACCATGCTCGGCAACCTCGAAACCGACGTTTCGACCTCGATTGCCATCCTCGACCGATTGCCCGCCGAAGAACGCCCAATGTGGCTCAAACGCCTGGCTCGCAAGAATTACGGCTATCTGCTGAGCGAAGGCGAACCGGGTACACCGCTGGATCCGCAGGACGTGCCGATTGCCGTCACCTCGATCACCGACGCAATTGGCGAGGCCTATCCGCTGACGTTCACCGATATTCCCGGCCCGAAAAAACACTTTCAGGGGCACCTGCGCCTGAGCGACGGCAGCCCGGTGACCATCGATGTGCGCCCGTCGATGGTGCCGCTGTCGCCATGGCTGCCGGTGGTATTGCTCGGGCAACTGGCGCTGATGCTCGCCTGCACCTGGCTGGCGGTGCGCATCGCCATCCGCCCCCTCACCCGCCTCGCCAACGCCGTGGAAACCCTCGACCCCAACGCTCACCCGATCAACCTCGACGAAAAAGGCCCGAACGAAGTGGCCTACGCCGCCCGCGCTTTCAACTCGATGCAGGCGCGCATCGCCGCGTACCTGAAAGAGCGCATGCAACTGCTGGCGGCGATCTCTCATGACCTGCAAACCCCGATCACCCGCATGAAACTGCGGGCGGAGTTCATGGACGATTCGGCCGAGAAAGACAAATTGTGGAACGACCTCGGCGAGATGGAACATCTGGTGCGCGAAGGTGTGGCCTACGCCCGCAGCATCCACGGCTCGACCGAGGAAAGCCGGCGCACCAATCTGGATTCGTTCCTCGACAGCCTGGTGTTCGACTATCAGGACATGGGCAAGGAAGTGCAGTTGAGCGGCAAGAGTGAAGCGGTCATCGACACCCGCCCCCACGCGTTGCGCCGGGTGCTGGTCAACCTGACCGACAACGCGCTGAAGTTCGCGGGTGCCGCCGAGTTGCTGATTCAACGCGACAAGAGCAGTCTGTCGATCAAGGTCATGGATCGCGGCCCGGGCATCGCCGAAGAAGAACTGGCCCAGGTGATGGAGCCGTTCTACCGCGTGGAAAACTCGCGCAACCGCAGCACCGGCGGCACCGGGCTGGGGCTGGCGATTGCCCAGCAACTGGCGATGGCGCTGGGCGGTTCGCTGACGCTGAGCAATCGCGAAGGTGGCGGGTTGTGTGCGGAGCTGAAATTGCCGCTACAGGCCTGAACCAACAAAAAGCCCTGTGGGAGCCAATGCTCTCACAGGGCTTTTTGTTGTCGGTGAGATCAGTTGATGCCGATCACTCCGTCCTCATGCAGTTGCTGCAACAACGCCAGACCGCTGTCCATGAATGACATTGTTTCCGGCAACCCCGCCTCCAACGCCAACCCTTGCAGTTGCTCACGACCATTGAGCAACGGGAACTCCTCGATCCGCTGCAACAACCGCCACGCCAGCGGGCTCAGCTCGGAAAACTTCACACTGAAATCTACCGCACGCCGTACCAGCAACAACGTTGGCTGGGCCGGTGGTGTAGACGGTTGATGGTCAGGGCTGAGGATTTGCACCGGCCAGGTGTACGCCAACGGCCAGGCCAGTGCCGAAACCTGCAACGGCTGCTCCAGCAACTGCACCGGATCACTCGCAGGCAAGGCTTCGGCGTCGGACTGCTGCAACACCATTTCCACCCATTCGTAATGCGCCAGTTCCACCAGAAACGCCGGCCATTTTCCGTCATTCAACATCCCCGGCTCCGAAGCGAGGTAACCGACAAACTCCTCGGCGATCTCGCCGAATTTCGGCGTCTGCGCGCGGTAGTCCCGCAGAAAGCCGCGGATCAACGTGCGCCAGCGTTCCTGGCCGATGATCCGGATCAGCACCGGAAATGTGCTGCCCAGCAGTTGCGAGACATTGTTGAACACCAGATCGCGATAGACATTGACCCGCGCCGCGTTCATGGCGGCGGGTGGCGCTTCATGTTCTGGATCGCGCAAATAGCGGGTCAGGGCCTGTTGTTGCAGCAGAAGATTATCCACGCGGGCCTCCTTCGGTTTGTAGGCGGCGGATGGTTTGCAGTTCGGCCACCAGTTCAGAAAACGCCGGGAAATTGAAATCACGTTCCAGCAAGGTTGGCTGCGCGCCGAATCGGGCATAAGCGTCGACCAGCAACGACCAGACCACCGGTTTGACCGAGGCGCCATGGGTGTCGATCTTCAGTGTGTCGGACTCGTCGAAGTGCCCGGCCACGTGCATCCCGACCACCCGGCCCGGCTCGATGGCGGCCAGGAATGTCTGCGGATCGAAACCGTGGTTGATCGAATTGACGTAGACGTTATTGACGTCCAGCAGCAGATCGCAATCGGCCTCGCGCAGCACGGCGTTGGTGAAGGTCACTTCGTCCATGTCCTGGCGAGGCGCGGCGTAGTAGGAAACGTTTTCCACCGCCAGTCGCCGACCGAGGATGTCCTGCGCCTGACGGATCCGTGCGGCGACGTGGTGCACCGCCTCTTCGGTGAACGGCAACGGCAGCAGGTCGTAGAGGTGACCGTCGTCGCTGCAATAGCTCAGGTGTTCGCTGTACAGCGGTACTTTGTGATGATCGAGGAAGGTCCGCACTTCCCGGAGGAAACCGACGTCCAGCGGCGCCGAGCCACCGAGCGACAACGACAGTCCGTGACAGGACAACGGATATCGCTCGGCCAGCTCACGCAACGCGGCGCCATGAGCGCCCCCGACGCCGATCCAGTTTTCCGGGGCGACTTCCAGAAAGTCGAAATCGCCGGTGCGAGCGGCTTGCAGGTCTTTCATCAGGCCGCGACGCAGGCCGAGCCCGACACTGGCCTGCAAGGTGGGGTGGGGAATCTGCATGGGCAAGGTCTCTGCTGAGGAGCCGCCGGGGGCGGCGACTGACAGGCTCAGTTAAACCGGCGGGTGTATCGCGGCTGTGTGGGTAATGCGGGGGAAGTGGCGGGATTTGTATCGGCGGCGGGCCTGTACACAGTGGGATACAGACACCGTCGCGATACACAACCCCGAAATCCACACAGCCCGCTCCCGCCGGCGCCAACAGCGGCTAGACTCAATCAGTACCCAGTCGAGGGGGACGCAGGACAGCAGTGTCGCCCTGCCCGTTTCCACGACCACCGCCCGGTGGTGAATGCCTCGACCCCCAACGCCACCGGACTGTGATCCTGTCAAAGGAGCACATGAAATGGACGAGGCCAGACTCAACGAATTCATGGGCAAACTGGTCAACGACATGGGCGGCGCGGCGATGCTGGCCAATGTCATTGTCGGCGAAGAACTCGGCCTGTATCGGGCAATGGCCGACAGCCAGCCGGTCAGCCCCGAATCCCTCGCAGCAAAAACCACCTGCAACCCGCGACTGGTGCGCGAATGGCTGAGCGCCCACGCGGCGTCCGGCTACATGGAACACCACGACGGCAAATTCCGCCTGCCGGAAGAACAGGCGCTGGCCCTGGCCAAGGAGGATTCGCCGGTGTACGTGGCCGGCGGCCTCGGGGTGGTGGCGTCGTTTTTCCATGACAAGGACAAACTGGTCAAGGCCATGCGCGGCAACGGCGCCCTGCCTTGGGGCGATCACCATCCGTGCATGTTCACCGGCACCGAGCGCTTCTTTCGTCCCGGCTACAAGGGGCATTTGATCGCCGAGTGGCTGCCGGCGCTGGACGGCGTGGTGGCCAAACTCGAAGCAGGCGCCAAGGTCGCCGACATCGGCTGCGGTCACGGTGCGTCCACGGTGATCATGGCCCAGGCCTATCCCAACTCGCGGTTCGTCGGCTTCGACTATCACGCGCCTTCGATCACCGTCGCCACCCAACGAGCCGAAGAAGGCGGCGTCAGCAGTCGTGCGCGGTTCTTCCAGGGCACGGCGAAAAGCTATCCCGGTAATGACTATGACCTGATCTGCTATTTCGACTGCCTGCACGACATGGGCGATCCGGTCGGCGCGGCGAAGCATGCATTTGAATCGCTGAAGGACGACGGCACGGTGCTGCTGGTCGAGCCGTTTGCCAACGACACCCTGGACGAAAACATCACGCCGGTCGGGCGCTTGTTCTATGCCGCGTCGACATTCATCTGCACGCCAAATTCGCTGTCCCAGGAAGTGGGACTCGGTCTCGGCGCGCAGGCGGGCGAGTCGCGCTTGCGCAAAGTGTTTACCGAAGCAGGTTTCAAACACTTCCGGCGGGCGACGCAGACGCCGTTCAACCTGATTCTGGAGGCTCGCAAATAACCTCGGGCAGCGGACGCCTCTGAAAAGAGGTGTCCGTCGGTGCTAACCTGCAAGGCACTTACAGCCTGCGGAGCGCTGATCATGCTCGACCGTCCCCTCCCCGACCCGCTCGACTATCTGCAACAGGTCATGGCCGACGGCGACTTCATTGTGCTGACCGGCGCCGGCATCAGCACGCCATCGGGCATCCCGGACTACCGCGACACCGACGGTGTGCGCCGTGGCCGGCAGCCGATGATGTACCAGGAATTCCTCGCCGCCCCGGAATCGCGTCGGCGCTACTGGGCCCGGGCCATGCTCGGCTGGCCGCGCGTGCGCCAGGCACGGCCGAACGCGGCCCATGAGGCGTTGGCCAGTCTGCAAAGCCACGGACGGATCGGCGGTTTGATTACCCAGAATGTCGACACCTTGCATGATCAGGCCGGTAGTCACGACGTCATCGAACTGCACGGCAGCCTGCACCGGGTTCTGTGTCTGGATTGCGGTCAGCGCAGCGAGCGGGATTCGATTCAGCAACTGATGGAAACGCAGAACCCGTATCTGGCCGGCGTCGATGCCGTGCAGGCACCGGACGGCGACACCCTGCTCGACCCGGCTTTCGAGGCGCGCTTCCAGGTGCCGCACTGCCCGCATTGCGCAGGCGAACGGATGAAACCGGACGTGGTGTTTTTTGGCGAGAACGTGGCGCAGCCGACAGCAGCGCGGGCCATGGCGCTGGCGGAAAATGCCGCCGGGATGCTGGTGGTGGGTTCGTCGTTGATGGCGTATTCGGCGTTTCGCCTGTGCCGGGTGATTGCGGATCGGGGCAAGCCGCTGATTGCGATCAATCTGGGGAAGACGCGGGCGGATGAGTTGCTGGATTTGAAGATTGAGGGATCGTGCGAACAGCTGCTGCCGCTACTGGCACAACGCCTGACTGCATGACCTGCCGAGGTCAGTGTTCAGCCTTGAGAATGTCAAAAAGCGCCTGCGCCGCCGCCGACAGTTCATTCCCCGGATCCGTCAGCACGCCGATCGCCCGCTCCACCACCGGTTCGTGCAAGGTCAGGCAATGCGCGCCCAACTCGCGCATCTGCCCGGCACACAACGCCGGCACCGCACTGACGCCTAGCCCACTCGCCACCATGCGCCCGACTGTCGCCAGTTGATGGCTTTCAAATTCCACCGGCAGTTTCATGCCCCGGGCCTGCAAGTGTTCCTCCAGCATCACCCGAACCGTGGACGGTCGTTGCAGGGTGATGAACGGTTCCTGCAGCAAGGTCTGCCAATCAATGTCGCTACGGTCGGCCAGCGACGAATCCTGCGGCACGACGGCGACAAAGCGATCGCGGTAAAGCGGCGTGAACGTCAGCGAAGTGCTCTGCATCGGCTCGAACGCCACGCCGAGTTCGACCTGACGATCGCGCACCATTTCCAGCACTTGCTCATTGATCACGTCGTTGACCGTAACGTTGACGTTCGGATAACGCGCGCGGAAGGTCTTGAGGATCGGCGGCAGCAGGTTGCCGGCAAATGACGGCATCGCCGCCAGCGTCACCCGCCCGCGCTGAAGGCTGAAGCGCTGGCGCATTTCGTCTTCGGCGTTGTCCCAGTCGGCGATCAGGCGCCGGGCCAGCGGCAGCAGCGATTCGCCCTCCGGGGTCAGCGCCACGTTGCGCGTGTTGCGGCTGAACAGGCGCCCGCCCAGACCTTCTTCCAGCGCCTTGATGGTCAGGCTCAGCGCCGATTGCGACAGGTGCAGGCGCTCGCAGGCCACGGCAAAGCTCAGGCTCTGGGCCACGGCGAGAAAAGCGCGGATCTGCTTGATGGTCATGGTTGTGTTACTCGACGGACTAAGCTGAGCACCCGTCCGCCGACTACGGCGGACATTTAATGAGCTTTATCAATCAATCAACCTTAAAAATCAACTTAACAAATATATCCTTCAGCGCGACACTCCAGTCATTCGGCTAGCCAGCCGCCCGACAAACAATAAAAGAGGTGCATATGGCAGGTTTCGACAAGCGCGTGTATTCCTACGAGGAAGCCATGGCAGGTCTTGAAGACGGCATGACCGTAATCGCCGGCGGCTTCGGCCTGTGCGGCATCCCGGAAAACCTGATCGCCGAGATCAAGCGCAAGGGCACCCGCGACCTCACCGTCGTCTCCAACAACTGCGGCATTGATGGCTTCGGCCTCGGCGTGCTGCTGACCGACCGCCAGATCAGCAAGGTGGTGGCCTCCTACGTCGGCGAAAACAAACTGTTCGAAGAGCAACTGCTCAAAGGCGACATCGAAGTCGTCCTGACCCCGCAAGGCACCCTCGCCGAAAAAATGCGCGCAGGCGGTGCCGGCATCCCGGCCTTCTTCACTGCTACCGGCGTCGGCACTCCGGTCGCCGAAGGCAAGGAAGTGCGTGAATTCCACGGTCGCAAGTACCTGATGGAAGAGTCCATCACCGGCGACTTCGCCATCGTCAAAGGCTGGAAAGCCGACCACTTCGGCAACGTCATCTATCGCCACACCGCCCAGAACTTCAACCCGCTGGCCGCCACCGCCGGCAAGATCACCGTGGTCGAAGTCGAAGAAATCGTCGAACCCGGCGAGCTGGATCCGGCACACATCCACACGCCCGGCATCTACGTCGACCGGGTCATTTGCGGCACGTTCGAAAAACGCATCGAACAACGCACCATCCGCAAATAATCCAGGCTGACGGAGAACAAGAACATGGCACTTACCCGCGAACAAATGGCTCAACGCGTCGCCCGCGAAATGCAGGACGGCTACTACGTGAACCTCGGTATCGGCATCCCGACCCTGGTCGCCAACTACATCCCCGAAGGCATGGAAGTCATGCTGCAATCGGAAAACGGCCTGCTCGGCATGGGCCCTTTCCCGACTGAAGACACCATCGACGCCGACATGATCAACGCCGGCAAGCAAACCGTGACCGCGCGCATTGGCGCGTCGATCTTCAGCTCCGCCGAATCCTTCGCAATGATCCGTGGCGGTCACGTCGACCTGACCGTACTCGGCGCCTTCGAAGTGGACGTGCAAGGCAACATCGCCTCGTGGATGATCCCCGGCAAACTGGTCAAGGGCATGGGCGGCGCGATGGATCTCGTAGCCGGCGCGGACAACATCATCGTCATCATGACCCACGCGTCCAAGGACGGTGAGTCCAAGTTGCTGAGCCAGTGCAGCCTGCCGCTGACCGGCGCCGGTTGCATCAAGCGCGTGCTGACCGACCTTGCCTACCTGGAAATCGAAAATGGCGCTTTTGTCCTCAAGGAACGCGCACCTGGCGTCAGCGTCGAGGAAATCGTCGCCAAAACCGCTGGTAAACTGATCGTCCCGGATCACGTACCGGAAATGCAGTTCGCTGCCGAGTGAGGAATTCGAAAATGCAAGACGTCGTCATTGTTGCCGCCACGCGTACCGCGATCGGCAGTTTCCAGGGATCGCTGGCCACCGTCTCCGCCGTGGATCTGGGCGCAGCGGTCATCCGCCAGTTGCTTGAGCAGACCGGCCTGGACGGTGCTCAGGTCGATGAAGTGATCATGGGCCAGGTACTGACCGCCGGCGCCGGCCAGAACCCGGCGCGCCAGTCGGCGATCAAGGCCGGCCTGCCCCACGCCGTACCGGCCATGACCCTGAACAAGGTTTGCGGCTCGGGCCTCAAGGCTCTGCACCTCGGCGCCCAGGCGATCCGTTGCGGCGACGCTGACGTGATCATCGCCGGCGGCCAGGAAAACATGAGTCTGGCCAACTATGTCATGCCGGGCGCGCGCACCGGTCTGCGCATGGGGCACGCGCAAATCGTCGACACCATGATCAGCGACGGCCTGTGGGATGCGTTCAACGATTACCACATGGGCATCACCGCCGAGAATCTGGTCGAGAAATACGAGATCAGCCGCGAGCAGCAAGACGCCTTCGCCGCTGCGTCGCAACAGAAAGCCGCCGCAGCCATCGAGGCCGGTCGTTTTGTCGATGAGATCACCCCGATCCTGATTCCGCAGCGCAAAGGCGATCCGGTGGCGTTCAAGGTCGACGAGCAGCCACGCGGCGACACCACCGCCGAATCCCTGGCCAAACTGCGTCCGGCCTTCAAGAAGGACGGCAGCGTCACCGCCGGCAACGCTTCATCGCTGAACGACGGCGCGGCTGCCGTCATTCTGATGAGCGCCGAAAAAGCCAAGGCCCTGGGCCTGCCGGTCCTGGCGAAAATCGCCGCCTACGCCAACGCAGGCGTCGACCCGGCGATCATGGGTATCGGCCCGGTGTCCGCCACTCGCCGCTGCCTGGACAAGGCTGGCTGGAGCATCGGCCAACTCGACCTGATCGAAGCCAACGAAGCCTTCGCCGCACAATCGCTGGCGGTGGCCAAGGATCTGCAATGGGATCTGGACAAGGTCAACGTCAACGGCGGCGCCATCGCCCTCGGTCACCCGATCGGTGCATCGGGCTGCCGCGTGCTGGTGACCCTGCTCCACGAAATGATCAAGCGTGATGCGAAAAAGGGTCTCGCGACCCTGTGCATCGGCGGCGGTCAGGGCGTGGCCCTGGCGCTGGAACGCGCTTAAGCGCAAAAGAGGTTCAACAGCGGGCGGCGGATCCACGACATCCACTGCCCGTTGGCAACAAACCCGGTACGACTCACGTCGCACCGGGTATTTTTTTGCCCGGTCATCAGCCAAATTTTACCAGATTCAGCACCGGCAACGGCCCGCCCGGGAACTGCACCAGTCGCGCACCCACGCTCAACTCGCCCAGATCGATACCGAAGAAGCCGAGCTGATCGATCAGCGCTCCCACTTCAGCCTTGGCCTGCGCATCATCGCCGGACAGGAACAGCACACGCTTGCCCCCCTCCGACGCCGGATCCGCTTCCAGCAAACGCGCCAGCAAGTGGTTGAACGCCTTGACCACCCGCGCGCCCGGCACCCATTCGGCGAACACTTCGCTGGACGGCCGCCCCTGCAAATCCACCGGTTTGAACGATGGCGCTTCAATCGAATTGTTGGCGTCGATAACGATCCGTCCACCGAAGTCCGGGAGCCCGGCCAGTGCGGTCGGCAGTTTCGACCAGTTCACCGCGACCAGCACGATGTCCTGAGCCGCTGCTTCTTCACGGCTAACGGCACGGGCAGTCGGGCCGAGTTCCGCGACCAGCTCGGCCAGGGTCTCCGGCCCGCGACTGTTGGCGATGACCAACGGGATGCCCTGACGCGACAAGGCTTTGGCAAACGCTGAACCGATGGCGCCAGCGCCGATGATTCCGATAGTGCTCATGGTGTTCTCCTCAAAGTGGGGGTAAGACTCGAAACGAATCTTGCGCTTGCCATTCCCACTTGATTAGCCGGTAATGTCTTGAATGATCTTCAAGCATCGCTATCAGGTCGAACCTATGGAAACCCTTGCCAATCTGGAATCTTTCGTCCGCAGCGCCGAGACCGGCAGCTTCTCCGCCGCCGCACGGTTGCTGGCGCTGACCCCGGCGGCGGTCAGTCGCAACGTGGCGATTCTTGAACGCAACCTCGGCGTGCGGCTGTTTCAGCGCTCGACCCGCAAGCTGTCGTTGACCGAGGCAGGTGAAGGTTTTCTGGCGAGCATCGGCGGCAACCTCGACGCCTTGCAGGCAGCGATTGCGACGGTGGCGACCGAGCGCGGCGAGCCGGCAGGCGTGCTCAAGATCAGCCTGCCGCCGACGTTCGGCATCGATCACATGCTGCCGCTGCTGCCGGAGTTTCTGGCGCGCTATCCGCTGATTCGCCCGGAATGGCACTTCGAGAATCGTCAGGTGGATCTGATCGCCGAGGGCTACGACGTGGCGATTGGTGGCGGCTTCGAACTGACGCCCGGCGTGGTCGCCCGGCCATTGTCGTCCGCCGAAGTGCTGGCGGTGGCGTCGCCGACGTATCTGGCCGGCCGCACACTGCCGCGACATCCGGCTGATCTCGCCGATCACCACGGCATCGTCATGCGCGGCCTGCGCACCGGGCGCCTGCGCCAATGGCAGATGCACAACGAAGCCGGCGAACAGGCCAGCGCCCTGCTCAACCCGAACATCGTGCTGAATGACCCGATGGCCATGCGCACCGCGGCGTTGTTGGGTCTGGGCGTGACGATGCTGGTGCTGCCCGATGTCAGTGCGCAGATCGAACGCGGTGAACTGGTGCGACTGTTGCCCGACTGGCAATGCGATGCCGGCGCGATTTCGCTGTACTACCCCAGCCGCACTTTGCTGCCGGCCAAGACCCGGGTGTTCATTGATTTTGTGGTGGAAGCGTTTGGCCGTTAGGCCGCCAGCTGCAGAATCAACCAGGCATTCGCCCCGCTGATCACCACAAACAATCCCCACGCGAGCACCTTGGTCGGCAACCGGTTCACAAACGGCCCCATCAGTTGCTTGTCGTTGGTCATGCGAATCAGCGGATACAGCGCAAACGGCAGTTGCAGGCTCAACACCACCTGGCTCAACACCAGCAACTTGCCCACCGCGCCGTCGCCCATCAGCCACACGCCGATGAATGCCGGAATCAGCGCCAGCCCACGGGTGATCAGGCGCCGCTGCCAGCAAGGGATCCGCAGGTTCAGATAGCCTTCCATGATCACTTGCCCGGCGATGGTGCCGGTGAAGGTCGAACTCTGCCCCGAGGCCAGCAACGCCACGCCGAACAGCACACTGGCCAGCGCGCCGCCCACCAATGGGTCGAGCAAGTGATAGGCGTCCTGGATGTCGACCACGTCGGTGTGTCCGGACTGATGAAAGGCTGCCGCCGCGAGAATCAGGATCGCCGCGTTGACCAGCAACGCCAGCGCCAGCGAACCGATGGTGTCGATGCGCGCCAGTTTTACCGCGTCCTGCTTGCTGGCCAGATCCTTGCCGATCAGCCGTGTCTGTACGATCGACGTGTGCAGGTACAGGTTGTGCGGCATGACAGTGGCGCCGAGGATGCCGATGGCCAGGTACAACGGCGCGGCGTCGCTGATCGCCGACAGTGACGGTTTGAAGCCTAGGGCGACGTCCGGCCAGTACGGTTTGATCAACAGCAATTCAACGAAGAAACACGCGCCGATGGTGCCCACCAGCACCAGCATGATTGCCTCCAGCCGGCGGAAACCACGGTTCTGCAGGGCCAGCACCAGCAATGTATCGAATGCTGTCAGGGCGATGCCGAACGTCAGCGAACACCCCAGCAACAGGTGAAACGCCAGCGCACAGCCGAGCACTTCTGCCAGGTCGGTGGCGATGATCGAGATTTCCGCCAGCACCCATTGCAGCCGCGCCGTCGGAGTGCTGTAGCGTTCGCGGGACAGCTGCGCCAGATCGCGCCCGGTGGCGATGCCCAATCGCGAGCACAGACATTGCACAACCATGCCCGCCAGACTCGCCAGCAACACTACGAACAACAGGCTGTAACCGAAGCGCGAACCGGCCTCGATGGCGGTGGCCCAGTTGCCCGGATCCATGTAGCCGATCGACACCAGCAAACCGGGGCCGGCAAAGCGCAGCACGCGTTTGAAGAACGAGGCGTTGGGATCGACCGGAACACTGCCGGCCACTTCCGGCGGGCAGAACGGCGCCGTGGCGATTTTGGGCAAGCTGAATTTCACGCACACATCCAGAAACAAGTCGAAAGACGCAGCTTAGACGTTTCAGTCGGCGCGCCCAAGCGCAGATGTGCTGCGATCAGGGTTTGGCAGTACCCAGCAGTTGCTGGCGCAGTTCGGGATTGCGCGTGCGTGGATCCAGCCAGATATTGAAAAAAGCCCGGGCGAACAGAGGGTCATTGATCTCGTGCTGCAACTGTTGGCCAACAAAAAACCGCGCGCCCTGCCCTGGCAGATACACCCCGGTGATCCGCGTGCCGGCCTGCACGTCGACGAACGATTGCTGCATCTGGGCCTGCCACACCGCCAGTTGCGCAGGACTGATGGAGGCGCCTGCCAGGCGTTTGATCTCGTCGACGCTGGCCTTGACCAAATCTTCGCGGGACACGCTGCGCCGATAGATCAGCTCCAGGGCGAAGGGCTGACCATCGGCCAATGGACGCGCGGCGCTCCACAACCGGGCGTTGTAAACGTCGAAACCGAACACGCTGAAATCGCCGGTGCCGATGATCTGCGCGCCGGGCACCGCGTCTTGCCAACTGGCCCAAGTGGGTGTCAGCAACAACGCCCACAAGCCGATCCCGCAGCATCCACGCAACAACTTCGGTGTATTGCTCATCGCGGTATCGACTCCGGTAAACCCTGATACTCAGAGCATAGTCGGCTATTGCGCTCGTCATTTTGTATACATGTTTTGCATGCATATGCAGCAATCCGTGAACCACAATGCTAACGTGGCCCTTATTGACCCGACGGAGACACCTGCGTGCTGATCCTCAAACTGCTGCTGATTCCCGGTTTCCTGCTGCTGATTTCCCTCGCGGGCAAGCGTTGGGGCCCCAGCGTCGCCGGGTGGCTGTCGGGGTTGCCAGTGGTGGTCGGGCCGATTCTGTTTTTCCTCGCCATCGAGCAAGGCCCGGCGTTTGCCGCGCAATCGGCGGTGGCGGCGCTGTCGGCCATGTTTGCGATGATCGCGTTTTGCATCACTTACGCGCAGGTGGCGCAGCGGGCGAGCTGGCCGCTGGCGTTGGTGGTTTCTTTATCGGTCTGGGCCGTGCTGGCGTTGATCCTGTCGCTGATACCGGCCTCTCTGCCCTTCTCGATTGCCGCCGCTGCAACTGCCCTGCTTGCCGCGCCATACCTGTTTCCCAAGGTACAACCGGTGGTAAGTGGCCCGGCGCCGAAGTCGGACAAACTGGTCTGGCGGATGATCGCCGGGGCCGCGCTCACGCTGGTGGTGACGATGCTGGCCAGCACCGTCGGCGAGCGCTGGAGCGGTCTGCTCGCGGTGTTCCCGGTGCTCGGCAGCGTGATGGCGGTGTTTTCCCAGCAGACCCGTGGCCCGGCGTTTACCGCCGCGTTGTTGCGGGCGACAGCGACGGGGATGTATTCGTTTTCGGCGTTTTGTCTGGTGCTGGCGCTGACGGTTCCCAATCTGGGTTTCGGCGGTTTCGTGGTGGCCGTGGCCATTTCGGTGGCGATGCTGGGCGTCACCCGGCAGTTGCTGGCCAAACCCGCGCCGGCACCGTCGCCGAACTGAACCCGCCCGGACAAACCGCTCTGGAGTGCCGGGTGTGCTCCGTGGGATGATCGCCGCCCAAGCGCGACCATCCCTCGGAGATTCGAATGTCATTGCTTAGCAAGAAAGCCGTCGTCCTGTTGTTGGCGGCGGTGGCCGGTTTCGGTGCCATCAATGCTCAGGCAGCCAAAGCCAAAGAGAAGGCTGTCACCGAGAAAGTCTCGATGCTCGACGGCAAATTCAGTTTTGTCCTGCCCAAGGGCTTTGTCGGCGACCCGCTGCCAGCCGGGCCGACCGGTGCGAAGGGCACCATGTACAGCAACGACGCCACCAAGACTGTGGTCATCGTCGCCGAAAACCAGATTCCCGAAGGCAACAACGTCAAGGACAACGACAGTACGTTCCTCGACGGCACCGTCTCCGATTTCATCGACGCCCAACGCAAGGCCCTGCCGGACTTCAACAAGCTCAGCGAAAAGAGCCTGACCCAGAAAGGTAACGGCCTGGGCTTGCGTCAGGTCGACAGCACCGCCACCCAGGGCGGCGGCCAGACTCTCAACACCACGTTGCTGGCCGGTTCCGGCACGCGTATGGCGCTGGTCCAGGTGATTTCCCGAGCCAGCGACAAGAGCGGTCACGAGGCACTGGTGAAAACCATCCTCAAGGAAAAGTGATCTTCACGGGTTGAGTTGCTGCAACCAGTCGTTCAAATCCCGAAGCTCGGCCGCACTGATGCTGTGGCCGACGCCGGGATAGGCATGAAATTGCGGTTTGTACGACAGCTTCTGCAACAACGCATCGGCCTCGGTGCCACCGCTGTAAGGCACACGGTCATCCGCCGTGCCGTGGCCGATGAAGATGTCCAGCGGCGGATGCTGCTGCTCTGATTTCAGCTCGCTCTTGAGCACCGGCAATATCCGCCCACTCAATGCCGCGATGCCACCCACTACCGCCGGCTGCCGCAGTCCTACCTCGTAGGTCATCATCGCGCCCTGGCTGAAACCGATCAGGTACACCTTGTCCGGTTGCGCGTGATATTTCTGCGCCGCTGCGGCGATAAAGGCCCGCAGTTTCTGGCTGCTGGCCTTCAGATCATCAGTCTCGCCGTTGTAGGCACCTTCGCCTTTCTTGCGAAACCACTGGAAACGCCCTTCACCCAACGCCATCGGTGCCTGCACCGACAGGTAGTTGTACTGCTTGGGCAGCTGAAATTTCATACCGATCAAGTCTGCTTCGTTGCTGCCATAGCCATGCAGGAAAATCACCAGCGGACGCTGCTCGGCGTCCGGGTGCACCTGGGCCAGGTAGTTGAGCGGCAGATCGTTTTGCAGCGAGGTCTGAGCCTGAACGGCAGTGGACGCGAGCAGCGTCAACAGCGCAAACACCTTCAACATAAGCCTTCCTTCACACAGTGCAGGGTTCGGGGCAGAGCCTAACACTGTGATCCGGAGGATGGGGTGTCAGTCGTTGATCAGCTTGCCGACTCGAATCGGCTCGCGCCCCGCCACTTTCGCCTGCCAGATGCCCGGCTGGGTGTAGCGTCCGCGATCGATGGCGAACAACACGCCGCTGGTGCCCGCGCGCACGGTGGTCACGCGGTCGTTCAACGGATCGACCACTTCGAACAGCGCATCGCCGCGCTCGACCCACTCGCCGGCATCACGCAGGAAACTCACCACGCCGTGGTGCGGGGCGAACAGGTATTCGGTGCCTTCGAACGGCATGCCTTCGCAGCATTCCTGCGGCGCCTTCGGCCATTCGCCGCTGATGAAGCCCTGCTCGGCCAAAAAGCCCAGAATCGCCTCGCAATTGGCCTGAGCCTGATCGACGCGGGTGTCGCCCATGCTACCCAGTTCCAGTGTGGTAGCGAGGTTGGCCGGTGGAATCGCAGCCTCCGGGAACATCCGCGCCAGGCGCAACCACGGCGAGGAGCAGGATTCATCGAACGAACTGCCACCGGAATCTTCACACAACAGCGCCACGCCAGCCTTCAGGCGTGCGGCGAGGGATTGCCACTGCGGCCAGTGCTGCGGCAGTGCGTAAATATGAATCGCGGCGTCGAAATCGCAATGCAGGTCGAGGGTGATGTCGGCCTCGCAGGCGTGGCGCAGCAACAGACGGTGCAGTGCTTCCAGTTGCGAGGCCGGGGCTGGCAGTTCGTCGAGTATCTGGCCCATTGTCTGGCGGATCAGCGCGATGTTGGCTTGGGCATCACCGCCCAACTGACTCCCGATGCGCTCGGCCACCGGCGCACTGAGTTCGACGAAGGAGCGGTTGAAGTTCTTGCCGCTGCCCAGTTCGAAACGGCCCATGTGACTGCCTTGCAGATGCTGATCGAGGCCGATCGGGTTGGCCACCGGCACCAGTTCGATCACGCCTTGCAACTGATCGTTGCTTTCCAGCTCGGCCAGGCGCTTTTTCAGTTCCCACGCGGTGCGCATGCCCGGCAGTTCATCGGCGTGCAGGCTGGCCTGGATGTAGACCTTGCGCGGGCCGGCGCCATAACGGAACACGCTCAGGGAACGTTCGCTGCCCAGGTGGCTCCAGGGCAGAAGGTGGTCGATGCGTTGCATGGGGAACTCCGGAAATTCTGTAGTCGTTGCCGAGGCAATGACTGCATTGAAAATGTGCTGACAGGATAAATCACGGGCGAAAAAAAAGTGGCCACCGCGCAAACGGGGCCACCTTTTTTCTACGGCGTATTAATGGCCGTACACGTCAAAGTCGAAGTACTTGTCCTGCACTTGCTTGTACTTGCCGTTGGCGCGGATTTCGTTGATGGCGGTGTTGAATTTCTCTGCCAGCTCGGTATCGCCTTTACGCACGGCGATACCGGCGCCGCCGCCGAAGTACTTGGCGTCTTCGTAGGTCGGGCCGACGAATTCGAAGCCTTTGCCGGCGTCGGTTTTCAGGAAGCCGTCGCTCAGGTTGACCGAGTCGGCCAGCATCGCGTCGATACGACCGGACACCATGTCCAGGTTGGCTTCCTGCTGCGAGCCGTAACGCACCAGTTCGATCCCGGCCGGCACCAGCACTTCGGTGGCGTAACGGTCGTGGGTACTGGCGCGCAGCACGCCGACTTTCTTGCCTTTGAGCTCAACCAGCGGGTCTTTCACGCCCGAGCCTGCCTTCATCACGAAGCGCGCCGGGGTGTGGTAATACTTGATGGTGAAATCGACGTTTTTCTTGCGGTCGTCAGTGATGGTCATCGAGGACAGGATCGCATCGATCTTCTTCACTTTCAGCGCCGGGATCAGGCCGTCGAACTCTTGCTCGACCCAGGTGCATTTGACTTTCATCTGCTCACACAGCGCGTCGCCGATGTCCACGTCGAAACCGGCCAGTTTGCCGTCAGGGGTTTTCATCGAGAATGGCGGGTAACCGGCTTCGATACCGATACGGATCGGTTTGGCGTCTTCGGCCACGGCGGTCAGGGACAACATCGACAGTGCCAGGGCACCGAACATAACCAGCTTTTTCATTTATTACTCCCGTGTGCGGAGGCTTTTATTGGCAGCTTTCGATTGTCAGGTTCGGCCTTGGGCTGTGTAGCGCAAAGAAACCGAAGTGGCCGGCAGTCTATGGCGGCGCGCACGGGGCAAATTGTGTTTAAGCGACAAATACTTACATAAAATCGGCGAGTGCCATCACGTGGGAAAAGTGTGCGCCAGAGCGGTGCAAGGGTTGTAGGACAAAGCCGACAAAAGGTGCCGCCGAAGCGGCAACCTTCTGGCTATCAGCAGTCGCAAGCGATCGGCGCAGTGGCGACTCGCGGTGCCGTAACGCTCAACTGAAAGCCTTCATCCAGCCAGCCCGTCACCCCGCCGATCATTTCCTTGACCGGATAACCCAGCGCCGCCAGCTTCACCGCAGCCTTGTTGGCGCCATTGCAGTGGGGGCCAGCGCAATAAACCACGAACAACGTGTTTTTCGAGTAGTCCGCCAGCCCTTCAGCTGTCAGCAAACGCCCGGGAATATTGATCGCTCCCGGCACATGACCACGCTCGAAGGCCTGCGGCCCGCGCACGTCCACCAGCACAAAGTCGACTTCGCCGGCTTCGTGACTGCTGAAGACGTCGGAACAATCGGTTTCGAAGGTCAGACGGTTGCTGAAATGCATCAGGGCAATGGCCGAAGGGGCAGCAGGAATTTCGCGAACCAGGCTGGGCATTTTGAATCACTCCTTTGTCTGTGGGGATGAACAGACTTTATCGAGCCGCCGCTTGCCGCTACAGTGGCGCACAAGAAACTCACCGGGAATTTTCCGCCAAATGCCTGATTCACCTGGATTGGTCGCGATTCTGGCCTACGACGGCCTCTGCACCTTCGAGTTCGGCATCGCCGTGGAGATCTTCGGCCTGGCCCGGCCGGAGTTCGACTTTCCGTGGTACGAGCACTGCATTGCGGCGGTCGATCAAGGCCCGATGCGCGCCATGGGCGGGATCCAGGTGCTGGCCGATGGCGGTCTTGAGTTGCTGGCGGATGCGCGCACCATCATCATTCCCGGCTGGCGCGACCGCAGCGCGCCGGTGCCGGAAGTCTTGCTCGAAACATTGCGTGACGCGCATTCACGCGGCGCTCGGTTGCTGTCGATCTGCTCCGGTGTGTTTGTGTTGGCAGCAAGCGGCCTGCTCGACGGGCATGGCGCCACCACTCATTGGCGCTACACCTCGGAGCTTGCCGAGCGCTTCCCGGCCATCGATGTCGATCCTGATGTGCTTTACGTCGATTCCGGCCAATTGATCACCTCCGCCGGCAGTGCAGCGGGGATCGACGCCTGCCTGCACCTGGTGGCGCGGGACTTCGGCACCCAGATCGCCAACTCGGTGGCGCGGCGGCTGGTGATGTCGCCGCAGCGCACCGGCGGTCAGGCGCAATTCATTCCGACGCCGGTCAGCCCGACGCCGCGCAGCGACCTGTCGCGCGTGATGCAGTGGGCCCGCGAGCGCCTGCACGAACCGCTGGAAGTGCGCGATCTGGCCAGCGAAGCGGCGATGAGCGAACGCACCTTCCTGCGAAAATTCAGCGAAGCCAGCGGCCAGTCACCCAAGGCCTGGCTGCAACACGAACGCCTGGCCCGGGCCCGGGAATTGCTGGAAAGCACGCCGCAGAACACCGAACAGATTGCCCTGCGCTGTGGCTATCGGTCGGTGGAGAGCTTTCGTGTGGCGTTTCGCAGCGTGGTCGGGGTGCCGCCGTCGGTGTATCGCGAACGCTTTGGGCGCGAGATCAAGGCTTGCGCAGAAGATAGGTGTCCATGATCCAGCCATGCTCGGCCCGCGCAGCCTTGCGCACCCGTTTTATCTCATCGGCAACGTCGCCGAGCTTGCCATGGATGAGGATTTCGTCCGGCGTGCCGAGGTAGGCGCCCCAGTAGATCTCTGTCTCCTGATCCGCCACCTGATGGTAGGAATCTTCGGCGTCGAGCATCACCACCAGACTGTCCGTGTCACTCACCTGCCCTGCCGCCAGGCGTCGGCCGGTGGTGATTTCAATCGAGCGGCCGATGGTGTTCAACGGCACCTTGTGTTGTGCCGCCAGGGCCTGAACGCTGGTGATGCCGGGAATGACTTCAAATTCAAACGCGCATCGCCTCGAATCCAGAATCGCCTGCAGGATACGAATGGTGCTGTCGTACAGCGCTGGATCGCCCCACACCAGAAAACCACCGCACTGCCCGTCAGACAATTCGTCATTGATCAGGCGTTCGAAGGTTTGCTGCTTGGCGCGGTTCAGATCATCGACGCTGGCGCTGTAGTCCACATCACCGCGCTCGCGCTCCGGGCTGTGGGCTTCGGCGAAACGGTACGTACGATCGCTGATGTAGCGCTCGCAGATTTCGCGCCGCAGGTCGATCAGCTTGTCCTTGCTCTGGCCCTTGTCCATCAGGAAAAACACGTCCACCCGGTTCAGAGCCTTCACCGCCTGCATCGTGATGTAGTCCGGGTTGCCGGCACCGATGCCGATCACCAGCAATCGCTTCATTGCTCTGCTCCTTCCACACTCATGCCGGACAAGCGTAGCCGCCAGCGCCCGGTAAACCGCAGATCGACCGCCGCCAGCGGCTCGACATCAATGCTGTGAAACGCCTCGCCCTGCGCGACCTGCATCAATGCAGCACGAATCACGAACGGATGGGTGACCGCCAACACGTGTCCCGGCGTGGCTTGCAGTGAAACCAGCCACGCGGCCACTCGTTCACGCAGTTGCGCCACCGACTCGCCGCCATGGGGTGCGGCGTGCGGATCTTCGAGCCAGGCTTGCAATGCCTCGGGTTCGCTCCGCTGCAAATCCTTTATCGACTGACCTTGCCAGCGTCCCCAGTCGCAATCACGCAGGGCCTGATCAATGTGTATGTCGTGGCCAAACCACGCCGCCGTCTGGCGAGTGCGCAGTTCCGGGCCGCAAATCAACCGTGACGCAGTGTCCAGACGCGAAGCCAGCGAGTCGGACGCCAGCGCCACGTCTTCAACAGGCTCGTTCGTAGGAAAACACGCCAATTTTTGTGCGACTGTTCTGGCATGGCAGATCAAGGTCAAACGGGTGGTCTGCACGGGAGGCTACTCGGCTGAAAGACAGGACGGTCATCGACGTAATCGCTGATGAAGCGGCAATTGTGCCGTAAACCGGGATGCTCCGGGCGAGTCGATTGGATGATCCAAGCGTGTGAAAGCGGCAATGTCTGACACCATTATGGGCAATGGACTACAAAACTGGTCGACATACGTGTAACCCTTGCGTTACGGGCATCCCGCCTCATTTTGGGGCCTGATTTAAACGCGGAAAAATTCGCTAGACATGTAGCGTCAGTTACATAAATACTGTTTTAACGGATTGTGAAGCGAATTCAACACCCCATCCAGCAGGAGCCCGGATGCCCCCTTTAAGAGACCTGATCACCGACCCCGGCCTTGACCTGACGCCGTCGGAGCGCAAAGTCGTTCGCGCCTTGCTCGATCAGTATCCACGCAACGGGCTTGGCCCGATGGCGCGCCTGGCCGAACATGCCGGCGTCAGCGATCCGACCATCGTGAGGCTGGTGAAAAAGCTCGGCTTCGGTGGTTACGCCGAATTCCAGGACGCCCTGCTCAGTGACATGGACCATCGCCTGCGCTCGCCGCGCACTCTGTTGCAGCCGCGCTCGCATCAGAACAAGGACGATGCCTGGAGTCATTATCTGGCTCACAGCCACAACCTGCTGGCCGAAACCCAGGCCCTGACCCAGCCGGAAGATGTGCGAATTCTGGCCGACTGGCTGCTCGACACCCGCCATCAGGTCTACTGCTTCGGCGGACGCTTCAGCAGTTTGATGGCGACTTACCTGCTCAATCATTTGCGTCTGCTGCGCCCCGGTTGCTTTGCGCTGGAAGACAACGCGCAACTGCCCGACCGCCTGTTCGACCTGCAACGTCAGGACGTGGTGCTGGTGTTCGACTATCGCCGCTACCAGACCCAGGCCCTGCGCGTGGCAAGTGCGGCGAAGAACAGCAATGCTCGCGTCGTGCTGTTCACCGACATCTACGCCTCACCGCTGCGCGAGCTGGCCGACATGATCATCAGCGCCCCGGTGGAGTCGGCCTCGCCGTTCGACACCATGGTCCCGGCGCTGGCCCAGGTTGAAGCATTGATTGCTTGCCTGACCCTGCGTAGCCCGGACCTGGCCGATCGCCTGGAAGGCATCGATGCCCTGCGCAACGACTTCGACACCCATTTGCTGGAGGATAAATAAGGATGTTCAGCCTTCCCCATCGCTCGCCACGGGACCTGCCGTTTGTCACCGATCACACCGCCCTGTTGCTGGTAGACATGCAGCGCGCCTGGCTCGAGCCGCAGTTCGACCCGCACCTCGAAGGCCCGGACGCCGCGTATTTCCTCAACCGCACGCGCTCGCAAGTGGTGCCCAATCAGGTTCGCCTGCTCAACGCCTTCCGCGAAGCACGGCAGAACGTGCTGCACACCCTGATCGAAAGCTTGACCGCCGATGGCCGTGACCGCTCGCTGGATCACAAACTGTCGGACATGCACCTGCCCAAGGGCAGCCCGCAGGCACAGGTCATCGCCGAACTGACCCCGGCGGAAAACGAAATCGTGCTGCCGAAGACCTCGTCCGGGGTCTTCAACTCGACCAACATCGACTACGTGCTGCGCAATCTGGAAACCCGCCACCTGATCATCGCCGGCATCGTCACCGACCAGTGCGTCGACATGGCCGTGCGCGATGCCGCCGACCGTGGCTACCTCGTCACTCTGGTGGCGGACGCCTGCGCGACCTACACCGAAGCACGCCACGACGCCTGTCTGAACGCAATCAAGGGCTACTGCTGGATCACCGACACCGACACCGTGCTCGGCCGGTTGCAGGAGATGCAGTCATGAGCGAACGCCTGTCGCCGTTGCCGATGACCACCATCGTCACCACCGACCTGATCGGCGTCACCCGTGGCCGTTCGTTTCCCACCGATGAGCTGGAGCATTATCAGGCCGCCGGTTGCGGCTGGGTACCAGCCAACAGTGCGCTGACGCCGCAGGACATCATCGCCTCGACCAGCCCGTGGGGCGCTTATGGTGATCTGCGGCTGATTCCCGATCTGGCCAGCCGCGTCACCGTCGGCAACGGCCCGGACGCCACAGCACCTGCGCTGGATTTCATTCACGGCGATATCCGCGAAACCGATGGCCGGCCGTGGGCCACCTGCCCGCGCACCCTGTTGCGCAACGAGGTCGAGCGCTACCGCGATGAGCTCGGCTTGCAGGTCAACGCCGCGTTCGAACACGAATTCAATCTGCACGCCGGGTTTGCCGAACATCTGGCGTTCTCGCTCGAAGCCCAGCGCCAGGGCGCCGAATTCGGTGGCTGGCTGCTCAGCGCGTTGCGCGCCGGGGGCGTTGAGCCGGAAATGTTCCTGCCCGAATACGGCAAGCACCAATACGAAATCACCTGCCGCCCTACCCTTGGCGTGGCGGCGGCGGATCGCGCGGTCAACGTGCGCGAGATTACCCGCGAAATCGCCCGGCAGATGGGTCTGGATCTGAGCTTCGCGCCGAAGACCGCCGCCGACGCGGTGTGCAACGGCGTACACCTGCACGTCAGCCTGCTCGATCTGGCCGGTCAGCCGATGTTCTACGACGCCGGCACCAGCAATGGCCTGTCGACCCTCGGCCAGCACTGGGCGGCGGGTGTGCTGCATTACTTACCGGCGCTGTGCGCATTCACTGCACCGACGCCGGTGTCGTATGAACGCTTGCAGCCGCACCACTGGAGCGCTTCCTACGCTTGCCTCGGCCAGCAGAATCGCGAAGCGGCGCTGCGGATCTGCCCGACCGTGAGCCTGGGGAACAAACCCGTGGCGAAGCAATACAACCTTGAGTTCCGCGCCATGGACGCCACCGCCTCGCCGCATCTGGCAATGGCCGCGCTGCTGATCGCCGGACGCCTGGGGATCGAGCAACGTCTGGCGCTGAACGCGATCACCGATGAAATCCCCGATTCACTCAACGACGAACAACGCAAGGCCCGGGGCATCGTTGCCCTGCCCGCCTCCCTGGCCCAGGCACTGGATTGCCTGCGTCGCAGTGAAGCGCTGGTCGAAGCGCTGCCAAGCGCGTTGCTCGAGACTTTTTTCGCCCTTAAAACCGAGGAACTGGCGCTGACGGAACAGCTCTCGCCCGCTGATCTTTGTGAGCACTATGCACGCCTGTACTGAATCCGCCGAGCTTGGGTTGTACACCCGACCGGTCTACAACCTGAGCCGTGAAGATTCGACGCACCCGCTGATTCTGGTGTGCGAACACGCCAGCCGCTACATACCCGAGGCCCTGAATAATCTGGGCCTGGATGACACGGCCGCGCGCGAACACATCGCCTGGGACATCGGTGCCCTGGCGCTGGCCGAGCAACTGTCGGAGCAACTGGGCGCCACGCTGTTGAGCGCCAACTATTCGCGCCTGCTGATAGACCTCAATCGCCCCCGGCATGCGCCCGACAGCATCCCGGCGCAGAGCGAGATCTATCAGGTGCCGGGCAACCGCGAGCTTGACGAGGCCACCCGCGAATACCGTCGCCAGTGCCTGTTCAAACCGTTTCACACACGGTTGCAACAACTGATCGATGCACGTCTGGCCGAAGGTCGGCCGGTACGGGTGGTAGGGATTCACAGTTTCACCCCGGTGTACTACGGCCAGCCGCGCGAGCTGGAAGTCGGCGTGCTGTTCGGTCAGGCCTGGGCCTATGCCCAACGGATGCTCGACGGTCTGGAGCGACACCCGCTGAAAGTCGCCGGCAACCAGCCGTACAAAATCGACCCGCTGGGCGACATGACCGTGCCGGTGCATGGCGATGCAAGGGGCCTCGATTCGGTGTTGATCGAAGTGCGCAACGACCTGCTGCGTAGCCCGGAAGCGGTTTCTCGCTGGGCGAATTATCTGGCACCACTGCTGTAAAAAATGTTGTAACCACTGCTGATGCTGTAAACGACGGACCGATATAACAACTAAAACGACCGATTGGCTGACAAGGAGTTGCGCTTCATGGAAATAGAAGAGTTCGGCTACAAACAGGAGTTGAAACGTAGCCTGACACTGACCGATCTGGTGGTGTACGGGATGATCTTCATGATCCCCATCGCCCCGTTCGGCGTGTATGGCTACGTCAACGCCGAGGCACCGGGGATGGTGCCTCTGGCGTACATCATCGGCATGGTGGCGATGGTGTTCACCGCTCTGAGTTACGGCAGCATGGCCCGGGCCTTTCCGATTGCCGGATCGGTGTATTCCTACGCGCAACGGGGCCTGAATCAACACGTCGGCTTCATCGCCGGCTGGCTGATGCTGCTCGATTACCTGCTGATTCCGCCGCTGCTTTACGTTTATGCAGCGATGGCGCTCAACCATTTGTATCCGGACATCCCGAAGGTCGGCTTCATTCTGGCGTTCCTGGTCAGTGCGACCTTCGTCAACCTGCGCGGCATCACCTTCACCGCTCGCATGAACATTGTGTTCCTGCTGGCGCAACTGGTGGTACTGGGGATTTTCCTCTTCTACGCCTGGAACGCCCTGCACAACGGTGGCGGCAACGGCCAGTTGACCCTGGCGCCGCTGTATCACCCGGAAACCTTCAACTTCGCCCTGCTGATGCAAGCGGTGTCGATTGCGGTGCTGTCGTTCCTCGGTTTCGATGCGATTTCCACCCTCGCCGAAGAGATCAAGGGCGATCCGGGCCGCAGCGTCGGCAAAGCGGCACTGATCACGCTGGTAGTGATGGGTGTGATTTTCGTCGCGCAAACCTGGATCGCTACCGATCTGGCAGCCGGCATGGGCTTCAAGTCCGCCGACACCGCGTTCTATGAAATCGCCGAAATCGCTGCCGGCAGCTGGCTGGCGACCCTGACCGGCGTGGCCACGGCCCTGGCCTGGGGCGTGGCGGTGGCGATCACTTCGCAAGCCGCGGTCTCGCGCCTGCTGTTCGGCATGGCCCGCGACGGCAAGCTGCCGAAAGTGCTGGCCAAGGTGCATCCGAAACACAACACGCCGTACCTGAGCATTTATCTGGTGGCCGTGTTGTCGCTGGTGATCTGCTACCTGTTCATCAATTCGGTGGACACCCTGACTTCGCTGGTCAACTTCGGCGCCCTGAGCGGCTTCATGCTGCTGCACCTGACGGTGATCAATTACTACTGGCGCCGGCAGAAATCCGGCCAGGTGATCCGTCACCTGATCTGCCCGGTGATCGGCTTCATCATCGTCGCGGCCATCATGTACAACATGGGCGTCGATGCACAGAAACTCGGCCTGATCTGGATCGCACTGGGTCTGGTGTACCTGTTCTTCCTGAACAAGCTCGGCGCCAGTACCGCGCTGCCTGACCCGAGCAATGGCTGACAAGAAAAAGAGCGGCGTCTGACAACAAATCAGGCGACCGCCGCTTTAACGCGTGGAAACCGACAGTGATAGTCAGGTTCGGCGAATGGGCCGAACCTTTTGATACAGGAGTGCATCCATGCTGGTCTTACGCCCAGTCGAGCCAAACGACCTGCCTCAATTGCAACAATTGGCGCGCGACAGCCTGGTGGGCGTCACGTCCCTGCCGGACGACAGCGAACGTCTTAGCGAAAAAATCGCCGCGTCCTGTGCCTCGTTGGACAGCGATGCGGCGGCTCAGGGCCCGGAGAATTACTTCTTCGTGCTGGAGGACATCGACAGCCATCGACTGGTCGGCTGCTCGGAAATCCTCGCCACCGCAGGTTTCAACGAGCCGTTCTACAGCCTGCGCAACCGCCACTTCACCAGCGCCTCGCGGGAGCTGAACATCGAGCACGGCGTGCCGGCGCTGTCGCTGTGTCACGACCTCAGCGGGCATACGCTGCTGCGCGGTTTTCACATCGATGAAGCGCTGGTGCGCACGCCGTTTTCCGAATTGCTGTCGCGGGCACGGCTGCTGTTCATCGCCGCCCACGCGCCGCGATTTGCCGAAGCGGTGATCACCGAAATCGTCGGCTACAGCGACGAGCAAGGCCATTCACCGTTCTGGGATGCGCTGGGCAAACATTTCTTCGACCTGCCCTACGTCGAAGCCGAACGCCTGTGCGGCTTGCAGAGCCGTACGTTTCTCGCCGAACTGATGCCGCAATACCCGATCTACGTGCCGATGCTGCCGCAAGCGGCGCAGGACTGCATCGGCCGCATTCACCCGGACGGCCAGGAAGCCTTCGACATCCTCGAGCGCGAAGGTTTTGAAACCAACAGTTACATCGACCTGTTCGATGCCGGCCCGACCTTGTATGCACGCACCGCCAACATCCGTTCGATCGCGCAGAGCCAGACAGTTACGGTTGAGGAAGAACCCCTGATCGATGCTCGCGGACGCTATCTGGTGAGCAACGATGCTCTGCATGGCTTTCGGGCAGTGGTTGCCGAGCTGGATTTCCAGCCCGGTCAGCCCTTGGCGCTCGATCCGGCCCTGTGCGCGGCGCTCAACGTCCGCGCTGGCGGCACGATCCGGTTGATCGCCCTGTGAACCGCGCCCCTACCCAACGACAGTGCCCGAGCTGGCGCGCAAAAGGAGTTGCAGCATGATTGTCCGTCCGGTCCAAGTCAGCGACCTGCCAGCGTTGATGACGCTGGTGCAACAGGCCGGGCCGGGGTTCACCACCCTGCCCGCCAACGAAGATCGCCTGGCCCACCGGGTACGCTGGGCGCAACGGGCGTTCGCCGAACAGGTCGAGCGGGCCGATGCCGATTACCTGTTCGTGCTTGAAGACGACGAGCAGCGCGTGGTCGGCGTCAGCGCTCTGGCCGGGGCCGTCGGCCTGCGTGAGCCTTGGTACAACTATCGGGTCGGGCTGACCGTCAGCTCGGCGCCGGACCTGGGTATTCAGCGGCAGATCCCGACGCTGTTTCTCAACAACGAACTGACCGGCCAATCGGAGCTGTGCTCGCTGTTCCTGCGCCACGACCAGCGCCATGGCAGCAATGGACGCTTGCTGTCGCTGGGGCGTTTGCTGTTTGTTGCCGAATTCCCGCACCTGTTCGGCGAAAAGATGATCGCCGAACTGCGAGGCAGTGCCGACGAGCAAGGCTGCTCGCCGTTCTGGGACAGCCTGGGCCGGCACTTCTTCCAGATGGACTTCAGCCACGCCGACCACCTGTCCGGTCTCGGCAATAAAGCCTTCATCGCCGAACTGATGCCGCGTCAGCCACTGTATACCTGCCTACTCACCGAACAGGCTCAGGCCGTTATCGGCCAGGCCCACCCCAACACCGAGCCGGCGCTGAAAATCCTCCAGTCCGAAGGTTTCGCTCACAAAGGCTACATCGACATTTTCGACGGTGGTCCGGTGATCGAAGCACCGATCCGCAACATCCGCACCGTGCGCGACAGCCTGGAACTCATCCTGAGCATCGGCACGCCGGACGATCAGGCGCCGCTCTGGCTGATCCACAACCGCCGCCTGGAAAACTGCCGCATCACCGTCGCGCCGGGCCGCCGGGTCGGCAGCAGTCTGGTAATTGACCGCCTCACCGCCAAACGCCTGCAATTGCAGCCGGGCAACTCGGTACGGGCGGTGCCGCTGCCCAATCAACAGCAGCAGGCGGTGGCGGCCTGAGCGCCTCTGCCTGCAGCAAGAAAGCCTGAACAGGATTTTCCTGGTTAACTTCCTCGTTAATTCGTCATGATCCTTGACCCATTGGCGTGATAGCCTTTTCACCTTCGGCGTTGACACCTTTGCTCAAGCCTTTCCATTCCTTTGTATTGGTGGAACTCGTATGACCAGGCTTTCTCATCAAGATTTGCGCCGTAACTTCCGTCAGCTGCTGGCTTCCGACACCTGCTATCACACCGCCTCGGTGTTCGATCCGATGTCCGCCCGCATCGCCGCTGACCTGGGTTTTGAAGTAGGGATTCTCGGCGGCTCGGTCGCCTCGTTGCAGGTGCTGGGTGCCCCGGACTTTGCCCTGATCACCCTCAGCGAATTCGCTGAACAGGCCACCCGCATCGGCCGCGTGGCCCAATTGCCGGTGATCGCCGACGCCGACCACGGCTACGGCAACGCGCTCAACGTGATGCGCACCATCGTCGAACTGGAACGCGCCGGCGTCGCTGCGCTGACCATCGAAGACACCCTGCTGCCGGCACAATTCGGCCGCAAATCCACCGACCTGATCACCGTCGCCGAAGGCGTCGGCAAGATCCGCGCGGCACTGGAAGCCCGGGTCGATTCGGAGATGGCAATCATCGCCCGGACCAACGCCGGCATCCTGCCGAACCAGGAAATCATCAGCCGCACCAAGCAGTATCAAGCTGCTGGCGCTGACGGTATCTGCATGGTGGGGATCCAGGACTTCGATCAGCTCGAGCAGATCGCCGAACACCTGACCGTCCCGCTGATGCTGGTCACCTACGGCAACCCGGCACTGCGCGACGACAAACGCCTGGCCGAACTGGGTGTGCGCGTAACCATCGACGGCCACGGTGCCTACTTCGCGGCGATCAAGGCGACCTACGACAGCCTGCGCGAACAACGCCAGATCTTCACCCAGGCTTCCGACCTGAGCGCCACCGAACTGACCCACACCTACACCCAGCCTGAGGAATACATCCTCTGGGCCAAGGAATACATGAGCGTCAAAGAGTAACCCCGCACCACGCTACAAAGAGGCAGAGCGGCCCGACGCCATCACGAGTCCACTCGCATGGCGCCCGCCGCGAAACCGCTAGACCGCTCTCTTGAAGCCTTCCTCCCGCTGTAATGCCCGCGTCTGAATCACGTTCAGAATGGCGCAGCCCTCTCGCATCAGCAGATGCACCGCGCTGGTAATCCGCGTCAGATCACAATCGGAAATGCCCTTCAGGTCGAGACTGGAAAACGTGTCCGCCAGATCGCGCACGACCACAAAACGGTGCATCGCACACGCGGCCATGTCGCTGAGTTCTTTTTGGGTATTGATGAAGAGCACCGGGGATTCGGCGTCGTAGGTGTCGATGGGGAGGTAGCGGGGGATTACTTGATCCGACATTGGTGTAACTCCTGTAATTAGGGCTATCACCATTCGCGGCCAAACGAAGAGGGTGGCAGCCGTACGCGGGTTGGCCGACCGGATACAGGAACCGGCACACCCGAAGGTGTCCCACGCACAGCCGCCAAAACACAACAACTTCAGGCAAAAATCGCTGAATATGTTGGACAACTGTACGTTCCTGTATCGACCGGCCAAGGTCGTTCGCGGAGTTTTCCGCGAGCCCGAACTATAGGGGTCGATACTGAAACGCGGCAACAGGGTACGTTGTAGGAAAGGTCTTGGAAAGTTGTGCGCCGCTCACACTTTCCTCATTTCCCACAAAAGCCCCCTCACTGTAGAGACCGGTACATCCTTTACACATTAGACCGGGGACATCGTTTACACCTTTTACAGGCTTGATAC
>NZ_POHV01000049.1:0-38811 GCF_002884345.1 Pseudomonas sp. GW456-12-10-14-LB2
CCCACTTCCCCGCCCTCCACCAGCATCGCCTGACAGGTCGGAATGGTCTTGCCATAACGGGCGCTGAGCTCCGCCGCGCGGGCCACCAGTTCCCGGGGAAAGTGCAGATTTTCCAGGGTCATGTGGCCGACCACTTCGCTGCTGAGATAACCGAGCATCTGCTCGGCGCCGGGGTTGAAGGTGTTGATCACCCCGCGCAGGTCAGTGGCGATGATTGCCACCTGGGTCGCCGCGTTGAGCACCCCGCGCAACTGACCGTGGGTGCCGCGCAGTTCCTGTTCGCGCTCATGCAGTTCCTGGGTGCGCAATTCGACCATGCGCAACGCGCGCTGGCGCTGACTGACCAGCACATAAAGCAGCGCGCTCAGCAGCAGACTGAGCAGTCCGCCCAGCACCACCACGCTGCCAACCGACGAATGGTTGGCCTGCATGAACGCTTCGCTCGGCAGGATATCCACCTGATAGTCGTGATCGGCCATGCGCACCAGCCGGGTAGCGGACAGATCGCTCGGCGCCGGTTCATTGGTCGATTCGAACAGCACTTCATGCTGATCGTTGGTAGACAGATCGAGGATGCGCACCGACAGATAGTCATGGAACGCATCCGGCAAACCGTCCGCCAGCAGCTGACGCATGCTTATGACAGCCATCACGTAGCCGTATGATCTGGGCTCGCCTTCGCGCAACACCGGTGCCACCAGCAATACGCCGCGGGCGTAAGCCGGCTCGATACCGACCAGATGCATCGGCTGCGACACTGCCAGACTGCGAAGCTGGTCGGCGCGCTCCAGGGTCGAGCGGCGCAACGGCTGAGCCAGCAAGTCGTAACCCAGCGGAGAACCGAGCCGGCTCTGGGTCTGGCTGTACAACACCACCACGTATTCATCGCGGGCGGAGGCCAGTTGCAGTTCGCCGCGCGCATTGAGTTCGCGCACGCTGAAGGTGCTCAGGCCCTCATCTCGCACGCGCTGCTCGAAGGCGGCACGTTCGGCACCGCTCACCCGCAAGGCAAACGAATAAGCCTGGGTGCGCAGCAATAGAGGATGGGTGTAACCGTCGAATTCGGCGCGGGACACCGATTCGGAGTTGGCGAAGAACCGGCGCAGGCCATCGAGACGTTGCTCCTGATCCTGAAAACGCTCTTCGATGCGGCTGTAGCGCTCGTTGGCCAGCAGCTGAAAGCGTTGGCGCAACTGGCTGTGAAACTGATTGAGGGTGCCCCAGGCGAGCAGCCCCGTGAGAATTCCGCCGGCGAGCAATACCAGCACCCCGACCAGCCAGGCCGAGACGTCTTCGCTGATAAAACCCAATATCTTCGGGCGCACGGGGTGCAACGACATAAAAGCCACTCACTACGTCAGCATCTGCGGGAAAAACCCCATCGGCCGTGTGTGAGTTATAGCTATTAGCCACTAATTTGGCTAGCTCTGAACGGATCCAAGAGCCTTTAAAAATCAAGGCTCTGTGGATCCAATTTTGCAGAGCGTCAACGAGCCGTGATTTTCCAGGCGCGGTGGATCTTGCCATTACGGGCGAAATCCGGGTCGATGGTGCTGGCGGTGATTTCCTCGACCGCGTAGCGCTCGGCCAGGTTGTCTTCAAGCTGGAACTTGCGGAAGTTGTTGGAGAAGTACAACACCCCACCGCTCGCCAGTCGGGCCATGGCCAGGTCGATCAGTTGCACCTGGTCACGCTGCACGTCGAAGATGCCTTCCATGCGCTTGGAGTTGGAGAAGGTCGGCGGATCGATGAAGATCAGGTCGTATTCGTCGCGGGAATTCTCCAGCCACGCCATCACATCGCCCTGCTCCAGACGGTTCTTGTCGGAGAAACCGTTGAGCGACAGGTTGCGGCGCGCCCAGTCGAGGTAGGTTTTCGACAGGTCGACGCTGGTGGTGCTGCGCGCGCCGCCCTTGGCCGCGTGCACGCTGGCGGTCGCGGTGTAGCAGAACAGGTTGAGGAAGCGCTTGCCGGCGGCCTCTTTCTGGATCCGCATGCGCATTGGCCGGTGGTCGAGGAACAGCCCGGTGTCGAGGTAGTCGGTGAGGTTGACCAGCAACTTCACACCGCCCTCGGTCACTTCATTGAACTTGCCCTGAGCCGCCTGACGCTCGTACTGCTTGGTGCCGCTCTGACGCTCGCGGCGCTTGACCACCACGCGGCTCTTGTCGATGTTCAGCGCCTGCGGGATGGCCGCCAGCGCATCGAACATACGGATCGAGGCCTTTTCCGGGTCGATCGACTTCGGCGCGGCGTATTCCTGAACGTGCACCCAGTCGTGGTACAGGTCGATGGCCATGGCGTATTCCGGCATGTCCGCATCGTAGACGCGGTAGCAATCGATGCCTTCGCGCTTGACCCACTTGCTCATGGCCTTGAGGTTCTTTTGCAGGCGGTTGGCAAACATCTGCCCGCCTTCACTCAGGCGCGGTTGCTCGATCACTGGCGCCGGGGCCGGCGTCGGTTTGATCGGATTGCCGTTCTTGTTGAACTTGCGCTCTTGCGGCTCGTTCGGCGTCTGATCGTAAGCAGCCTGCTCGCGTTCGGCCTGACGCTGCTCCGGGGTACGACGCTCGCCAGTGACGAACTGATCCGGCAGGACTTTGATCAACAACAGCTTGCACGGCAGCGCGCCGTTCCAGAACGAATACTGCTTGTGGCTGCGGATGCCCATGCGCTTGCCCAGGTCCGGCGCGCCGGTGAACACCGCCGCTTCCCAGTTCAGGCAGGCCTGACGCAGACGCTCGCCGAGGTTCTGGTAGAGGTACAAAAGGCTGGCTTCATCGCCCAGACGCTCGCCGTACGGCGGGTTGCAGATGACCAGGCCTTTCTGGTTCTGGTCCGGACGCGGCTCGAAGGTCGCCACTTCGCCCTGATAGATCTTGATCCACTCGCTCAGGCCGGCGCGTTCGACGTTGTTGCGGCCCGGCTGGATCAGCCGTGGGTCGGCTTCATAACCACGAATCCACAGCGGCGGTTTGGCCAGACCGGCAGCAGCACGCGCGACGGCTTCCTCATGCAGTTTTTTCCACAGCGCCGGTACGTGACCCAGCCAGGCGGTGAAGCCCCACTGCTCACGACGCAGGTTCGGTGCCATGTCGGCGGCGATCATGCCGGCTTCGACCAGGAACGTGCCGACACCGCACATCGGGTCAGCCAGCGCGCCACCTTCGGCGGCAATGCGCGGCCAGCCGGAACGGATCAGGATCGCCGCCGCGAGGTTTTCCTTCAGCGGCGCAGCGCCCTGCTGCAAGCGGTAACCGCGCTGGTGCAGGCTGTGGCCGGAGAGGTCGAGGGACAGAATCGCTTCGCCGCGATCCAGACGCAGGTGAATGCGCAGGTCCGGATTGAGCTTGTCGATGCTTGGACGGTCGCCCTGCGGGGTGCGCAGTTTGTCAACGATGGCGTCCTTGACCTTCAAGGCGCCGAAGTGAGTGTTGTCGATGCCCGAGCCATGGCCGCTGAATTCCACGGCCAGGGTGCCGTCGGCCAGCATGTGATCCTGCCAGTCGACGTCGAGTACGCCGTGGTACAGGTCTTCGGCGTTTTTCATCGGGAAGCGCTTGAGCACCAGCAGCACCCGGTTGGCCAGACGCGACCAGAGGCACAGGCGATAAGCGGTTTCCATGGTCGCCATGCCACGCACGGCGGAGGTGTGTTCGCGGGCCTCTTCAAGGCCAAGCCCGACGGCTTCCTCGATGAGCAGGCCTTCTAGGCCTTTGGGGCAAGTGAGGAAGAGTTCGAAACGGTCGGACATGGTTTTTCCAGAGCCTTTGGCTAATGAACCGGCAACGCATTGCCGATCCGGTTTTCAATCAGGCGCTTTTCTACAAGAGCGCCCGCGTGGCACGAAGGTGTGCCGTTCCATCCCCGCTGCTCGGGTTAAAAGAGCTTAGATGCCGGGACAGATAAAAAAGTTGAAGCAACAAAATGACTCAAAGCAACCCTTCGTCGAATAGTACCCCAGCGTAAACGTGGGTCATTCTCACTAAAGGATTAACCTCATCATCCAGCGCGGGGCCGATCATACCGGGGTTTGGCCAACAAACATTGGATAAATACGCGGTTACTTATGGCCATAGCATCTTTTTCGTTACGTCCTTATGACAAAACAGTCATTCCATCGATGTGACTCATTGGTTAGAACTGGACACAGGTTGACGTCGCAACGGCGTCAACACCTTGGCTCGCCACGCCGGCAGCGAGCCGCCAACGGCAGAGTTTTTCTGCCAGACCTCAGTTGAGGTCGACGCGACAAAAACAGTCAACAAGTGAGGGAAACACCCTATGAGAAGACTTAAGCGTGATCCGTTGGAAAGAGCATTTTTGCGCGGATATCAATATGGCGTTGGTGGCAAATCCCGTGAGCTTTGCCCATTTACTCTACCGTCGGTACGTCAAGCCTGGATCAACGGCTGGCGAGAAGGACGCGGCGACAACTGGGACGGTATGACCGGCACTGCGGGAATCCACAGACTCAACGAACTTCACGCCGTCGGCTGACACAGGGCACTTATTCCGACACGACAATCTGATTTCGTAACAACCTGATCACCATGCACGTCCTTCCCGGACGGCGGGCTACGGCCCAGGGGCTCCTTCGAGGAGCCCTTTTTCATGCCTGCCTTTTATGTCCGTCGATCAGCGTTTGGCGGCGATCGCGTCCACGGACTCGCGGATCAGCGCCGGGCCCTTATAGATGAAGCCGGAGTAGATCTGCACCAGGCTCGCGCCGGCAGCGATCTTCTCGGCCGCATGCTTGCCTTCGGTGATTCCGCCCGCCGCGATGATCGGCAGCTTGCCGCCCAGCTCGGACGCCAGCACTTTCACGGTGTGGGTGCTCTTCTCACGCACCGGCGCGCCGGACAGACCGCCCGCTTCGTCACCGTGTTCCATGCCTTCGACGCCCACGCGGCTGAGGGTGGTGTTGGTGGCGATCACCGCGTCCATCCCGGTTTCGATCAGCGCTTGCGCAACCTGCGCGGTTTCTTCGTCAGTCATGTCCGGCGCGATCTTGATCGCCAGCGGTACATGTTTGCCGTGGCGCAGGGCCAGTTCAGCGCGGCGCGTGGCCAGATCCGCCAACAATTGCTTGAGTGAGTCGCCAAATTGCAGGCTGCGCAGGCCCGGGGTGTTCGGCGAACTGACGTTGACCGTGACGTAGCTGGCGTGGGCGTAGACCTTGTCCAGGCAGATCAGGTAGTCGTCCACCGCGCGCTCGACCGGGGTGTCGAAATTCTTGCCGATGTTGATCCCCAGCACGCCTTTGTATTTGGCCGCCGCCACCCGCGCCAGCAGGTTATCCACACCGAGGTTGTTGAAACCCATGCGGTTGATGATCGCCTCGGCTTCCGGCAGACGGAAAATCCGTGGTTTCGGGTTGCCCGGCTGCGGGCGCGGGGTCACGGTGCCGATTTCGACAAACCCGAAACCCAGCTGGGCGAAGCCGTCGATGGCCGCGCCGTTCTTGTCCAGACCGGCTGCCAACCCCACCGGGTTCGGGAACTGCAGGCCCATGACATTCACCGGCAGCGACGCCGGCGCCTTGCACAGCAAGCCGTTGAGGCCCAAACGCCCGCCCGCGCCGATCAGATCCAGCGACAGATCGTGGGAGGTTTCCGGGGAAAGTTTGAACAACAGCTGACGGGCCAGGGTGTACATGGGCGGCTATGACTCGGGCGGCGAAAAGAGGCGGCGATTATAGCCGGGCATCGCCCCGCCGCGCGAGGCGCACGGGCAAATCCGTGCGCATGGCATATGCCTTGCACCTTCCCCGGCATCAGCCCGCAGGCCAATGGTGGCGTGCAGGCAAGGACAATGGCGTCGTCTCTCGGTTTTGCGCGGGCAAAGCCTGGGACGACGTTTTTTTTGAGGGTGGCTTTCATGACTCAAACTTCCGCCGGGCCGCTGGCCTGGGTCAACGGCAGCGATGCCCCGGAAAAAAGCGCGATCAACCTCGGTTTCATGGCCCTGAGCGACTGCGCCTCGCTGGTGGTCGCGGCCACTCAGGGCTTTGCCCAGCCTTACGGCCTGACCCTGAACCTCAAGCGCCAGAGTTCCTGGGCCAACCTGCGGGACAATCTGGTCAGTGGCGAACTCGATGCCGCCCACAGCCTTTACGGTCTGATCTACGCGGTGCACTTGGGCATCGGCGGTGTCGCGCCGACCGACATGGCGGTGCTGATGGGCCTGAACCAGAACGGTCAGAGTCTCAACCTGTCCCACGGTTTGCAGGGCCTGGGCGTGACCGGTCCTGAAGCGCTGCACCACCATGTGCACCAAACCCGCGCAAAACTGACCTTCGCCCAGACCTTTCCGACCGGCACCCATGCCATGTGGCTGTATTACTGGCTGGCGAGCCAGGGCATTCATCCGTTGCAGGATGTCGACAGCGTGGTGGTGCCGCCACCGCAAATGGTCGCGCACCTGCAGGCCGGGCGTATTGATGGCCTCTGCGTTGGCGAGCCGTGGGCGGCCAGCGCCGTGCAGCAGGATCTCGGTTTCACGCTGGCGACCAGCCAGACCATCTGGCCCGATCACCCGGAAAAAGTCCTCGGCTGCACCCGCGCCTTCGTCGAGCAATACCCCAACACCGCCCGCGCGCTGGTGATGGCGGTCCTCGAAGCCAGCCGTTTTATCGAAGAAAGCCCGGAAAACCGCCGCAGCACCGCGCAACTTCTCAGCGCCAGCGAGTACCTCGACGCCCCGGTGTCCTGCATCGAACCGCGCTTTCTCGGCAACTACGACGATGGCCTCGGCAATCGCTGGCAGGATCCGCACGCCCTGCGCTTTCACGGCGATGGCGCGGTGAATCTGCCGTACCTGTCGGATGGCATGTGGTTCATGACCCAGTTCCGCCGTTGGGGTTTGCTGCGCGATGACCCGGATTACCTCGCCGTCGCCCGTCAGGTGCAGCAACTGGAGATCTATCGCGACGCGGCGACTGCTGTGGGCGTCGCGGCCTGGGGCAAAGACATGCGCAGCAGCCAGTTGATCGACGGCAAAATCTGGGACGGCAGCGACCCGGCCGCCTACGCCCGAAGCTTCAAGCTCCACGCGCTGAGCGACAGCGCGCCCCTTTTCGCCCAACGCTGACAGGAGACCGCGAACATGCTGCGCATTCTGCTGATCAACGACACCGCGAAAAAAGTCGGACGCCTGAAAGCCGCGCTGACCGAGGCCGGTTTCGAGGTGATCGACGAGTCGGGTCTGACCATCGACCTGCCGGCGCGCGTCGAAACGGTGCGTCCGGACGTGATCCTGATCGATACCGAGTCACCGAGCCGCGATGTGATGGAGCAAGTGGTGCTGGTCAGCCGCGACCAGCCACGGCCGATCGTGATGTTCACCGACGAACATGACCCCGGCGTGATGCGTCAGGCGATCAAGTCCGGGGTCAGTGCCTACATCGTCGAAGGCATTCACGCACAACGCCTGCAGCCGATTCTCGACGTGGCCATGGCCCGCTTCGAGAGCGATCAGGCCTTGCGCGCCCAGCTTCAGGCCCGCGACCAGCAACTGGCCGAGCGCAAACGAATCGAACTGGCCAAGGGCCTGTTGATGAAAATGAAGGACTGCAACGAAGAAGAGGCCTACACCCTGATGCGCCGCCAGGCCATGAGCCGCCAGCAGAAACTGATTCAGGTGGCGGAGCAGATCATTGCCATGAGCGAGTTGCTCGGCTGAAAAGCCCCTCACCCTAACCCTCCCGAAACGTCGGACCGCCCGGAGGGAGAGGGAACCGACCGCAGTGTCTTGCGTCATACATCGACCTGAAAAACCCAGTCGATTATGGATTCAAAGCCGATCGTTCACGTCGGCGTATCTCTCGAATATCCCCCGATCAGTCCCCTCTCCCTCCGGGAGAGGGCTAGGGTGAGGGGCTTTTGATTTTGACTTGGCACAAATCTCGCTAAGCAATCCCTACAGGTAACCAACGGCGGTTGCCCCACCTACGACAAAGACGTCGCTCACCTTCTTCGCCCCTTTCGGCGATCCGGGTAGCGGCGTTTTTGCGTTTTGGCCCCACAGCCCGGGGCCGGTGGTGCGGCCGTGGCGGCGCCCCACTGTGCTGGTTCTGACTCCTTCTCGAGATTCTCTACAGCTGAGGTGCGCGATGAATAAAAGCTTCTGGAAATCCGGCCACACCCCGACCCTGTTCGCGGCCTTCCTGTATTTCGACCTGAGCTTCATGGTCTGGTACCTGCTCGGCCCGCTGGCGGTGCAGATTGCCGCCGACCTGCACCTGACCACCCAACAGCGCGGCCTCGTGGTGGCCACGCCGATTCTGGCCGGCGCGGTGCTGCGCTTTGCGATGGGCATGCTCGCCGATCGCCTGTCGCCGAAAACCGCCGGGCTGATCGGCCAGGTGATCGTGATCTGCGCACTGTTCGGCGCCTGGAAGCTTGGCATCCACAGTTACGAACAGGCCCTGCTGCTCGGTTTGTTCCTCGGCATGGCCGGCGCCTCGTTCGCCGTGGCCCTGCCGCTGGCCTCGCAGTGGTATCCGCCGGAGCATCAGGGCAAGGCGATGGGCATCGCCGGGGCCGGCAATTCCGGGACTGTGTTCGCGGCACTGATCGCCCCGGTGCTGGCGGCGGCGTTCGGCTGGAGCAATGTGTTCGGTTTCGCCCTGATTCCGCTGATCCTGACCCTGGTGCTGTTCGCCTGGCTGGCGAAAAACGCGCCGGAGCGGCCGAAAGCAAAGTCCATGGCCGACTACTTCAAGGCCCTGGGCGATCGCGACAGCTGGTGGTTCATGTTTTTCTACAGCGTCACCTTCGGCGGCTTCATCGGTCTGGCCAGCGCCCTGCCCGGCTACTTCAACGATCAATACGGTTTGAGCCCGGTGACCGCCGGTTACTACACCGCCGCCTGCGTGTTCGGCGGCAGCCTGATGCGTCCGCTGGGTGGCGCGCTGGCGGACCGGTTCGGCGGTATCCGCACCCTGCTGGCGATGTACACGGTAGCCGCCGTCTGCATCGCAGCGGTCGGTTTCAACCTGCCAAGTTCCTACGCGGCGCTGGCTCTTTTCGTCTGCACCATGCTCGGTCTCGGCGCAGGTAATGGCGCGGTGTTCCAACTGGTGCCGCAACGTTTCCGGCGCGAAATCGGCGTGATGACCGGGCTGATCGGCATGGCCGGCGGCATTGGCGGTTTTGCCCTGGCGGCAGGCATGGGCGCGATCAAACAGAGCACCGGCAGCTATCAGCTGGCGCTGTGGTTGTTCGCCAGCCTTGGCGTGCTGGCGTGGTTCGGCCTGCACGGGGTCAAACGTCGCTGGAGAACCACTTGGGGTTCGGCGGCCGTGACCGTTGCCCGGGTCTGAAGCCCGAATGGCTCTGCAACTGAGCTTTGCCGAAGCCAGCGCCACCGGCCCCCGCGCGGAAAATCAGGACGCTTTGCGCCTGGTGACCCCCGCCCCAGCGCTGGCTGCCAGCAAGGGTTTCCTGTTCGCCATCGCCGACGGCGTCAGCCAGTGCGCCGATGGCGGGCTGGCCGCGCGCTCGACCTTGCAGGCGCTGGCGCTGGACTACTACGCCACCCCGGAAACCTGGAGCGTGGCCCAGGCCCTCGATCGTCTGCTGCTCGCACAAAACCGCTGGTTGCAGGCCAACGGTAGCGGACAGCCGCTGCTCACCACGGTCAGTGCGCTGGTACTGCGCGGCCGGCGATTTACCTTGGCCCACGTAGGCGATTGCCGGGTCTATCGCTGGCACGCCGAGACCTTGCAACGGATCACCGAGGATCACGTCTGGGATCAACCGGGCATGCAGCATGTGCTCAAGCGGGCATTGGGACTGGATCAGCATCTGGTGCTGGACTTTCTCGATGGCGAACTGCGTGACGGCGAATGTTTTGTACTGCTCAGCGATGGCGTGTGGGCTGCGCTTGGCGATACCACCATCGCCGGGATTCTGCGCGATCAACCGGACCTGCACAGTGCCGCGCAAACGTTGGTCAACGCCGCGCACTTGGCCGGCAGTCAGGACAACGCCAGCGCGCTGTTGGTGCGAGTGGATGCCGTCGGCGAGGCCAGCCTTGGCGATGCGCTGATTCATTTGCAGCAGTGGCCGCTGCCCCCGCCGCTGAAACCGGGTCAGGCATTCGAAGGCTGGCAGGTGCAAGGGATCGTCGGTCAGAGCCAGCAATCATTGCTGTATCGCGTGCTCGATGGTCAGGGCCAAGCCTGGCTGTTGAAGACTTTGCCTGCACAACTGGCAGACGATGCTCAGGCCGGTCAGGCCTTGCTGGCGGAGGAATGGTTTCTCAAACGCGTCGCCGGGCGGCACTTTCCCGAAGTCCATAGCGCTGGTCAGCGTCAGCATTTGTACTACGTGATGCGTGAATATTCGGGGACGACCCTGGCTCAGTTGTTCGGGCAAAGCGGCCCGCTGCCACTGGCTCAGTGGCAGGATCTGGCCGAACGCCTGCTGCGGGCTGTCGGCCTGTTGCATCGACGGCAGATCCTGCACCGCGACATCAAACCGGAAAACCTGCACCTGGGGGACGACGGCGAGTTGCGCCTGCTGGATTTCGGTCTGGCGTATTGCCCCGGTCTGTCGCAGGACGCACCGTCGACCCTGCCCGGAACCCCCAGCTACATCGCACCGGAAGCCTTTCAAAGCGCAGTACCCAGCGCACAACAGGATCTGTATGCGGTGGGCGTGACCTTGTATTTCTTGCTCACCGGGCATTTTCCCTACGGCGAGATCGAACCCTTCCAGCGCCCGCGTTTCGGGGTGCCGGTGAGTGCCGGTCGCTATCGCCCGGATCTGCCGGAGTGGCTGGCGCAGTGTCTGGAACGCGGTGTGGCGGCCGATCCTTTGCAACGCTATGAAACCGCCGAGGAATGGCTGCTGATTCTGGAGCAAGGTGAGCGCCGCAGCCTGAGTGTGCGCCCTCGTCCCTTGCTGGAACGTGAGCCGTTGAAGGTCTGGCGGACACTGGCGTTACTGGCACTGCTGGGCAATCTGGTCCTGCTGTTCCTGTTGTTTCATGGCTGATGTGGCGCTCCATTAACGGGCGTGCCGCTTCCATTCAGTGCAAAAACCACATCGAACATCTGGCCATTTCCAGCATTACCCCAGTGAAATCGCGGCTCAGCGCAACTTGGCACAACCACTGCATTAACGTTTCCAACTGACATAAAGCCCGACCTTCAACGACGAAGGCCAGGCTTCCCGAGAGAACGGGACAAGGACAAAGGCGTCCTCGCTAGGTAACTGGCGGGACGCCTTTTTTGTTTGCGCCATTTTTGTCGAGCAAGGCCTGACTGCCCACAAGAGGCAAGCCCGATGCTCCCGGAGAACCTGATGAAAAAACTCAAACTGGTGATGATCGGCAATGGCATGGCCGGGGTCCGCACCCTGGAAGAACTGCTCAAGCTGAGCAACGAGCTGTACGACATCACGGTCTTCGGCGCCGAACCGCACACCAACTACAACCGCATCCTGTTGTCGCCGGTACTGGCCGGCGAACAAACCTTCGAAGAAATCGTGCTCAACGACCTCGACTGGTACCTGGAAAACAACATCAAACTGCTGCTCAACCGCAAAGTGGTGGAGATCGACCGGGTCAAACGCCGGGTGATCGCCGAGGACGGCACCGAGGCCGAGTACGACCGCTTGCTGATCGCCACCGGCTCGACCCCGTTCATCCTGCCGATCCCCGGCAACACCTTGCAGGGTGTGATCGGCTACCGCGACATCGCCGACACCCAGGCCATGATCGACACCGCAAAAACTCACAAGCACGCCGTGGTGATCGGCGGCGGCCTGCTCGGCCTCGAGGCCGCCAACGGCCTGATGCTGCGCGGCATGCACGTCACCGTGGTGCACCTCGGTGAGTGGCTGCTGGAGCGGCAACTGGACAAGACCAGCGGCCAACTCCTGCAAACCGCCCTCGAATCCCGTGGCCTGCACTTTCGCCTGTGCGAACAGACCCAGGCCCTGCATGACGCCGGCAATGGTCGCGTCGGCTCGGTGCAATTCAAGAACGGCGACATCATCCCCGCCGATCTGGTGGTCATGGCCGCCGGGATCCGCCCCAATACCGAACTGGCGGAAAAGGCCGGTATCCCGTGCAATCGCGGGATTCTGGTCAACGACACCCTGCAAACCTACGACCCGCGCATCTATGCCATCGGCGAATGCGCCAGCCACCGTGGCATCGCCTACGGCCTGGTGGCGCCGTTGTTCGAACAGGCCAAGGTCTGCGCCAATCACCTGGCGCAACTGGGTTTCGCCCGTTATCAGGGCTCGGTGACGTCGACCAAATTGAAAGTCACCGGCATCGACCTGTTTTCCGCCGGCGACTTCATGGGCGGCGAAGGCACCGAGACCATCACCCTCTCCGACCCGATCGGCGGGGTGTACAAAAAACTGGTGATCAAGGATGACGTGCTGGTCGGCGCCTGTCTGTACGGCGATACGGCAGATGGCGGTTGGTATTTCCGGCAGATTCGTGAGAATCACGCCATTGGTGAGATCCGCGATCACCTCATGTTCGGAGAAAACGCACTTGGCGATGTAGGACATCAGGGCCAGGACAAAGCCATGAGCATGGCCGACAACGCCGAGGTCTGCGGCTGTAACGGCGTGTGCAAGGGCACCATCGTCAAGGCCATTCAGGAACACGGACTGTTCAGCGTCGACGAGGTGAAAAAACACACCAAGGCCGCCAGCTCCTGCGGCTCCTGCGCCGGGCTGGTCGAGCAGATCCTGATCAACACCGTTGGCGGTGCAGCCGACGTCAAACCGAAAAGCGAAAAAGCCATCTGCGGTTGCAGCGACCTCAATCACGGCCAGATTCGCCAGGCCATTCGCGAACAGCATCTGCTGACCATCGCCGGCACCATGAGTTACCTCAACTGGCGCACCCCGAACGGCTGCGCCACCTGCCGCCCGGCCCTCAACTACTACTTGATTTCCACCTGGCCCGGCGAAGCCAAGGACGATCCGCAGTCGCGCCTGATCAACGAACGGGCCCACGCCAACATTCAGAAGGACGGCACTTATTCGGTGGTGCCACGGATGTGGGGCGGCGTGACCAACCCGTCGGAACTGCGGCGTATCGCCGACGTGGCGGACAAATATCAGGTGCCGATGGTCAAGGTCACCGGCGGCCAGCGCATCGACCTGCTGGGGATCAAGAAACAGGATCTGCCCGGTGTGTGGAAAGACCTCGACATGCCGTCCGGCCACGCCTACGGCAAATCGATCCGCACCGTGAAAACCTGCGTCGGCAGCGAGTTCTGCCGCTTCGGCACGCAGAATTCGACCCAGTTGGGCATCGACCTCGAGCACGATCTGTTCAACATGTGGTCGCCGCACAAAGTGAAACTGGCGGTCTCCGGATGCCCACGCAACTGTTCGGAAGCGGGGATCAAGGACGTAGGAATCATCGGCGTCGATTCCGGCTGGGAGATGTACATCGGCGGCAACGGCGGGATCAAGACCGAAGTCGCCGAGTTCTTCGTCAAGCTCAAGACCGCCGAGGAGGTGCGCGAGTACAACGGCGCGTTCCTGCAGTTGTACCGTGAGGAAGCCTTCTACCTCGAACGTACCGTGCACTACCTGCAACGGGTCGGCATGGAGCACATCAAAAAAGCCGTGCTGGAAGATCCCGAGCGCCGCAAGGCCCTGAACGAGCGCCTGCAATTCTCCCTGTCGTTCGAACAGGATCCGTGGAAAGAGCGCCTCGCCCAGCCACAACTGAAGAAAGAATTCGACGTGATCCCCGTGAAAAACCTGGAGGTGCCGGCATGAACTGGCTCGATATCTGTGCCCTGGAAGAGATCAATGCCCTCGGTTCGCGGATCATTGCCGGGCCCAAAGGTGACATTGCGATCTTTCGCACAAGCGACGACGAAGTTTTCGCACTCGATGACCGCTGCCCGCACAAGGGCGGCCCATTGTCCCAAGGCCTGATCTACGGCAAACGTGTCGCCTGCCCGCTGCACAACTGGCAGATCGACCTGCAATCCGGCGAAGCCCAGGCACCGGACGTCGGTTGCGCTCACCATCACCCGGCCCGGGTCGAGAACGGCCGTGTGCAACTGGCCCTGCGGGACGCCGTCTGATGAACCGCCAGACGACCGCCTCGACCTGCTGCTATTGCGGGGTCGGCTGCGGCGTGCTGATCGAGCATGACGGCGAGCGCATTCTCGGCGTCAGCGGCGATCCGGCGCATCCGGCCAACTTCGGCAAACTGTGCAGCAAAGGCTCGACCCTGCACCTGACCGGTGATTTGGCAGCACGGGCGTTGTACCCGGAATTGCGCCTGGGCAAAGGCCTGGCGCGCAGTCGCTGCGACTGGAACACCGCGCTGGATCACGCCACCAACGTGTTCGCCGACACCATCGCCGAACATGGCCCGGACAGCGTGGCGTTCTACATCTCCGGGCAGTTGCTGACCGAGGATTACTACGCCTTCAACAAACTGGCGCGGGCGCTGGTCGGGACCAATAACATCGACAGCAATTCGCGGCTGTGCATGTCTTCGGCGGTGGTCGGCTACAAACGCAGCCTCGGCGCCGACGCACCACCGTGCAGCTACGAAGACCTGGAGTTGAGCGATTGCGTGGTGATCGTCGGCAGTAACATGGCCTACGCCCACCCGGTACTCTTTCGCCGCCTCGAAGAAGCCAAATCCCACCGCCCGCAGATGAAAGTCGTCGTTATTGATCCACGGCGCACCGACACCTGCGATCTGGCGGACCTGCATCTGGCGATTCTGCCGGGCACCGATGTCGCGTTGTTCCATGGGATTTTGCATCTGCTGTTGTGGGAAGACTGGATCGACCGCGACTTCATCAAGGCGCACACCGACGGGCTCGCCGAGCTGAAAAGCCTGGTACGCGATTACACGCCGGCCATGGTGTCGCAGTTGTGCGGAATCAGCGTCGAGCAGTTGCAGCAATGTGCGGAATGGATCGGCACCGCGCCGAGTTTTCTGTCGCTGTGGTGCATGGGCCTGAACCAGTCCACCGCTGGCAGCGCGAAGAACAGTGCGCTGATCAATCTGCACCTGGCCACCGGGCAAATCGGCCGGCCGGGTGCAGGACCTTTCTCTTTGACCGGTCAGCCGAATGCCATGGGCGGACGGGAAACCGGCAGCCTCTCAAACCTGTTGCCCGGGCATCGCGAAGTGGCCAATCCGGAGCACCGCGCCGAAGTGGCGGCGTATTGGGGTGTGGATAAGCTGCCGGAAAGTACCGGCCTCAGTGCTATCGAACTGTTTGAACAAGTGCGTAGCGGCAAGATCAAGGCGCTGTGGATTGCCTGCACCAACCCCGCACAATCGATGCCTGACCAGAACGCTGTACGTGCAGCGTTGGAAGCTTGTCCGTTCGTGGTGTTGCAGGAGGCGTTTCGCACCACCGAAACCGCGGCGTTTGCCGATCTGATGCTGCCAGCGGCCAGTTGGGGCGAGAAGGAAGGTTCGGTGACCAACTCCGAACGGCGGATTTCCCACGTCCGCCAGGCCATTGCTGCACCGGGTGAAGCGCGTCCGGACTGGGCGATCACGGTGGATTTCGCACAACGCCTGGAGAAACGTCTGCGCCCGCAACAGCCGGGTCTGTTTGCGTTCGAGCAACCGGGTCAGCTGTTTGACGAGTACAAACAACTGACCCGGGGTCGCGATCTGGATTTGTCCGGGATCAGCCATGGGTTGATTGATGAACTGGGGCCACAGCAATGGCCCTTTCCCGCTGGCGCTCGCCAAGGTACAGCCCGGCTGTATGGCGACGGAATCTTTCCTACGCCGAACGGGCGCGCGCAGTTCGTTGCCGATCCCTATCGCGCCGCCAAGGAACAACGCGACGCGCGCTTTCCACTGACCCTGATCACCGGCCGCCTGCGTGATCAATGGCACGGTATGAGTCGCACCGGTACGGCGGCGCAGTTGTTCGGCCATGTCAGCGAAGCGGTGTTGAACCTGCACCCGGATGAGGTGCGCCGCCACCGCTTGCAGCCGGGGGATCTGGTGAATCTGAAAAGTCGTCGGGGCGCGGTGATTGTGGCGGTTGCCAGCGATGACAGCGTGCGTCCGGGTCAGGCGTTCCTGCCGATGCACTGGGGCGATCGTTTCCTCAAGGGCGGCGTGAACAGCCTGACCCTGCCCGCCTTCGATCCTTTGTCGAAACAGCCGGAACTCAAGCACAGCGGTGTACGGCTGGAACCGGTGAATCTGCCCTGGCAACTGTTCGCACTGATCGAGGGCGATGTTCAACGGCATTTCGAGGCGCTTCGACCGCTCTGTGAGGCGTTTTCCTACGCAAGTCTCAGCCTTGTCGGACGTGAACGGCCTGCGCTGCTGATACGCGCAGCCAGCGCCGCCGCACCCGATCCGCAATTGCTGCGTGAAATCGACCAGTGCCTGGCCCTGATTGAGGGGCCGGTGCTGGCTTATGACGATCCTCGCCGCGCCATCGGCAAGCGGGTACGCATCGAAAACGGACGAATCACCGCGATCCGTCTGGCCGGTGAAACCCTCGCTCAGCACTGGTTGCAAGGCCTGTGGCTGGAGGGGCGCGCCGACGAACAACTGCGGCGCTGGCTGCTGGCACCGATGAGTGCACCGCCGGGCAATGCCGGCGCGCAGGTTGTGGCGGACAAAACCTTGTGCAACTGCAAGAACGTCAGCCACAGCGCGGTCTGCGCCGGCATTCGTGAAGGTCTGGATCTGCAGGGTTTGAAAAATACATTGGGGTGCGGAACGCAATGCGGTTCCTGCGTCCCGGAAATCAAGCGCTTGCTGGCCGCCGACGTGCGTCCGGTCGCCGTCATCTGAAGAGGAAAACACCATGAACGCGAAAGTCTGGCTGGTGGGCGCGGGCCCCGGTGATCCTGAACTGCTGACGCTCAAAGCGTTGCGTGCCTTGCGCGAAGCCGAGGTGGTGCTGATCGACGATCTGGTCAATGAGGCGGTGCTTGAGCACTGCCCTGCTGCGCGAATCATCGCGGTCGGCAAACGCGGCGGCTGCCGCTCGACGCCCCAGGCGTTCATCCATCGGCTAATGCTGCGTTATGCGCGTCAGGGTAAATGCGTAGTACGGCTCAAGGGCGGCGATCCATGCATTTTCGGGCGTGGGGGTGAGGAAGCGCAGTGGTTGCGCGAGCGCGGGGTCGAGGTGGAGCTGGTCAATGGCATCACCGCCGGACTGGCCGGCGCGACCCAGTGTGATATTCCGCTGACGTTACGCGGCGTGGCCCGGGGCGTGACGCTGGTCACGGCTCATACCCAGGACGACAGTCAGTTGAACTGGCGGGCGCTGGCGCAAGGCGGGACGACGCTGGTGATTTACATGGGAGTGGCGAAGCTCGGCGAGATTCGCGAGCAACTGCTGGCGGGCGGTATGGCAGCGGATACGCCGGTGGCGATGATCGAGAATGCCTCGTTGCCAGAACAGCGTGAATGCCGCAGTGATCTGTCGGCGATGGAAGACGATGCCCTTGGTTTCCGACTCAGGAGCCCTGCGATTCTGGTGATCGGCGCCGTCGCAGCAGCTGCGACCCAGGTCGATTCAATCGACTGGGCAGCCGATCGCCTGGCCTGACAATCCCCGGTTTCACCAAATCGCAGGCAAAGAAAAGCCCGGCCTAAGCCGGGCTTTTCTCGGAGCGGCAGCTAATTACTTAGCTTGAGCTTCAACCTGCGCTTCTACGCGACGGTTAACAGCACGGCCAGCTTCAGTTTTGTTGTCAGCAACTGGGCGGGATTCGCCGTAGCCGATCGACTGAACGCGGGACGATTCAACACCGTACTGGTTGGTCAGAACTTGCTTAACGGCGTTCGCACGACGCTCGGACAGTTTCTGGTTGTAAGCGTCAGGACCGACGGAGTCAGTGTGACCTTCAACAGTAGTGGTGGTGGATGGATACTGCTTCATGAAGTCAGCCAGGTTTTTGATGTCGCCGTAGCTGTTTGGCTTAACAACCGACTTGTCGAAGTCGAACTTCACGTCCAGCTCAACACGAACAACTTCAGCAACTGCTGGGCAGCCATCAGCGTCAACAGTTACGTTGGCTGGGGTGTCCGGGCACTTGTCAACGTTGTCGCAAACGCCGTCGTTGTCGCTGTCGGAGCAGACTTCAGCCGGAGCTGGAACTGGAGCAGCAGCTGGCTTGGAGCCGCCACCGAAGTTCACACCGATACCGACGCTAGGAGCCCACTCGGTGTCGCCCTGGTCGATGTTGTATTGAGCTTCAACGCCAGCACGGGCGTAGAAGTTCTCGGTGAAGTACAGCTTGGCACCGCCGCCAACGTTGGCGAAGGTAGAGCGGTTACGACCGCCAGTGCCGTTCTGACCGATGCTCTGATCGGAGAAACCAGCCGAGACGTATGGACGCAGCATGTCGCCTGGGTTGTTGAAGTGGTACAGAGCATCCAGAGCGGTGTTGGCGCCCTTGATGTTACGACCGTCGTCGGAACGCACGTTGTGCACTTCGTCGTAGCCCAGACGCAGTTCAACGTCGTCGGTCAGGAAGTAACCGACCGAGCCGCCGAACAGGTTGCCGTTGTTCTTGAAGTTACGAGCGCTGTCGAATTGTTCTTTCTTTGCGAAGCCTTCGATTTCAACTGCGCCTTGGCCTTGTGCCAGAGCGCCGAAAGAAGTGGCGGCAATCAAAGAACCAATGGCCAAGCCCAAGGTGTTTTTCAGTTTCATCCGTTAAATCCCCATCTGGTGATTGTGAAGCAGTCCCGCAAACCGGGGGACAACTCGGCGGCAAGTCTATCAGAACTTGCCTACACGTAAGAGATATTTGCGCCGAACTAAGTTTCAGCAATGCCTGCAAATTTCTCACGCAATTTATCAAGAGCGCGTTTGTAACGCATTTTTGTCGCACTCAAACCCATGTGCATGATGTCTGCGATCTCCTGGAACTCCAGCTCTGCGACAAATCGTAGCACCAGAATTTCCCGGTCAATCGGGTTCACATACACCAGCCAGCGATCCAGTCCGCCCTTCTCCTCGGGTTTCGGCGCCTTTTCTTCGGACGCTTCCTCGAGGGGGTCAAGACTCAGTGCGTCCATCAAGCGACGCTTTCGCCGTTCCTTCCGATACTGTGTGATGCACTCGTTGTACGTGATGCTATATAGCCATGTCTTGAACTTCGATTTCCCCTCGAAGTTCTTCAGGCCGTACAGCACCTTCAACATCACCTCCTGACAGACATCGTCCGCGTCGCGATCGTTCCCGAGATATCGCGCACAAACGTTAAATAATGTCCGCTGGTAACGCCGCATCAATTCTTCATACGCGCGCGTCACGTGAAAAAGCTCGGTATGCGAGCGCGCGACCAACTCCTCATCAGAGAGCTCGCGGGGGTCGTAGCGCGTGGATAGCGTTTGGGCTTTATTCAAAACAAGTCGTGCCGACAGTCAGGTCAATGTCCACCGCAGCCAGCGACAGCTGGCATTTTGCGGCGGCATACATTAGCAGGGTTTGCCGGGTTAGCGGCTACTCACATGCTGCTCCAGCAGGATCCGATTGGAGAGAGAGACTAGCTCACCCTCATCGGTCAGCAATGTGGTCTTAACCGTGCCGATCTCTTCGATCTGGCCTTCGACCTCGCCAATACGCACTTGTTGCCCAACCTGATACAACTCACGCACATAGATTCCCGCAAGAATCTGACCGGCAATTTCCCGGCTTCCCAAACCCATGGCCAGCGCAACCGCCAGACCAACGGTAATCAATACGATAACGATCACATGGTTCAGCAGGTCGGTCTTGACCTCCAGCTGACTGATCGCGACCGAAATGCTGATGATGATCACCAGGCCCTGGGCAATTCGCCCAAGTCCTGAAGCGTAGTCCAGGCCTACGCCTTCTGCCGCTCCGCGAACCAGGCCATTGGCCAGTTGCGCAAGAAGGACACCCACCAGCAACACCAGCGCCGCGCCGAACACTTTTGGCAAATACAGCGCGAGCATGTCAAGCGTAGCTGAAACTCGCTCAAGTCCAAGGGATTCTGCTGCCGAAACAAGAAAAATCAGCAGAACGAACCAATACACGATTTTGCCGATCAACGTCGAGATCGGCACTTGCAGCCCCGCACGGGACATCAATTTGGTCAGGCCGGTGCCGCCCATCAGGCGATCGAGGCCCAGTTTGGCCAGCAATTTGGACAGCAAGGTGTCCAGCAGCTTGGCGACAACAAAACCCAACAACAACACAACCAATGCGCCGAACAGGTTCGGAATGAAGTTAGCGACTTTGGTCCACAACGCAGTCATTGCAGTGACGAGGCTCTGAGTCCAGAGATCAAGTTCCATATTCAATCAGCCTTATCAGCAGTGCGAGCGGTAGGTTTACGGAGACGGGAGACCGGCGCGACATGGGCCGAGCCGTTATTCAGGGCGATCATCAGCGCGGGCAGCCAGCGGCCCAGCAGGCTGAACAGATCGCCGGCGCCAACCTGGCGGTTGGCGGTTTTGAGTACGCGGCCCAGGCAGGCATCGTCGTCGCGACCGGACGGCGAGGCGTTGAGCATGTCGCGCAAAGACTGTTCAAACGGATCGTGCATACGCACCTCTCGTGATGTCTGTGAAAGACGCGGGCAAATTTGGTCGGGTCACATGGCGCATCTTCATACCCAGCGCAAACGGCGAAACAACCACCATTGTCCGAACGCCAGGGCGAGCACCGTCAGACAGGCGATCAGGAAACCATAAGGGCTGCTCGAGAACGGAATGCCGCCGACGTTGATGCCCAGCAGACCGGTAATAAAACTCATCGGCAAAAAGATGCAGGTGATGATCCCGAAGCGGTACATCGTGCGATTCATGTGCACGCTCAAGCGCCGGTCTTCAGCCTCCAGCACAAGCCCCACGCGCTCTCGGGTCAATTCGAGCTCTTCGAGATAACGGGTCAGGCTGTTGTTCAATTCGTTCCAGTAGTCGGCATCGTCATCGACGAACCACGGCAGTTTTATCCGCGTCAGCTGTCCGAAAATATCCCGCTGCGGTGCCAGAAAACGCTTCAGCCCGGCAGCCCGGCGACGGATGTGCAAAATGGCACCATGCTCGGGGGTATACCGTTCGTCGGCATCCAGTTTTTCTTCCTCTTCATCGACTACTTCGGAGAGGCAAGTCACCAGATCCTGCACCTTGTTGGTGAGGAATTGCGCCAGATACAGCATCAGCTCGGACGAGGTTTTCGGCCCCTTGCCCTCGCCCAGCATCACCAGCAACTCATCGGTGGCGCGCAATGGACGCAAACGCAGGGAAATCACCCGCTGGGCCGCAGCGAAAATCCGCACCGACACCATGTCTTCCGGCTCGGCACCCGGGTTGAGGTTGACCCCGCGCAAAAACAGCAGCAGCTCGGAATCCGGCAGCGGCAACAGGCGTGGTCGGGTGTTTTCTTCCAGCAGCAGATCGCAGGTGAACTCGTTGAGCCCACTGGATTTGCGCAGCCAGGTCTGGGTCTGCGGGTGACTGCGATCCCAATGCAGCCACAAGCTTTCATGAGCCTGCAGCTGCAGATCGTCGAGATCAGTCCGGGCTATCGAACGCGCACCGCCTTTACCGTCCAGCACCAGGGCATGCACCAGCCCCCATTGCGCGTTTTCTTCCTCGAACATCCTCACCCCTGTGGTTACCGCGATTTATTCAGGCATTTTCAGCGGACTTGGCGAGATGATCACGCCATTGTTGTCCGCATAGATGTACTGGCCGGGATGGAAGGTGACACCCGCAAACGTCACCGGCACGTTGAGGTCGCCGATACCGCGCTTGTCGGTTTTCATCGGGTGGCTGGCCAGGGCCTGCACGCCAAGATCGGTCTGGGCGATGACGTCCACATCACGAATGCAGCCGTAGATGACCAGCCCTTCCCAACCGTTTTTCGAGGCTTTCTCGGCGAGCATGTCGCCCAGCAGCGCACGGCGCAGGGAACCGCCACCGTCCACCACCAGCACCTTGCCATTACCCTTGAGCTCGACCTGTTCCTTGACCAGCGAGTTGTCTTCGAAGCACTTGATGGTCACGATCTCGCCGCCGAACGAATCACGGCCGCCGAAATTGCTGAACATCGGGTCCAGCACCTGAACCAGCTCCGGATAGGCGTCGCACAGGTCAGGCGTAAGGTAATGGTTCATCGAATAACTCCTGTAACAAGGAAGACGATCAAGGATGTCGCACTCTTTTGAAACGAGTCCCGGCGGTCGTTGTTTACCTTAGCCCATGTCATGGTCGCTGAACGAACCTGAACACAAGCTGAAACGTAATAGCGAAACAGTCACTAAATATGACCAGAACCGTCCAATGCGTCATATCTTAGCCGCAAGCCGACTCGAACGAAATGCCCTTTTCAGGACGCCGCGTTCAGACCGCTGCCGCCAGATCAGGCTTCTCGCCAAGCAATGGCGTGTGCTGATCCGCCAGCCAACGCGCCACCAGCGGCCAGACCTCGGCCTGCGCTGCCTTGCTGACCAGCATCTCGACATGCCCGAACTGATCGTTGAAGCCCTGCTCACGACCGAGGTTAATGAACTGCTTGTGCTCGGAGCCGATCTGTTCGAACAGTTTCTGGCACGCCCAGGCCGGATCCTGATGATCGCCCGCCGCGCTCACTGCCAGCACCGGCACCTGCACATCGGCCAGGCCTGCCCACCAATCCTTGTCCTTGTCGCCGAAACGGCCGAACAGTCCATACCAGCGCATGCTTTCCAGCGCCAGGCCGATCGGCTCGTCCTCGGGGCCGCGCTTGAGCCGCGAACCAGACAATTGGGCAAAACGCTTGAGAATGAAGCGCCCGCTCCACTCCACCGGCGGAATTTTCAGCGGCCAGTACGTGCGGCTGACCTGGGTGCCGAAAAACGCCGCCGAGGCCACCGCCGGTTCACCTAGGTATTCGCCGCCCAGCGCGGCTGCCAACGTGATGCCACCCAGCGAGTGGCCGATCCAGTGCGGAATCTGCCCGCTCTGCTCCCGGACGAACGCGGCGATGGCCGGCAGATCGTAACGGGCATAGTCGGCGACGCGGTTGCGGCGGTAGTCCTCGTTGCGCTGGGACAGACCGTGACCGCGCATTTCCGGGATCCACACATCGAAGCCCAGCCGCGTGAGATACGCGCCCAGGCCCAGGCCCTTCGGCGAAAACCAGAAGCGTCGGTTGGAAAAACTGCCGTGCAGCAAGATCACCGGCACGCCGCGCGACGCCGGCTCATCGGCCATGCCGAGACGAGTCACCGCGATTTCCACGGACCAGTCAGGGCTGTTGCCCGGTTTCAAACGGTAAACGTCTTCGCTCAGATCACCGCGCCGTTCGGCGCTGATCAGGGCGACAGGAAATAGGTTGCTGCTGCTTTGCATAATGCTCTTGCACAAAAAAGGGCGGCATCCGGAGAGCTCGCCCTACTTCAATCTTAAAGCCCCGACCCGGTTCAACGGGCCGGGGCTTCATTCACGGCTTATTCCGCCGCCTGGCCTTCGGCAAGGAAGAACCAGGTTTCCAGCACGGTGTCCGGGTTCAGCGACACGCTTTCGATGCCCTGCTCCATCAGCCACTTGGCTAGGTCCGGGTGGTCCGAAGGGCCCTGACCGCAGATGCCGATGTATTTGCCGGCCTTGTTGCACGCGGCAATCGCGTTGGCCAACAGCTTCTTGACCGCCGGATTACGCTCGTCGAACAGGTGCGCGATGATCCCGGAGTCACGGTCCAGACCCAGTGTCAGCTGAGTCAGGTCGTTGGAGCCGATCGAGAAACCGTCGAAGAATTCGAGGAACTCTTCAGCCAGGATCGCGTTGGATGGCAGTTCGCACATCATGATCACGCGCAGACCGTTGTCGCCACGCTTGAGGCCATTCTCGGCCAGCAGATCCACCACCTGGCTGGCTTCGCCAAGGGTACGGACGAACGGCACCATGATTTCGACGTTGGTCAGGCCCATCTCGTTGCGCACGCGTTTCAGCGCACGGCACTCGAGTTCGAAGCAGTCGCGGAACGATTCGCTGATGTAACGCGACGCGCCACGGAAGCCCAGCATCGGGTTTTCTTCTTCCGGCTCGTAGAGTTTGCCGCCGATCAGGTTGGCGTATTCGTTGGACTTGAAGTCCGACAGACGCACGATGACCTTCTTCGGTGCGAACGCAGCGGCCAGGGTGCTGATGCCTTCAACCAGCTTCTCGACATAGAAGCCGACCGGATCGTCGTAACCGGCGATGCGCTTGTCGACGCTTTCCTTGATGTCCTGTGGCAGGCCGTCGTAGTTCAACAGCGCTTTCGGGTGCACGCCGATCATGCGGTTGATAATGAATTCCAGACGGGCCAGGCCCACACCGGCGTTCGGCAGCTGCGCGAAGTCGAAGGCGCGGTCCGGGTTGCCGACGTTCATCATGATCTTGAACGGCAGTTCCGGCATGGCGTCGACGGAGTTCTTCTTGATGTCGAAACCCAGTTCGCCTTCGAAGATGTAACCGGTGTCGCCTTCGGCGCAGGACACGGTCACGCCCTGGCCATCCTTCAGCAGTTGGGTGGCGTTGCCGCAACCGACAACAGCAGGAATACCCAGCTCACGAGCAATGATCGCCGCGTGGCAGGTACGGCCGCCACGGTTGGTGACGATGGCGCTGGCGCGCTTCATGACCGGTTCCCAGTCCGGGTCGGTCATGTCGGAGACCAGTACGTCGCCCGGCTGAACCTTGTCCATCTCGGAGACGTCCTTGATGATCCGCACCTTGCCGGCGCCGATGCGCTGGCCGATGGCACGACCTTCCACCAGCACGGTGCCGGTCTCTTTCAGCAGGTAACGTTCCATGACGTTGGCCTGGGTGCGGCTCTTCACGGTTTCCGGACGGGCCTGCACGATGTACAGCTTGCCGTCGTCACCGTCTTTGGCCCACTCGATGTCCATCGGGCAGCCGTAGTGCTTCTCGATGATCATCGCCTGCTTTGCCAGCTCGCTGACTTCAGCGTCGGTCAGGCAGAAACGCGCGCGTTCGGCCTTGTCGACATCAACGGTTTTCACGGAACGACCGGCCTTGGCCTCGTCGCCGTAGATCATCTTGATGGCCTTGCTGCCCAGGTTGCGGCGCAGGATTGCCGGACGACCGGCTGCCAGCGTGCCCTTGTGGACATAGAATTCGTCCGGGTTCACCGCGCCTTGTACGACGGTTTCGCCCAGGCCGTAGGCGCCGGTGATGAACACCACGTCACGGAAGCCGGATTCGGTATCGAGGGTGAACATCACACCGGCGGTGCCGGTTTCCGAACGCACCATGCGCTGCACGCCAGCGGACAGGGCGACCAGTTTGTGGTCGAAGCCCTGGTGGACGCGGTAGGAAATGGCACGGTCGTTGAACAGGGAAGCGAACACTTCCTTGGCCGCGCGGATGACGTTTTCCACGCCACGGATGTTCAGGAAGGTTTCCTGCTGACCGGCGAACGAAGCGTCCGGCAAGTCTTCGGCGGTGGCGGAGGAACGCACGGCCACGGCCACGTCAGGATTGCCGGCCGACAGCGCGGCGAACGCGGTGCGGATCTCGGTGTTCAGTTTTTCAGGGAATTCGGCTTCCATGATCCATTGGCGGATCTGGGCGCCGGTCTTGGCCAGGGCATTGACGTCATCGACGTCCAGCGCATCGAGGGCCTTGTGGATCTGATCGTTCAGACCGCTCAGTTCCAGGAAGTCGCGATAGGCTTGCGCCGTGGTGGCGAAGCCGCCGGGGACCGAAACACCGGCACCGGCCAGGTTACTGATCATCTCGCCCAGGGATGCGTTCTTGCCCCCCACATGCTCAACATCATGTTTGCCGAGCTTATCGAGGGAAACTACGTACTCTACCAAGGTGATCTCTCCACTAACTGTGTTGGAAAAGCTCAGAAACCGGCGGCTCGGGGGAGCGTTGGCCGGCTGTATGGCCTGGACCTGGAAAATAAGTGAGAATGCGGGCCAATGGCGGCCGGCAAATCGCGCCTATCATATCCAGAAATACTCATCAGCTTAAGGCCCAAGGTGCAAATGAAACGATCTGCTTTCTTTATCTCCGATGGCACCGGCATCACCGCCGAAACCCTGGGTCAAAGCCTTCTGGCGCAGTTCGAAAACATTACCTTCAGCAAATTCACGCGGCCGTACATCGACAGCGTTGAAAAAGCGCGGGCCATGGTACAACAAATCAACAAAGCCGCTGAAACCGACGGTTTCCGGCCGATCATCTTCGACACCATCGTCAATCAGGACATTCGTGAGATTCTCGCAACCTCCAATGGTTTCATGATCGACATCTTCTCGACGTTCCTCGCCCCGCTCGAGCAGGAACTGACCGAGCATTCTTCCTACACCGTCGGCAAGTCCCACTCCATCGGTCACAACTCCAATTACATGGAGCGGATCGAGGCCGTGAACTTCGCCCTCGACAACGACGATGGCGCCCGCACCCACTATTACGACAAGGCCGACCTGATACTAGTGGGCGTGTCGCGTTGTGGTAAGACGCCGACGTGCCTGTACATGGCGATGCAGTTCGGCATCCGCGCGGCCAACTACCCGCTGACCGAAGACGACATGGAACGCCTGCAACTGCCGGCCGCCCTGCGCGCCCACCAGCACAAGCTGTTCGGCCTGACCATCGACCCGGACCGCCTTACCGCGATCCGCAACGAACGAAAGCCCAACAGCCGCTATTCGAGCTACGCCCAGTGCGAGTTCGAGGTGCGCGAGGTGGAAAACCTGTTCCGCCGCGAGAACATCCCGAACATCAACTCCACGCATTTCTCGGTAGAAGAAATTTCCGCGAAGATCCTCGTGGAAAAAGGCGTGGAGCGGCGCTTCAAATAACCAATAAATCGACAAACCGGTTCACCGGCGTGGTTTCAAGCCGCGCCTGATCCTTGCACAGCGCAAGAATCTCCCCGCTGCGCTGCCCGGTGAAACGGGTGGCCAGATTTGCCCTGAACTTGTCCTCCAGCAATGGAATGCCCTCGGCGCGACGCCGGCGATGGCCAATCGGGTATTCCACCACCACGTTCTCCGTGCTCGAACCGTCCTTGAAAAACACCTGCACCGCGTTGGCAATCGAGCGTTTGTCGGCCTCCAGGTATTCACGGGTGAAGCGCGGGTCCTCGACGATGACCATTTTCTCGCGCAGCACATCGATGACCGGATGGGCCTTGTGGAAATCGTCTTCGTACTGCTCGGCCACCAGATTGCCGAACGCCAGCGGCACGGCGGTCATGTACTGGAGGCAGTGATCGCGGTCGGCGGCATTGGCCAGCGGCCCGACCTTGGAAATGATGCGAATCGCCGATTCGTGGGTGGTGATGACGATCCGGTCGATCTCATGCAGACGATTACGCACCTGCGGGTGTAAGGTCACGGCGGCTTCGCAGGCGGTTTGCGCGTGGAATTCGGCGGGGAAGCTGATTTTGAACAGCACGTTCTCCATCACGTAGCTGCCGAACGGTCGGGAAAAACTGAAGACGCGCTTGTCTTCGGGCTTGAGCGCCAGATCGTTGTTGGTGTGGCTGAACAAAACGTCGTAAAAGCCCCATTGTTTGGCACTCAAGACGCCGGGGATTCCCATTTCGCCGCGCATCGCGATATCCGCCAGCCGCACGCCCCGGCTCGATGCATCCCCCGCCGCCCAGGATTTGCGTGAACCGGCGTTCGGCGCATGGCGGTACGTGCGCAATGCCTGGCCGTCGGCGAACGCGTGGGACAACGCTGATAACAGCTGCTCACGGTTGGCGCCCATCAGTTTGGCGGTCACGGCAGTCGAGGCCACCTTCACCAGAATGACGTGGTCGAGGCCTACGCGATTGAACGAGTTTTCCAGCGCGATCACGCCCTGGATTTCGTGGGCCATGATCATCGCTTCGAGTACATCGCGCACCGTCAGCGGCGTTTCACCATTTGCCAGACGCTTTTGCGACAGGTGATCGGCCACCGCGAGAATCCCGCCGAGGTTGTCCGACGGATGCCCCCATTCGGCGGCGAGCCAGGTGTCGTTGTAATCGAGCCAGCGCACGATGCAGCCGATGTCCCACGCGGCTTTGATTGGGTCGAGGCGATAGGACGTGCCTGGAACTCGGGCGCCGAATGGGACGACGGTGCCTTCGACGATGGGGCCAAGGTGTTTGGTGCACTCGGGGAAACGCAGAGCCAGCAGGCCGCAGCCCAGCGTGTCCATCAGGCAGTTGCGGGCGGTGTCGAGGGCTTCGGCGGATGTGATTTTGTAGCTGAGGACGTAATCGGCGATGTCCTGCAGGACACGGTCGTAGTCGGGGCGGTTGTTCAGGTCGACGTTGGCGCTCATTGCGGTTCTCCTGGGTGGGGAATGATGAGTGGTGGGGTCTTCCTCAGAGGCCTGGCTGGTTTGTTGATTGCAGGTCTGGGGTGCCTGCTCGTTGTGTGTTTCTTCAGTTAGTAAAGCCCCTCACCCTAGCCCTCTCCCGCAGGGAGAGGGAACCGATCGGGGGATATTCAAGCGTTACGCCGACCTGAAAGTGCTTTGCCGAATCCATAATCGCCACGATTTTTCAGGTCGAAGTATCCCGCAAGACACCTCGGTCAGCTCCCTCTCCCTCCGGGAGAGGGCTGGGGTGAGGGAGCTCTTGATCTTAAAAAGAGTCGCCAGGAACGCGCACGTAACCTTCCATCAGGACGCGCGCACTGCGGCTCATGATCGCTTTCTTCACAACCCATTCGCCATTTTCAAGGCTGGCCTCAGCCCCCACACGCAACGTCCCGGACGGATGCCCGAACCGCACGGCATTGCGTTCAACGCCGCCGGCCGCCAGGTTTACCAAGGTGCCGGAGATCGCTGCGGCGGTGCCGATCGCCACCGCCGCCGTCCCCATCATCGCGTGGTGCAGCTTGCCCATCGACAACGCCCGCACCAGCAAATCCACATCCCCAGCGCCAATGGCTTTGCCACTGGATGCCACGTAATCCGCAGGTTTGGCAACGAACGCCACTTTCGGCGTGTGCTGACGCTTGGCCGCTTCATCCAGACTGGAAATCAGCCCCATGCGCAAAGCACCGTAGGCACGAATGGTCTCAAACATCTGCAACGCTTTCGGATCGCTGTTGATCGCGCTCTGCAGCTCGGTGCCGGTGTAACCGATGTCTTCGGCGTTAACGAAGATCGTCGGGATACCCGCGTTGATCATGGTCGCCTTGAACGTGCCGACGCCCGGCACCTCCAGCTCATCGATCAGGTTGCCGGTGGGGAACATCGAGCCACCGCCGCCCTCTTCTTCCGCCGCCGGGTCCATGAATTCGACCTGGACTTCGGCGGCCGGAAAGGTCACGCCGTCGAGTTCGAAATCGCCGGTTTCCTGGACTTCGCCATTGGTGATCGGCACGTGGGCAATGATCGTTTTACCGATATTGGCCTGCCACACGCGAACCACCGCCACACCGTTGTGCGGAATGCGGCTGGCGTCCACCAGACCGTTGCTGATGGCGAACGAACCGACTGCCGCCGACAGGTTGCCGCAGTTGCCGCTCCAGTCCACGAACGGCTTGTCGATCGACACCTGACCGAACAGGTAATCGACGTCGTGATCGGCCTTGATGCTTTTCGACAGGATCACGGTTTTGCTGGTGCTCGAGGTGGCGCCGCCCATGCCGTCGATCTGCTTGTCGTACGGGTCGGGGCTGCCGATGACCCGCAGCAACAGCGCATCACGGGCCGGGCCGGGAATCTGCGCCGCTTCGGGCAGATCCTTGAGGCTGAAAAACACGCCTTTGCTGGTGCCGCCACGCATGTAGGTAGCGGGGATTTTGATCTGCGGTGCGAAATTAGCTGCGTGAGCCATGGTGCTCCTTAACGAAGACATGGGACTTGAAGCCCCATGCCCACATCAGTTGATTTAAACGGCAACCGCCGACTCTTCGAGGAAGTCCTGAGCGAAGCGCTGCAACACGCCGCCGGCCTCGTAGATCGACACTTCTTCGGCGGTGTCGAGGCGGCAGGTCACCGGCACATCGACGCGTTCACCGTTCTTGCGATGGATTACCAGCGTCAGGTCGGCGCGCGGCGTGCGCTCACCGATCACGTCATAGGTTTCGCTGCCGTCGATGCCCAGGGTCTTGCGGTCGGTGCCCGGTTTGAATTCCAGCGGCAACACGCCCATGCCCACCAGGTTGGTGCGGTGGATACGTTCGAAACCTTCAGCGGCGATCGCTTCCACACCCGCCAGCCGCACGCCTTTGGCTGCCCAGTCCCGGGACGAACCCTGACCGTAGTCGGCGCCGGCGATGATGATCAGCGGCTGCTTGCGCTCCATGTAGGTTTCGATGGCTTCCCACATGCGCATCACTTTGCCTTCCGGCTCGACACGGGCCAGGGAGCCCTGCTTGACCTTGCCGTTTTCCACAACCATTTCGTTGAACAGTTTCGGGTTGGCAAACGTTGCGCGCTGCGCGGTCAAGTGGTCGCCACGGTGGGTCGCGTAAGAGTTGAAGTCCTCTTCCGGCAGGCCCATTTTCGCCAGGTACTCACCGGCGGCGCTGTCGAGCATGATCGCGTTCGACGGCGACAGGTGATCGGTGGTGATGTTGTCCGGCAGCACCGCCAGCGGGCGCATGCCCTTGAGCGGTCGCGCCCCGGCCAGCGCGCCTTCCCAGTACGGCGGACGGCGGATGTAGGTGCTCATCTCGCGCCAGTCGTACAGCGGCGTGACTTTCGGGCCTGTGTCTTCATGGATGGCGAACATCGGGATGTAGACCTGACGGAACTGCTCGGGCTTGACCGAGGATTTCACCACCGCGTCGATTTCTTCGTCGCTCGGCCAGATGTCTTTCAGGCGAACTTCCTTGCCGTCGACCACGCCCAGCACGTCTTTTTCTATGTCGAAACGAATAGTTCCGGCAATCGCGTAGGCCACCACCAGCGGCGGCGAAGCGAGGAACGCCTGCTTGGCGTACGGGTGAATCCGCCCGTCGAAGTTGCGGTTGCCAGACAGCACAGCGGTCGCATACAGATCGCGGTCGATGATCTCTTGCTGGATCACCGGATCCAGCGCGCCGGACATGCCGTTGCAGGTGGTGCAGGCAAACGCGACGACGCCGAAACCGAGCTGCTCCAGCTCCGTGGTCAGCCCCGCTTCATCGAGGTACAGCGCCACGGTTTTCGAACCCGGCGCCAGCGACGACTTGACCCACGGCTTGCGGGTCAGCCCGAGCTTGTTGGCGTTGCGCGCCAGCAGGCCGGCGGCGATCACGTTGCGCGGGTTGCTGGTGTTGGTGCAACTGGTGATGGCGGCGATGATCACCGCGCCGTCAGGCATTTGCCCCGGCACGTCTTCCCACTGACCGGCGATGCCTTTGGCCGCCAGATCCGACACCGCCACACGGGCGTGCGGGTTGCTCGGGCCGGCCATGTTGCGCACCACCGAAGACAGATCGAAGGTCAGGCCGCGCTCGTATTGCGCGCCTTTCAGGCTGTCGGCCCAGAGACCGATCTGCTTGGCGTATTGCTCGACCAGCTGAACTTGCTGGTCTTCGCGACCGGTGAGTTTCAGGTAATCGATAGTCTGCTGGTCGATGTAGAACATCGCCGCCGTGGCGCCGTATTCCGGGGCCATGTTGGAGATGGTCGCGCGGTCGCCGAGGGTCAGTGCCGAAGCACCTTCGCCGAAGAACTCCAGCCATGCGCCGACCACTTTCTGTTTGCGCAGGTATTCGGTCAGCGCCAGCACCATGTCGGTGGCGGTGATGCCCGGTTGCAGCTTGCCGGTCAGTTCGACGCCGACGCTTTCCGGCAGGCGCATCCACGACGCGCGGCCGAGCATCACGCTTTCGGCTTCCAGACCACCGACACCGATGGCGATCACGCCCAGCGCATCGACGTGCGGGGTGTGGCTGTCGGTGCCGACGCAGGTATCCGGGAATGCCACGCCGTCGCGCACCTGAATCACCGGAGACATTTTCTCCAGGTTGATCTGGTGCATGATGCCGTTGCCCGGCGGGATCACGTCGACGTTCTTGAACGCCTTCTTGGTCCAGTTGATGAAGTGGAAGCGGTCTTCGTTGCGACGGTCTTCGATGGCGCGGTTCTTCTCGAACGCCTGGGCGTCAAAACCGCCCGCTTCAACCGCCAGCGAGTGGTCGACGATCAGTTGGGTCGGCACCACCGGGTTGACCTGCGCCGGGTCGCCGCCCTGCTGGGCAATCGCGTCGCGCAGGCCGGCCAGATCCACCAGCGCGGTCTGGCCGAGAATGTCGTGGCACACCACGCGAGCCGGGAACCACGGGAAGTCGAGGTCGCGTTTGCGCTCGATCAGTTGTTTCAGGGAATCGGTGAGCGTGGCCGGGTCGCAGCGACGCACGAGGTTTTCCGCCAGCACGCGAGAGGTGTACGGCAGGGTGTCGTAGCTGCCGGGCTGGATCGCATCGACAGCCGCGCGGACGTCGAAAAAGTCCAGCGGCGTGCCGGGCAGGTTCTTGCGAAATTCTGTGTTCATCGGTCAGGACTCGGTCACGGTAGTTTCAAAGAGGGGGCGCCTGTGCCGGCGCCCTCCCCGGTCAGCGCTGGTCGATTGGCACGAACTTGCGCTGTTCGACGCCGGTGTACTCGGCGCTTGGACGGATGATGCGGTTGTTGGCGCGCTGTTCGAACACGTGCGCTGCCCAGCCGGTCAGGCGCGAGCAGACGAAGATCGGGGTGAACAGCTTGGTCGGGATGCCCATGAAGTGGTACGCCGAGGCATGGTAGAAGTCGGCGTTGGGGAACAGTTTCTTCTGCTCCCACATGGTCTTGTCGATGGCTTCCGAAACCGCGAACAACACCTTGTCGCCCACTTCGTCGGCGAGTTTTTTCGACCAGCCCTTGATCACCTCGTTGCGCGGATCGCTGTCCTTATAGATCGCGTGGCCGAAGCCCATGATCTTGTCCTTGCGTTCGAGCATGCCGAGGGTGCCTTTGATCGCCTCTTCCGGCGACGAGAAGCGCTCGATCATTTCCATCGCCGCTTCGTTGGCGCCACCGTGCAGTGGGCCGCGCAACGAGCCGATGGCCGCCGTGACGCAGGAATACAGATCTGACAGGGTCGAAGCACACACCCGAGCGGTAAAGGTCGAGGCGTTGAATTCGTGCTCGGCGTAGAGGATCAGCGACACGTTCATCACTTTGACGTGCAGTTCGCTCGGCTTCTTGTCGTGCAGCAGGTGCAGGAAGTGGCCGCCGATGGACTGCTCGTCCGTTACGCAATTAATGCGTTTGCCGTCGTGGCTGAAGCGATACCAGTAGCACATGATCGCCGGGAAAGCGGCCAGCAGGCGGTCGGTCTTGTCGCGTTGCTCGGAGAAGTCTTTCTCCGGCTCGATGTTGCCCAGGAACGAGCAACCGGTGCGCATCACGTCCATCGGGTGGGCGTCGGCGGGGATGCGTTCCAGCACTTCTTTCAGCGCTTGTGGCAGGTCGCGCAGCTTGCTGAGTTTGCTCTGGTAGTCGGCGAGCTGTGCCTTGGTCGGCAGTTCTCCGTAGAGCAGCAAGTACGCCACTTCTTCAAATTTTGCATCTGCTGCCAGTTCGCGCACGTCGTAGCCGCGATAGGTCAACCCGGCACCGGCCTGGCCCACGGTGGACAGTGCGGTTTGCCCGGCAACCTGGCCCCGGAGCCCGGCGCCACTGAGTACTTTTGCTTCGGCCATTGTTGTCTCCAATCTTGAATTTATTAGGGAGTACGGTTGCGGCTTACTTCTTCGCCGCAAACAACGCGTCGAGCTTCTGCTCGAAGGTGTGGTAATCGATGCGATCGTAGAGCTCCATGCGAGTCTGCATGGTGTCGATGACATTCTGCTGAGTGCCGTCGCGGCGGATCGCGGTGTAGACGTTTTCCGCAGCCTTGTTCATCGCGCGGAACGCCGACAGCGGGTACAGCACCAGCGACACATCGGCGCCGGCCAGTTGCTCGGTGGTGTACAGCGGCGTCGAGCCGAATTCGGTGATGTTGGCCAGGATCGGCGCTTTCACACGGCTGGCGAACAACTTGTACATCTCGAGTTCAGTGATGGCTTCCGGAAAGATCATGTCGGCGCCGGCCTCGATGCACGCAGCGGCGCGATCCAGTGCCGATTCCAGACCTTCAACGGCCAGGGCGTCGGTGCGGGCCATGATCACAAAACTGTCGTCGGTGCGGGCATCGACGGCAGCCTTGATGCGATCGACCATTTCCTGCTGGGTCACGATTTCTTTATTAGGGCGGTGACCGCAGCGTTTGGCGCCGACCTGGTCTTCGATGTGAATCGCTGCTGCGCCGAACTTGATCATCGACTTGACGGTGCGGGCCACGTTGAACGCCGAGGCGCCGAAACCGGTGTCGACGTCCACCAGCAGCGGCAGGTCGCAGACGTCGGTGATGCGGCGCACGTCGGTCAGCACGTCATCCAGGCCGGTGATGCCCAGGTCCGGCACGCCGAGGGAGCCGGCAGCCACCCCGCCACCCGACAGGTAGATCGCCTTGAAACCGGCGCGCTTGGCCAGCAGCGCGTGGTTGGCGTTGATCGCCCCGACCACTTGCAGCGGATGTTCGCTGGCGACCGCATCGCGGAAACGCTGGCCTGGAGTGCTCTTGTTGGAACTCATGACTCACCTCGTTCAGTGGCTGTCTTATTGTCGGCGCCGTCCTGGTAGTGACGGGCGATGTTGCGTTTCGAGGCGCCGATGTGACGGCGCATCAACAATTCCGCGAGCTCGCCGTCACGGTCGGCGATGGCATCGAGAATCCGGTGGTGTTCGGCAAAGGCCTGGCGCGGGCGGTTGGGCGTGGTGGAAAACTGGATGCGGTACATGCGCACCAGTTGATAGAGCTCGCCGCAGAGCATTTGCGTGAGGGTGCGGTTGCCGCTGCCCTGGATGATCCGGTAGTGAAAGTCGAAATCGCCTTCCTGCTGGTAGTAGCCGACACCGGCCTGGAAGGCTGCATCGCGTTCATGGGTTTCCAGCACCCGGCGCAGTTCGTCGATTTCTTCGACGCTCATGCGTTCGGCCGCCAGACGGCAGGCCATGCCTTCGAGGGATTCACGGATTTCGTAGAGTTCGAGCAATTCGGCGTGGCTCAGCGACACCACCCGCGCACCGACGTGCGGTACGCGCACCAGCAGGCGCTGGCCTTCCAGCCGGTGGATCGCCTCGCGCAGCGGCCCGCGGCTGATGCCGTAGGTGCGCGCCAGTTCCGGCTCGGAGATCTTGCTGCCCGGGGCGATCTCGCCTTTGACGATGGCCGCCTGGATGCGTCGGAAGACGTTTTCCGAGAGCGTCTCGGAATCGTCGCCGTTGATCACCGGGGGATCGAGTTGATCCAGCATATTGTCGACACCTTCAAATCCAATGCGGCAAAAACTAGCGAACCAGCCCGCATCAGTCAAAGGATAAATACAGATTGTCGACAATCGTCTAATAAGCCTTCATATCAGCCCCAAGGGTTATAGACCGGTCCCGGCGCTGGCGCCATAAAACCACCGTGCTAGAATGCCGCCCGCATTTGCGAGTCATTTGCACGGCTTGTCATAAAAAGCTGATAGGCACACGAAGGCGCATGGGCAGACAGGATTTCCTGATGCCATGGCCCTGAACCGAGAACGGAACGCTGCTCGCCAGGATTTATGAGACTCAAGCCCTTCCCCACATTCTTTGCACTGTTTTGCCTGCCCGGCCTCGCCGCGGCGGGGGAAAAGACCGTGTACGGCCTCAACGAATACGCTGCCCTCGACGGGATCAACCTGGAAGTGGCGGCGAAACTCGACACCGGGGCGAAAACCGCCTCCCTGAGCGCCCGCGACATCAAACGTTTCAAACGCAACGGCGAGTCCTGGGTACGTTTCTACCTGGCCATCGACGCCGCGCATTCGCACCCGATCGAACGGCCGCTGGCCCGGGTCAGCAAGATCAAGCGCCGCGCCGGCGACTACGACCCTGAAGAAGGCAAGAAGTACACCGCGCGCCCGGTGATCGAGCTGGACATCTGCATGGGTTCGGCAATGCGCAGCATCGAAGTGAACCTGACCGACCGTAGTGCGTTCCAATACCCGCTTTTGATCGGCTCCGAGGCGCTGAAACGCTTCGATGCGCTGGTCGATCCCAGTCTTAAATACGCTGCCGGCAAACCCGCCTGCGCCATCGCCGCTCATACCGCCGAGTAATTTCCATGCGTTCTCTAACCTTCCACCTGAAAGTCCTGATCACCATCCTGGTGTTGCTGGGCGTTTCGGTTACGGCCTATCAGATTTTCGTGCTCGGCATTCCAGTGACCGAAGACGCCACCGACGACTTGTGGAACATCGACGCCAAGGTCGAGTTCGTCGCCAGCACCAAGGATCCGGTCAAGATCCAGATGTTCGTGCCGCCCCTGAGCCGCGATTACGTCAGCCTCAATGAAAGCTTCATCTCCAACAATTACGGTGTGGCGGTCAACCGTGTCGACGGCAACCGCAAGGTCACCTGGTCGGCACGCCGGGCCAAGGGCAACCAGACCCTTTATTACCGCCTGGTGCTGACCAAGCGTTACACCGCCGAGAAAACCAAGATCAAAGGCCCGACCTTCCGCGACAGCATGGCCATCGAAGGCCCGGAAAAGATTGCCGCCGAAGCCCTGCTCGCCCCGATCCGCCAGCACTCGGCCGACGTCGAGACCTTCATTGGCGAAGCGATCAAACGCGTCAACAACGTCAACGACGACAACGTGAAACTGCTGCTGGCCGGCGATCCGTCGACGCCGCACAAAGCCAAGATTGTCGAACTGCTGCTGTCCATCGCCCACGTGCCGGTGGAGAAAGTCCACACCATCCGCCTCGTCGCCGATCAGCCGCAAACTCCGGAACTGTGGCTGCGCAGCTTCAACGGCACCGACTGGCTGTATTTCAACCCGGAAACCGGTGAACAAGGCCTGCCGACCGACCGCCTGCTGTGGTGGAGCGGTGATGAAAACCTGATCACCGTTGACGGTGGCAAGAAAGCCAACGTGACCTTCAGCCTGAACAACAGCGAGATGAACGCGATTCGTCTGGCCAAGCTGACCGACGAAAACACCGACGCCAATTTCCTCGAATACTCGCTGTACGGCCTGCCGCTGCAAACCCAGCAGACGTTCATGATCATGGTGATGATCCCGATCGGCGTGCTGGTGATCCTGATCCTGCGCAACCTGATCGGCCTGCAGACCCTCGGCACGTTCACACCGGTGCTGATCGCCCTGGCCTTCCGCGAGACACAACTGGGCTTCGGCATCCTGCTGTTTACCGTGATCACCGCGCTTGGGCTGTCGCTGCGTTCGTACCTGGAACACTTGAAGCTGCAAATGCTGCCGCGCCTGTCGGTGGTGCTGACCTTCGTGGTGGTGCTGATTGCGGCGATCAGTCTGTTCAGTCACAAGCTCGGTCTGGAGCGCGGCCTGTCGGTGGCGCTGTTCCCGATGGTGATTCTGACCATGACCATCGAACGCCTGTCGATCACCTGGGAAGAGCGCGGCGCCAGCCATGCCATGAAAGTGGCGATCGGCACGCTGTTCGCAGCGTCCCTGGCGCACCTGATCATGACCGTTCCTGAGCTGGTGTACTTCGTGTTCACCTTCCCGGCGATCCTGCTGATCCTGGTGGGCTTCATGCTGGCCATGGGTCGTTATCGCGGTTATCGCCTGACTGAACTCGTACGTTTCAAGGCTTTCCTGAAGAAGGCTGACGCCTGATGTTCGGTTTCTGGAAGACCTGGAAGGCCCTGGAAGCCCGGGGCATCATGGGCATCAATCGGCGTAACGCCGACTACGTGCTCAAGTACAACAAGCGCAGCCTGTACCCGATCGTCGATGACAAGATCATCACCAAGGAACGCGCGATCAAGGCCGGCATTCACGTGCCGGAACTGTATGGCGTGATTTCCACGGAGAAGGAAATCGACAAGCTCGGCGAGATCATCGGCGGGCGCAACGACTTCGTGATCAAGCCGGCCCAGGGCGCCGGCGGTGACGGCATCATCGTCATCGCCGACCGTTTCGAGGGCCGCTATCGCACGGTGTCGGGCAAGATCATTGCCCACGAAGAGCTGGAGCATCACATCTCCAGCATCCTCACTGGCCTGTACTCGCTGGGCGGCCACCGCGACCGGGCGCTGATCGAATATCGGGTGACCCCGGACCAGATCTTCAAAAGCATCAGCTACGAAGGCGTGCCGGACATCCGCATCATCGTGCTGATGGGCTACCCGGTGATGGCGATGTTGCGCCTGCCGACCCGTCAATCCAGCGGCAAGGCCAACCTGCACCAGGGCGCCATCGGCGTCGGTGTCGACCTGGCCACCGGCCTGACCCTGCGCGGCACCTGGCTGAACAACATCATCACCAAACACCCGGACACCACCAACGCGGTGGACGGTGTGCAATTGCCCTACTGGGACGGATTCATGAAGCTCGCCGCCGGTTGCTATGAGCTGTGTGGCCTGGGGTACATCGGCGTGGACATGGTGCTGGACCAGGAGAAAGGCCCGCTGATTCTGGAGCTGAATGCGCGGCCGGGGCTGAATATCCAGATTGCCAACGATTGCGGACTGACGTTGCGTACCCATGCGGTGGAAGCGCATCTGGAAGAGCTCAAGGCGCGCGGCGTGACGGAGTCGGTTGAAGAGCGGGTGGCGTTTGCTCAGGAATTGTTTGGGCATATTCCGGCGGTCGAGGGCTGAAGCTCAGAAGCAAAAGCACCCTCACCCCAGCCCTCTCCCGGAGGGAGAGGGAGCCGACGGTGTTGAACATTCGAGTTACATCGACCTGAATGACCGAGTCGAACTCAGGCTTTGAAAAGCATGAAGATCTGCTCCCTTCCCCCTCTCCCCCTTTGGGGGAGAGGGCTGGGGTGAGGG
>NZ_POHV01000004.1:0-206433 GCF_002884345.1 Pseudomonas sp. GW456-12-10-14-LB2
AAACCACCCAACCCCTGCCCCATCTAACAGCCATACCCAATTGCGCAGGTGCCCCATGAGCGACCAGCAAGAATTCCCCGAGAACCCCGACGACATCACCGAAACCGACGCCGAACACATCGAACACCACGTCCCCGGCAAAGGCCTCGCCCTGCCCGGCCAGAACCTGCCGGACAAGGTCTACATCATCCCGATCCACAACCGCCCGTTCTTCCCGGCCCAGGTCCTGCCGGTCATCGTCAACGAAGAACCCTGGGCCGAAACCCTCGAACTGGTCAGCAAATCCGAACACCACTCCCTGGCCCTGTTCTTCATGGACACGCCCCAGGAAGACCCGCGCCACTTCGACACCAAGGCATTGCCGCAATACGGCACCCTGGTCAAGGTGCACCACGCCAGCCGCGAAAACGGCAAACTGCAATTCGTCGCCCAGGGCCTGAGTCGCGTGCGCATCAAGACCTGGCTCAAACACCATCGCCCGCCGTACCTAGTGGAAGTCGAATACCCGCACCAGCCCACCGAGCCGACCGACGAGGTCAAGGCCTACGGCATGGCGCTGATCAACGCGATCAAGGAACTGCTGCCGCTCAACCCGCTGTACAGCGAAGAGCTGAAGAACTACCTCAACCGCTTCAGCCCCAATGATCCGTCGCCGCTGACCGACTTCGCCGCCGCCCTCACTTCGGCGACAGGTAATGAGCTGCAGGAAGTGCTCGACTGCGTGCCAATGCTCAAGCGCATGGAAAAAGTCCTGCCGATGCTGCGCAAGGAAGTCGAAGTCGCGCGCCTGCAGAAAGAAATCTCCGCCGAAGTGAACCGCAAGATCGGCGAGCACCAGCGCGAGTTCTTCCTGAAAGAACAGCTCAAGGTCATCCAGCAGGAACTCGGCCTGACCAAGGACGACCGCAGCGCCGACCTCGAACAGTTCGAGCAGCGCTTGGAAGGCAAAGTGCTGCCGACGCAAGTGCAGAAGCGCCTCGAAGAAGAGATGAACAAACTGTCGATCCTCGAAACCGGATCGCCGGAATACGCGGTCACCCGCAACTACCTCGACTGGGCAACCTCGGTGCCGTGGGGCGTGTACGGCGAGGACAAACTCGACCTCAAGCACGCGCGCAAGGTGCTCGACAAACACCACGCCGGCCTCGACGACATCAAGGACCGGATCCTCGAATTCCTCGCGGTCGGTGCCTATAAAGGCGAGATCAGCGGCTCCATCGTGCTGCTGGTCGGCCCGCCGGGCGTGGGTAAAACCAGCGTCGGCAAATCGATCGCCGAATCCCTTGGTCGGCCGTTCTACCGCTTTAGCCTCGGCGGCATGCGCGACGAAGCCGAGATCAAGGGCCACCGCCGCACCTACATCGGCGCGCAGCCGGGCAAACTCGTGCAGGCGTTGAAAGACGTCGAAGTGATGAACCCGGTGATCATGCTCGACGAGATCGACAAGATGGGCCAGAGCTACCAGGGCGACCCGGCCTCGGCGCTGCTGGAAACCCTCGACCCGGAACAGAACGTCGAATTCCTCGACCACTATCTGGACCTGCGGATGGACCTGTCGAAAGTCCTGTTCGTCTGCACCGCCAACACCCTGGATTCGATTCCCGGCCCGTTGCTGGACCGGATGGAAGTGATTCGCCTGTCGGGCTACATCACCGAAGAAAAAGTCGCCATCGCCAAGCGTCACCTGTGGCCGAAACTGCTGGAAAAGGCCGGCGTGTCCAAGGGCAGCCTGAGCATCAGCGACACGGCGCTCAAAGCCTTGATTGACGGTTACGCCCGTGAAGCCGGCGTGCGCCAGCTGGAAAAACAGATGGGCAAACTGGTGCGCAAAGCGGTGATGAAACTGATCGACGATCCGAAAGCGGTGATCAAGATCGGGCCGAAAGACCTCGAAGCGTCCCTTGGTCATCCGGTGTTCCGCAACGAGCAAGTGCTGTCCGGCACCGGCGTGATTACCGGCCTGGCGTGGACCAGCATGGGCGGCGCGACCTTACCGATCGAAGCCACGCGGATTCACACGCTCAATCGCGGTTTCAAACTCACCGGGCAACTGGGCGATGTGATGAAGGAGTCGGCGGAGATCGCCTACAGCTACGTCAGTTCGCACCTCAAATCTTTTGGTGGCGATCCGAAGTTCTTCGACGAAGCCTTCGTCCACCTGCACGTGCCGGAAGGCGCGACACCGAAAGACGGCCCGAGCGCCGGCGTGACCATGGCCAGCGCCCTGCTCTCCCTCGCCCGTAATCAGGCGCCGAAAAAAGGCGTGGCGATGACCGGTGAATTGACGCTGACCGGGCATGTACTGCCGATTGGCGGAGTGCGCGAGAAGGTGATTGCGGCGCGGCGGCAGAAGATCTTCGAGTTGATTCTGCCGGAGCCGAATCGCGGAAACTTTGAAGAGTTGCCGGACTACCTGAAGGAAGGCATTACCGTGCATTTCGCCAAGAAGTTTGCGGATGTAGCGAAGGTGCTTTTTTGATTTCGTCTTGAGGTATTGAGGGGGGCTGGCATCGCAGCCCCTCACCCCGGCCCTCCCGAAACGTCGGACCGCCCGGAGGGAGAGGGAGCCGAGTGGGGGATATTTAAGAGATACGCCGACCTGAAAGCTCTTCACTGAATCCGTAATCAACTCGATCTTTCAGGTCGATGTATCCCAAAAGACACCTCGGTCGGTCCCCTCTCCCTCTGGGAGAGGGTTAGGGTGAGGGGTGGCGTTGTCACACTTTGTCTCATCTTCAGTTATGCTCGCCGTTCGTCGCCAACGCCGGAGCCACTGAATCCATGTCCCCCCTTCGCCTGTTTGTCCCCCTGTCCCTCGCCCTGCTGGCCGCCTGTGCCACGCAACCGAAAACCAACGTGACCGTGGAAAAACAGAGCGAATGCCCGGTGCGCCTCACCAACGGGCAAAACCTGATCGTCATGCTCCCGAGCAACCCCACCACCGGCTACCGCTGGGCCATCCAGGATTCCGCCGGCGGCGTATTGCGCGCCCTCAGCCCCGAGGTCTACAGCAATCCGGAAGACGCCGGCGTGGTCGGCGCGGCCGGTCTCTCGACCTGGCGCTTCCAGGCGTTTGCCCCCGGCACCGGCCGTCTGCGCCTGACTTCGCAACAGCCTTGGGCGCCGGAAGTGTTGCCGGTGGAAACCTTTGACTGCGCCATTTCGGTGAACTGATCGTGGGCTGGCTGATCCTCGCGCTGATGGGCGCCGTGACCTTTCTCTATGGCGTCAGCACCCACGCGGCGCTGCTTTGCCTGCTGGTCAAACCGCTGCCGGTATTGGCGTTGCTCGGCTGGCTGCACGATGCGCCACCGAGCGACTATCGGCGCTGGATCAGCCTCGGTCTGATTTTCTCGTTGATCGGCGATGTGTTGCTGGCGTGGCCGGGGGATTTGTTCGTGTTTGGCCTGGGTGCGTTTCTGGTCGCGCATCTGGCGTATCTCAAGGCTTACCTTAGTGATTGCCGACGTTTGGCCCTGCTGCCGCTGATCCTGGCCCTCAGCGTGGGTGCAGTGTTGTTGGGCATATTGATCAGCAGCGGACTCGGCCCGTTGACCGTGCCAGTGATCGTCTACGGAACGGCCATCAGCGCCATGCTCTGGCGCGCTCTCGCCCGACTCGGCAGCGGCGTACCACAACGTTCGGCATTACTGGCGGCGGGCGGCGCGGTGGCGTTCGTGTTTTCCGACAGCGTGATCGGTATCGACCGTTTCGTCTCACCATTCCACGGTGCGCCATACGTCATCATCCTCAGTTACTGGTTAGGGCAATGGGGTATTACCGCCTCCACTTTCCAAATAAAAATTGAGAGAATGAACTAAAAATCCGCCATCAATAACTAAATAGAATTAAAAACTGTAAGTTCTGACAGTTACCAGCCGATCTTTTCCATTCCTAAACTGCGTCAGCGACTGTACTTCCTTCTGTCGCACATCAGAGGAATTGAATATGGGCACTCAGAGCGCTTCATCCAATGCGGCAGCCAATTCGTTCACTTACCAAATTGATAGCGGTGAGGCAGACAAGTTTTTCTATGCGAATGGTTACTCGGGGAGGGATCTCGAAATCTATGGGGCACGGAACGACTTCGAGCATCAACTTGAGCAAATCATCTTTAAATTTAATCCCGCTATCAAGAGCGGACAATACTCGCTCGGTAGCCCTGGAGTTCAAGTCGGAGTACTGACTGGCTGGGCCAATATCCGTTACACCCCAATATCCATGACCCTGAACCTCACGGTCGATCATTCGTCCCAGCACATTTACGGTGTGTACGACATTCAGACGAAAGAGGATTACGCAGGTGGCAACAACCCCGGTATCAGAGTAAATGGGCTGTTCGACGTGGAGTGGAGCACCACCAATTCGCGCAGTCGATAATCAAAAAACTCTCCCTGATATAAACGTCAGACTCAGGCCGCAAGCCCTGCGGTTGCAAGAGCCTGAGTCTGACGACGTGTGATGTCCTGAAACAGCAGAATGAACCCGATTCACACAAGGCCTCCCTCCCACGCCCCACACACGGTTTATCAGACAACCCGCGCATCTGCGCGCCAGTTTGGCTAAAATGCCGGCCTTTTCATCGACACCGCCGGAACCGCCGTGAGCAAAGAACCCGATCGCATTTTCGCCCAGCCGATGGCCCAGGTGCCTGACTTCGCCTTCAACGAAGACGTGGTGCGGGTGTTCCCGGACATGATCAAGCGTTCGGTGCCGGGTTATCCGACCATCGTCGAGAACCTCGGCGTGCTCGCGGCGCAGTTCGCCCAGCCGAACAGCGTGCTCTACGACCTTGGCGCCTCGCTGGGTGCGGTGACCCAGGCCCTGCGTCGCCACGTACGCACCGACGGTTGCCGTGTGATCGCGGTGGATAACTCGGCGGCGATGGTCGAGCGCTGCCGCGAGTACCTCAACGGTCAGGATTCGATGTTCCAGGAGTTGCTGCCGGTCGAAGTGATCGAAGGCGACATCCTCGCCCTCCACTTCAAACCGGCCTCGGTGGTGGCGTTGAACTTCACCCTGCAATTCATTGCCCCGGATCAGCGTACGGCGTTGCTGTCACGCATCCGCCAATCGTTGCTGCCGGGCGGCGCGCTGATCCTGTCGGAGAAGCTGCGCTTCAACGATGCCGAAGAACACGCGCTGCTGACCGACCTGCACGTCGCGTTCAAGCGCGCCAACGGCTACAGCGAACTGGAAATCGCCCAGAAGCGCAGCGCCATCGAAAATGTCATGAAGCCCGACAGCCTCGAAGAACACCGTGAGCGCCTGCTGGCTGCCGGGTTCTCGAAAGTCGTGCCGTGGTTCCAGTGTCTTAACTTTGCCTCGTTGATTGCCTTGCCATGATTGATCTGTCTCCCCTCGCCCGCCGTCTGGCCGGCACGCCGCTGGCCGAATGGGCCAACACCCTGCAAGTGCAGCTCGACAAGAAAATGGAGAAAGGTCACGGCGATCTGGAGCGCTGGCAAAGTGCGCTGGACGCCTTGCCGAAGATCCAGCCGACCGAAGTCGACCTGCTCGACGGCCTGAAACTGGACACCGATTGCGACGACGAAACCCGCGCACAGATGCGCACCGCGCTGATGGGCCTGTCGCCGTGGCGCAAGGGGCCGTTCGATCTGTTCGGCGTGCACGTCGACACCGAATGGCGCTCGGACTGGAAGTGGTCGCGGGTCGCTCCGCATCTGGATCTGAAGGGCAAACGCATTCTCGATGTCGGTTGCGGCAACGGCTACTACATGTGGCGCATGCTCGGCGCCGGCGCCGACAGCGTGATCGGCGTCGACCCGAACTGGCTGTTCTTCTGCCAGTTCCAGGCGGTGCAGCGTTATCTGTCAGAACCGAATGCCTGGCACCTGCCGTTCCCTTTCGAAGACCTGCCGCCGAATCTGGAAGGTTTCGACACGGTGTTTTCGATGGGTGTGTTCTATCACCGTCGTTCGCCGATCGAGCATTTGCTGGCGCTGAAAGATTGCCTGGTGAAAGGCGGCGAACTGGTCCTGGAGACGCTGGTGGTCGAAGGCGACAAGCATCAGGTGCTGGTGCCGGAAGATCGTTATGCGCAGATGCGTAATGTGTGGTTCCTGCCATCGGTGCCGGCGCTGGAGTTGTGGCTGCGGCGTGCGGGGTTCACGGATGTGAAATGCGTGGATGTGAGCATGACAACCGTCGAAGAACAGCGCGGGACCGAGTGGATGAAGTATCAGTCGCTCAGTGATTTCCTTGATCCGGAAGATCACAGCAAGACGATCGAAGGGTTGCCGGCGCCGATGCGGGCCGTAATTGTCGCGAAGAAATAACCCGCTCTCCCAAACTCCGCGGTGAGCCCCCCCTCACCCCAGCCCTCTCCCCAAGGAGAGGGAGCCGATACGTGTGCTTTTCAAAACTTGAGTTCGACTCAAAAATCTCAGGACGGCGTAACGTCATCTGTCACCTCGGTCAGTCCCCTCTCCCTCCGGGCGGTCCGACGTTTCGGGAGGGTTAGGGTGAGGGGCTTTTGGTTCGGCGAGCTCGGAAGAACTCGGTCAACACCGCCCCACACTCCTCCGCCAACACCCCGCCTTCATACAACACTCGATGGTTGAGAAAGCCCTGAGTGAAGAACTGTCCCTGACTCTGCACAATCCCGGCCTTGGGCTCCAGCGCGCCATACACCACCCGCGCAACCCGCGAATGCACGATCAGCCCGGCGCACATGCTGCACGGTTCCAGCGTCACGTAGAGCGTGCTGCCCGGCAGACGATAGTTGCTCACAGCCTGTGCAGCGGCGCGAATCGCGACCATTTCCGCATGCGCACTCGGGTCGCTGGTACTGATCGGACAGTTGAAACCGCGCCCGATGATTTCGCCATCCTGCACCAGCACCGCGCCCACCGGCACTTCGCCGAGAGCTGCACCCTGGGCCGCCAGCTCCAGCGCCTCGCGCATGAAGTCGCGGTCTCGGCTGCGGTCGATGATCGCCGCGGGGCGAATCTGGCGCATCACTTCACCTCGATGGCGGCCATCAGGCCGGTTTCCATGTGGTCGATCACGTGGCAGTGGAACATCCACACCCCCGGGTTATCCGCCACCAGCGCCACTTGCGCGCGCTCGTTCTTGCCCAGCAGATACGTGTCGGTGAAATACGGCACGATCTTGTGCCGGTTCGACGCAATCACCTTGAAGCTCATGCCGTGCAGGTGGATCGGGTGCTGGTACTGGGTCATGTTCTTCAGTTCGAAAATATAGCTCTGGCCCAGTTTCAGGCTGGCGATCGGCCGGTCGGCGCAGGTCTTGTCGGTGATGTCCCAGGCCTTGCCGTTGATCTGCCACAGGCTCGGCGGCTTGCCGTTGTCAACATTCACCGACACCGAACCGACCCATTCGAAATTGAAGTTGAGTTTCTCGGCATTGGCCAGGTCCGGCTCGGCCACCGGGTTGGCCGGCAGTGCTTTCGGCCAGTCGGTCGGCGAGTCATTGTTGGCCACCGACCGCAGGGTGCCCAGGCGAACCGGGCCGTTGCGCAGCGACAGTTCCTCCCCGGCCGGTGGTGCCTTGATCGCCAGGCAGATGCGCATGCCCGGACCCAGCCAGTATTCCTTGCCCAACGGGCGCGGCTCGACCGGGTTGCCGTCCAGCGCATAGATCTGCGCTTCGACACCAGGAATGTTGATGCGATAGGTCAGGGTGTTGTCGAGGTTGAGCAGGCGTACGCGGGTGATCTGCCCCGCCGGCAACTCGATCACCGGCGTAGGCACGCCGTTGATGGTCGACAGCCGCCCCGCCGTACCGCCACGGGCCGCTTCGCGCGGAATGCTGAACTCGACGAAGTTGCCTTCGTCGTCGATGTGCCAGTTCTTCAGGCTCAGGGTCTTTTCGTACTTGAACCCGGTCGGCTCGCGCTCCTCGACAATCAACGGCCCGACCAGCCCGCGACCGAGTTCCTCACTGCTGCTGACGTGCGGGTGATACCAGTAGCTGCCAGCGTCCGGCACACGGAATTTGTAATCGAAGTATTCGCCCGGCAGCACCGGCAATTGCGAAACGTACGGCACGCCGTCCATCTCCAGCGGCAGGCGGATGCCGTGCCAGTGAATGGTCGTCGCGACCGGCAGATGGTTGATGAAGCGCACCCGCAACCACTCGCCCTGACGCACGCGTAATTCGGTGCCCGGCGCCGATGGGCCAAACGCCCAGGCTTCGGTCTTGTGCCCTGGCACCAGCTCGACGTCCAGTGGCGCGGCGATCAGCTCGTAGTCATGCCCCGCATCGGCATCGGCCATCTTGCCCAGCCAGTAACGCGACGCGCCCCCCGCTCCTACGCCAACGACAACAAGACCGGCCAGGCCACCGAGGATTTGGCGACGGGTAAAGGACATGAACTCAACTACCTCACGTATCTGCGGCGGGCCCGCAGGCCCGAAAGGGCGAATACGATACACCCGCAGATGAGAAACAGTAAGGGCGACGCGGCGACTGGCCGCAGTTCCTCAGAGCGAAAAGCAGGACTCAACTGCTGCAAATTGCCGGGTTTTCGTACTGGATCCTGATCCTTTTCCCATACGTCATACCTATTGTTCCGACACCCGTTACACACGACAGCCGACAGACCCTTCCTACGCCCGCCTGAAATGATCCGGTCCCATCCGTACCACCCTCAAGGAAAGACCGTGGACACATCCGAAAACACTGCACTACCCAATGTTGCCGACAAACTGGCCCTGAAAAATCTGGTACCCGCACTGGTTCAGGCCTGCCCCGACATGTACGAAATGGCCAGTGATATCGCCAGGGATATCCTGCGCAAACATGGCGTGGATCATCTGGATCCTGAACAGGTTTACTGGCACCGCTTCAAGTTCTCCAGCAGCAGCTGGAAAGCCTTCACGGGCTGGGAACATCATGGTGCCCGGCCAACCGAGTCCATGACCTTGCCGCAACTGGTGATCCAGCGGTTCCGCGTCGGTGATCAGGACAACTCGGACATGCTCGATGTCGATGGGGGCTTTTACACGACCGGACCGGACGCCGAGGACTTCGACGAGACCAATGAAGTGCGGTTGCACGGCAACGAGGTGCTGAAGGATTTCTGGGCGATCAACTTTGCCGATCTGTTCAATCAAAAGGTCGCCTCGTTCTGGAAAAAACACACCAGGACATTTCGCAGCCTGGCCAAGTGCACCTTTATTGCCCAGGCCATGGAGGATCGCGAAGGTGGCCGGTTGTCGGACGAAAACTTCCGAACCGTGGTCAAGGCTGTCGCCGGCAATGTGAGCTGGCCCGTCACGTTGCAGATGCTGGAGGAGGATGCGGCGCCCGCCAAGGGAATGCATCTGAGCCTGCTGAAGGTGGGGGGTTATGTAGCGACCGATATTCTGTGCATCACCGACGTCAATGGCCGAAAGATCCTCTACACCCCTGGGGAAGTCTGGGGCCTGCATGCCTTCGAGACAGCGGAGGACCTGCATTGGTGGGTGTTGTCGCAAACCCGTAAACCGGCTGACCGCCAACGTTTCCTCGCGCATTTTCAAGTGGCCGATCACGACATCATGGAAGACACCTCATGGCGCGACGCTGCGAAACCGGGGTGGCTCCCCCTGTTGAGTCCCGGGACATATCTGCTCACTGAGATATTCCGCCCGCCGCATGTCGAAAATGTCGGGCTCAATCATGTCCTGGATCTGCTGGTCAGCGCCTGGGACTGCGCCGATCACTCCCTGATCGAACACACCAGCGAGACGTTCAAGAGCGACGCCTTCACCTTCCTCGCCAGCGCCACTCACGCCAGGATGATCAGCGACGCCACGTTCATGATGCACACCAATGGCGATCTGCGGAAAAAGCTGTGGATCGGCTATCTCAACGCTTTCGGTCGCATGTTCGGTCCGATGGCCGCTGTCGGCTGGCCCGTGGCACTGGCCGTCGTGGGTGCCGGCATCGCCAATGTCGGGTTGCAGATTGATCAGGCGGTCAATGGCAAAACACCCGGTGAACGCAAGTCTGCAGTGACGGGCGCCATCTTCGCGACCATCGATACCCTTTTCAACGCCACCTTCCTCAAGGGCAGTGGCCGTCTCCCGGAAATAGCCGAGGCCAGCACGGTCTTCGCACCGGAAGAAAAACTTGCCGAAGCGGCGATTGCCCGCCCCCCATTGCCTGCGTTGGAGGAAATCGCCCCGACGCGCATCCTGCCCGCGCAGCCCGAGGACCTCCTTGCTTCATTCAAGACTGAAATCACCGAAGGCACCCGCGTTGAAACCGGTGATTCCAAACTGCAGGAGATCATCCTGGCCGCGTCGGGCAAGCGTTACATTTACATGCGCCGCGCAGGAAGCGACGGCTTTTATCAGGTGCGTTATGTCGAGCAATTACGCGGCTGGGTCATTATTGATCCGGCCAATCCTTTCTCGTTTTACCGCAACGTCCCGGTTCGCTTGAACGAAGCGCTCAGGTGGGAACCGGTGGCCCGTCCCGGACTCAAGGGTGGCATGAAAATTTTCGGCAAGTGGCCCTTCGGACACACGGCCGACCCACTGCCGGAAGTGGAGATGCAACCACTGACGTACGATGTGCCGCAAGCATCGCGATCGGCGCTGCAACCCGTTGCCGAAGCTCAGGTCGATGATTTCCCGCTGGATCCACAGGACAGCAGCGACCGTTTCTATCAAGACTTCAAAACCCTGCGTCGCGGGCTCTACGACGATGCCATCAACGCCTATGCCGCCACCGAATTCCCCCCGCGTCCGGCCGTCCCACTCTTCAAACCCACGACGCCGTTTGCCGAAATGACCAAGCGCCTGTTCAAGGACGGCACCGGCCTCGTAATCGGTCAGGACAGTTCTGCCATCGGTGCTAGACAGACCCTTGTCGACAATCTCAAAGTGCTGAACAAACAGAAGGTCAGAACCCTTTACCTGGATCACTTGCTCACGGATTTCCATCAAGCGGATCTGGATGTTTTTCACCAGAGCGGCAAGATGCCGCCGGCTCTCGAGCGGTACCTGAAGGCTTTGGATGCGCGGTTCAAGACCGACCCTGCCGGACCGTATTCCTACACCGAGCTGGTAAAAGGCGCACAGAAGAATCACATCCGCGTACAAGCGATCGACAGCATGGCGACCCGGCGCTTTCCACGGATGGAAGGTACTACCGAAGCCAGCAGCCGAAAAATGATGAATTACTACTCGGACACGGTGATTCAGGCCGACCAGGCCGCACGAGGTGCTCATCGCTGGATCGCACTGGTTGATGAGGCCCGCGCCAGCAGCTTCGACAACGTTGCAGGGCTGAGTGAGCTGGAAGGGGCGGTGGCATTGCGCGTTGATGAAAGTGCATTGGGTCAGGCTCAGGGGCTTACAGCTGACCCGGGCAAAAAAGTCAAAGACATCCTGGGACGTCCCTTCGACGAATTGAAAAGCGATCTTCGCCTGCAACTGAGCGCACCGCCCGCGACGGCAACAGCTCGCTCGCTTGAAGAGGCGCTCCCCAGGCGCGGCATGTTCATGGTGCAGGAGCCCTCCACCCTTGTTCACCGCAGTGGCGATGGCAGTCTGGTGCGTACACCGATTCAGCAGGACAGCGCCGGTTTCTCCATCCTCCGGCCGAAATGGTCAGCCATCAGCGGGCGCCACTTCGACAGCCTGCATGAACCGTTGCAAGCCATAGAACATGAAGGCCTCACGCAGGTACACGTGCGCATTGATCCCACCGCTACGCCCGGTCAACTGCCAGACATTCAGCCGTCCATCCCGGCGATTGAAGCGCCACCCGCCCCGGATTTGACGATCAAGGATCCACCCCGCTTCACCTCGCCGTATGAGATCGCGGTGCAGGCCCGTGCCGAACTGAAAAACGTGGCGCGGGGCAATGACGCCTCACTGTTGAACGACTCCGTCGCTTCATGGGGCGGCAATTCACCCCTCGATACATTCAAGACGCTGCGAAAACAACTGCATGAAGCAGCAGTACGTTTCTATGCCGAGCTGCATCTTCCCGTACGCCCATCAATGGATTCGCTAACCACAGGACTGTCGGGACAAGCATTCATCGAGCGGGTATTCACAGAGTTTCGCGGTCTGGTCATTGGCGAAAGCCATGCCGAAATCGGCAGCAAGCAATGGCTGATGGACAATATGCAAACCCTGGCCAACAAGGGTGTGAAGACGCTTTACTCCGAGCACCTGCTCACGGACTTCCATCAGGCCGCGCTGGATAATTACGCCAGGACATCGGTCATGCCGCGGGATCTGGAGAACTATCTGATTCAGCTCGACAGTGGTCACGTGACCGATCCGCTGCAACGCTACACCTTTCTCGATCTGGTCAAGGAAGCCAATCGCAACGGGATACGCGTTCAGGCCATCGACTGCCTGGCCAGTTATCGGGTTGAAGGAATGAGAACGGCGGATCCGTCGGCACGCCAGAGAATGATGAACTACTACGCTCACACCGTGATCGAGGCTGACCAGGCGGCTCGCGGGCCGCATAACTGGGTGGCACTGATGGGGAACTCCCACTCGAACACGTTCGAAGGCGTTGCCGGTGTCAGCGAGCTGGAAGGCGTCGTCGGTCTGCGCGCCGAAGATGTCGCTGAAGGTCAATCCGGCGGTATCGAAGCGGATCCCGGTAAAAGTCTTGCCGATCAAATGGGCAAGAACCAGGCATTCGTAAAAGGTGACCTGCGCCTGCAAGTCGAAACACCGTGGTACGCCCGGACGACCTCAGACATCGGACGGCTACTTTCCCGACCGGGTCTGTACACCTTGAAAAGGGAATTGCGGGAAACCTTTCTGGTTCATCGCAGCCGCGCCAATGCGATCGTGCGCACCGATATCCACTTCGAATCCAACCGCGTTTTCATTGAACGCCCCGAATGGCCCAGCGTCCATGAAAAGCGCTTCGCCAGTATCAAGGCGCTGCTCAAGGCGCTTGATGAGCGAGGCATGAAACTGGCGGGTTGGTCCAGACCGTTGTAATCAGCCACTGAAAGCCAGAAACAGAAAAGCCGCGTGAAACATCGTTTCACGCGGCTTTTTGTTGGTCCTGACCTCAAGCCATCAGGGCTTGTGCAGGATCACTCCCACTCAATGGTCGCCGGCGGCTTGCTCGACACGTCGTAAGTGACGCGGGAGATGCCTTCGATTTCATTGATGATGCGGCCGCTGACAGTTTCCAGCAGCTCGTAAGGCAGGTGTGCCCAACGCGCGGTCATGAAGTCGATGGTTTCCACGGCACGCAGGGCCACGACCCAGGCGTAACGGCGGCCATCGCCGACCACGCCAACCGATTTCACTGGCTGGAACACTACGAAGGCCTGGCTGACCTTGTGGTACCAGTCGGCCTTGCGCAGTTCTTCGATGAAGATGTGGTCGGCGCGACGCAGCAGGTCGGCGTATTCCTTCTTCACTTCACCAAGGATGCGCACGCCCAGGCCCGGGCCCGGGAACGGGTGACGGTAGACCATGTCGTACGGCAGGCCCAGTTCCAGGCCCAGACGACGGACTTCGTCCTTGAACAGTTCGCGCAGTGGCTCGACCAGTTTCAGGTTCATTTCTTCCGGCAGGCCGCCCACGTTGTGGTGCGACTTGATCACGTGGGCCTTGCCGCTTTTCGCGCCAGCCGACTCGATCACGTCCGGGTAGATAGTGCCCTGAGCCAGGTACTTGATGTTGTCCAGCTTGCAGGATTCGGCATCGAACACGTCGATGAAGGTGCGGCCAATGATCTTGCGCTTCTTCTCCGGATCGGCTTCGCCGGCCAGGTTGTTCAGGAACTGGTCTTCCGCGTTGGCGCGGATCACCTTGACGCCCATGTTCTCGGCGAACATGGCCATCACCTGCTCGCCTTCGTGCAGACGCAGCAGGCCGTTGTCGACGAAGACGCAGGTCAGCTGGTCGCCGATGGCCTTGTGCAGCAGTGCCGCAACCACCGAGGAGTCCACACCGCCGGACAGACCCAGCAGCACGTTGTCGGTACCGACCTGTGCGCGGATGTTGGCGATGGCGTCTTCGGCGATCTTCGACGGAGTCCACAGGGCTTCGCAGCCGCAGATGTCGAGAACGAAACGCGACAGGATGCGACCGCCCTGCTTGGTGTGGGTCACTTCCGGGTGGAACTGCACGCCGTAGTAAGCGCGCTCGTCGTTGAACATGCCAGCGATCGGGCAGCTCGGGGTGCTAGCCAGGATGTGGAAATCGCTTGGCATCTTGGTGACCTTGTCACCGTGGCTCATCCACACGTCGAGGCCGAACAGGCCGTCGGCGTCGATGTGGTCTTCGATGCCGTCGAGCAGGCGGCTCTTGCCCACCACGTCAACGCGGGCATAACCGAACTCACGCAGTTCGGAGCCTTCAACCTTGCCGCCCAGTTGCTCGGCCATGGTCTGCATGCCGTAGCAGATACCGAAGACCGGTACGCCCAGGTCGAATACCGCTTGCGGGCAGCGCGGGCTGTTGGCTTCGTGCACGGACTCGGGACCGCCGGCGAGGATCACGCCTTTTGGCGCAAATTCGCGGATCGCATCTTCGTCCATGTCGAACGGGTGCAGTTCGCAGTACACACCGATCTCGCGCACGCGGCGGGCGATCAGTTGGGTGTATTGCGAACCGAAGTCGAGGATCAGGATGCGGTGAGCGTGAATGTCGAGGGCCATGATTCAGTCTCGTCTAAGTAATTCAGAAACAGTCTTTGATTCAGAAACGACTCGGGGCTGAATAAAACAGCCCCGGTCATTTAACGTTTTGCTTGAAGCCTCAACCTACGCGGTAGTTTGGCGCTTCTTTGGTGATCTGCACGTCGTGGACGTGGGATTCGGCCATGCCGGCACCGGTGATCCGCACGAACTCGGGCTTGGTGCGCATTTCTTCGATGTTGGCGCTGCCGGTGTAACCCATCGAGGAACGCAGACCGCCCATCAACTGGTGAATGATCGCGCTCAGGGTGCCCTTGTAAGGAACACGGCCTTCGATACCTTCCGGAACGAGTTTCTCGGCGCCTGCCGAGGAGTCCTGGAAGTAACGGTCGGAGGAACCTTGAGCCTGGGACATGGCGCCCAGCGAACCCATGCCGCGATAAGCCTTGTACGAACGGCCCTGGAACAGTTCGATCTCGCCCGGTGCTTCTTCGGTACCGGCAAACATCGAGCCCATCATCACGCAGGAAGCACCGGCAACGATGGCCTTGGACAGGTCACCGGAGAAACGGATGCCGCCGTCGGCGATCAACGGAACGCCGGTGCCTTCGAGGGCAGCGGCAACGTTGGCGATGGCACTGATTTGCGGAACGCCGACACCGGCGACGATACGGGTGGTGCAGATCGAGCCAGGGCCGATACCGACCTTGACCGCGTCGGCGCCAGCTTCGGCCAGAGCCTTGGCGGCTGCGCCGGTGGCGATGTTGCCGCCGATCACCTGCACTTCAGGGAAATTCTCTTTGACCCAGCGAACGCGGTCGATCACGCCTTTGGAGTGACCATGAGCGGTGTCGACCACCACCACGTCCACGCCGGCATTGACCAGGGCGGCAACGCGGTCACCAGTGTCTTTACCGGTACCGACCGCAGCGCCGACGCGCAGACGACCTTGATCGTCCTTGCTGGCCAGCGGATAGGCCTTGGCTTTCTCGATGTCTTTGACGGTCATCATGCCTTTGAGGGCAAACTTGTCGTCGACGATCAGGACTTTTTCCAGGCGGTGCTTGTGCAGCAGCTCGCGGACTTCGTTCTTGTCGGCGCCTTCGCGAACAGTGACCAGACGCTCTTTGGGCGTCATCACTTCACGAACAGTGGCTTCCAGACGGGTTTCGAAACGCACGTCACGGGAAGTGACGATGCCGACCAGGTCGCCATCGTGCAGAACCGGAACGCCGGAAATGTTGTGCATGCGGGTCAGTTCGAACAGATCACGAACCGTGGCGTCAGCCTCGATGGTGATTGGGTCCTTGACCACACCGGCTTCGAACTTCTTGACCTTGCGAACTTCGGCAGCTTGCTGCTCGATGGTCATGTTCTTGTGGATAATGCCGATGCCACCTTCCTGAGCCATGGCGATTGCCAGACGGGCTTCAGTAACGGTGTCCATGGCGGCAGAAACCAGAGGAATGTTCAGCTCGATGCCACGGGTAAGGCGGGTCTTCAGACTGACTTCGTTAGGAAGCACCTCGGAATAACCGGGCACTAGGAGAATGTCGTCGAAGGTCAGAGCTTCTTGGCTGATACGCAGCATCGCGGGGGCTCCCGAGCGGGAAAATGGAAGCGCGCCATTATACTCAGACACCCTACCGGGCTCAATGTAAAACTTGTCTTATATCAATGTTGCTGATGTACGGGAAAAACGCCCCTCACAACTCGACCTTGACCCAGCTCACCGGTTGATCCAGCCAGTCGGCGAATTCGTCGATGAAACTCTGCTTGAAGCCCGCCTCCAGCCAGTTGTTGAAGATGAAACCGAGGTTGGAAAAACCGCACTCCTGCAAATACAGGAAACCGTTGATGTCGTCTTCATGCCCGCATTCAGGACAGGTGAAGTTGTCGGTGCGGCCCGGCATCCAGTCTTCCAGGCTTTCGAACAACGCTTCGCCGATCTCCTGACGGCATTCGGCGCACCCGGCTTCTCCGAGAAACCCCTTGGCCGGGGTATAGATGCAGCGCTTAGTGATGACCTCGAGACCGTTGATCGGCTCGCCAAACGGCAGCGCCTCGGGGTGCAGCACCACCGCACGGGCACCATCGGCGATGGCGTAGGCCATGCGATTGCCGGTACGTCCGCACGTGCTCAGCTCTTCCTTGACGATGTTCTTGCGCACCAGCCAGCGCAGGATCGCCCGGGCCCGGGGCTCGTGCACCGGCAGGTTGGAGATTTTCGGGACGATGATGCTTTGGGAGTTCATGATGCAAGCCTGCTGCGTCAAAGGATGTTCTGCGACAAACGCGGCCGGCAGCTTAATCCCTGACAAAATCCGGTCAAGTGCTTAAATAGCGGCCGATCAGAGCAATCCCGCTCGCCAGCACCAGCCAGGTCACCAACCGCACGAAGGCCTCGCGGGACAGGCGCATCGTCAAACGCCGCCCGATCCACAAGCCCAGCGCCATGGCTGGCAACAGGCACAGCGCCAGCATCAACAAGGGTAGCTCGGCATACACCCCGGCGATGGCGAACAGGCTCAAACGCACCACCGTGCTGCAACTGATCAGCGCACTTTGCGTGGCCCGGGCTGCGTCCTTGGGCAGTCGGCTGTTGAGGTAGATCGCATAAAGAAAGCCGCCACTGCCGAACAGCGCGCCGAACAGCCCGCCCACGGTGCCCATCGGCAACGCCCATACGGCGGACAACTGCGCCGGTCGCGCCTTGATCCACAAGCTGTAGATCGCGTACACGCTGATGAACAGCCCCATCAGCAGCAACAGCAGATCGGACTTGAGGTTAAGCAAGAAAATCACCCCCAGCGTGCAACCCACCGCCATGCACGGCAGCAGCCGCAGCAATTCCGCTTTCGCCACGTCACGCCGCGACGGCAGCAGATTGCCGAACGCCGCGACGAAATCCAGCAGCACCAGCAACGGCACGATCTTCGACAGCGGCATGAACAGGATCAGGATCGGCCCCGCCACCAGCGCCGTGCCGAAACCGGCAATCCCGAACACGATGTAGGCCAGCGCGATGGCCAGTCCGATCACCACCCAGCCCTGCGCACCCCACGACCATTCGCTCAACAACCCCGCCACGCTCATTCGCTCGCTTCCTTTATAAGCCTGCGATGACTTTAGCCAGCGCCGAGGGTTGCGACTAATATCTTCGAAACCGCCAAGCCATCTCAAAAAGGCATGCCTCGTGCTTTCAACCCGTCAATTGCGCTACTTCGTGGAAATCGCCGAGAGCGGCAGCTTCAGTGCCGCGGCCGAGCGCCTGTTCATTGCCCAGTCAGCGTTGAGCCGACAGATCAAGGACATGGAAACCCGCCTGCAAACGCCGCTGTTCGAACGCACCGCGCGCCAGCCTCGGCTCACCGCCGCTGGCGAAGCGTTCCTGCCCCGGGCGAGAAACCTGCTCAATGAACTGAACAAGGCCAGCACCCTGGCCACGGAAATTGGCCAAGGGCAGCGCGGCACTTTGCGCGTGTGTCACTCCAGCACCGTGCCGATAAGCGGCCGACTGTTGCGCGACATGAGCGCATATCTGCAGCAGCAACCCGGTGTTTCGCTGGACATCGGCACGCTCTCCTCGGAGGCACAACTCGAAGAATTGGCCGAGGGCCGGCTCGATATCGGTCTTCTGCGCCTACCGGTGCTGCGCCAGCGCGAGGGTGTTCAGGTTGTGCCGCTCTATACCGAACGCTTGCTGCTTGCCGTGCCGGCGGATCATCGACTGGCGTTGGCGGAGGCGGTCGATCTGGCGCAATTGAAGGACGAAGCGTTCATCTCCATCCCGCATCCGCAGCGCGGCGGGCTGAGTTATTTGTGCGCCGACCTGTGCATGCGTCACGGCTTCTTCCCCCAGGCTGCGCGGGTGATGTCGCGCAAGACCACGCAATTGCAATTGATCCAGGCCGGATTTGGCATCGCTCTTCTGCCGGAATCAATGCAGGACATCGCGCCCGCTGGTGTGAGATTTCTGCCGCTGAGCGGCGATTGCCAGAGCACTGTCGCCCTCGCATCTCGGCAAAATCCCACACCTCTGGTGCAACACTTCCTCCAGACATTCACCGGCGAATGCCTTTAAACTGCGCCCCATGATTAAAGATCCCTTTGCAAGACTCGGCCTCGACCGCGAAGTCCTGACCGTCAGCCAGCTCAACGGCCGCGCGCGAGTGTTGCTCGAAGACGTGTTCAGCAACATCTGGGTCGAAGGCGAAATCTCCAACCTCGCCCGCCCGGCGTCCGGCCACGTGTATTTCACGCTCAAGGACAGCGGCGCGCAGGTGCGTTGCGCACTGTTCCGCCAGAATGCCGCGCGGGTGCGTCAGGCGCTGAAGGACGGTCTGGCGGTCAAGGTGCGCGGCAAGGTCTCGCTGTTCGAAGGGCGTGGCGACTATCAGCTGATCCTCGACACCGTGGAGCCTGCCGGTGACGGTGCCCTGCGCCTGGCCTTCGATGCCTTGAAGGAAAAGTTAAGCGCCGAAGGCCTGTTCAGTGCCGAGCGCAAGGTGCCGCTGCCGGCACACCCGCAGCGCATCGGCATCATCAGTTCGCCGACCGGCGCCGTGATCCGCGACATCATCAGCGTGTTCCGCCGCCGCGCGCCGCAGGTGCAACTGACGTTGATTCCGACCGCCGTTCAGGGCCGAGAAGCCACCGCACAGATCGTCCGCGCCCTGAAACTGGCGGATGCCCGTGGTTTCGCCGCGCTGATCCTGGCTCGCGGCGGCGGCTCGCTGGAAGACCTCTGGTGCTTCAATGAAGAAGCCGTGGCCCGGGCGGTCGATGCCTGTGTTACGCCAATCGTGAGTGCGGTCGGCCATGAAACCGATGTGTCGATCAGCGACTTCGTGGCGGATGTGCGCGCACCGACGCCGTCCGCTGCTGCTGAACTGCTTGCCCCGGATTCCAGCCACCTGATCCGGCAGGTCGAAAGCCTGCATCGCCGACTGGTGATGCGCATGCGTGATCGCCTGATGCGCGATCGCCTGCGCCTTGAAGGCATGACCCGCCGCCTGCGCCATCCCGGCGAGCGTCTGCGCCAGCAGGCACAACGTCTGGATGATCTGGACATGCGCATGCGCCGAGCGTTCGAGCGCCAGCTCAATACCCGCCGCGAACGCCTGATCCGCCTGGAAACCCGTCTCGCCGGGCAACATCCGGGACGCCAACTGGCCCTGTTGCGCCAGCGCCTCGACAGCCTCGCTGAACGCTTGCCACGTGCCATGAACGAAGGTTTGAAACGCCGCCGTTTACAACTGCAAAGCCAGATGCAGACCCTGCACGTGGTCAGCCCGCTGGCGACCCTCGGCCGTGGCTACAGCATTCTGCTGGATGAGCGTGGCAACGCGATCCGCAACGCCGCGCAGACCCACACCGGCCAGCGCCTCAAGGCCAGACTGGGCGAAGGCGAACTGCAAGTGCGCGTCGAGGACAATCACCTGACGCCTGTCACTCTCTCTTTACTGGACTGATCCATGCCGCGTTTTCTCGCTCCGCTGCTGTTGCTCTGCCTGACCTTCAACGCCCACGCCGACAGTTACATCACCCGCCTGCTGAACAAACCGGTGCCGGGCGGCGTGGCTGTCGTCGATCTTGGGACCGCTGCGCAAGCGCCGAAAGCCACGTATCAGGGCAAACCGGTGCTGGTGGTCAAGGAACAGAACAACTGGCTGGCGATTGTCGGCGTTCCGTTGACCGTCAAACCCGGCGTTCAGCAGATCAGCAGTGGCGGCCGCAACCTCAACTTCAATGTCGGTAACAAGAAATACCCGGAACAGCACATCACCCTGAAGAACACCCAGCAGGTCAATCCGAACCCGGCCAACCTCAAGCGCATCGAGGGCGAACTGGCCGAGCAGATCAAGGCCTACCGCAGTTTCAGTCCGAATACGCCGAGCAATCTGCTGCTGGACAAACCGGTCAACGGGCCGCTGTCGAGCAAGTTCGGCGTGCGCCGTTTCTTCAACGGTGAAGAGCGCAATCCGCACGCAGGTCTGGACTTCGCGGTGCCGGCCGGCACGCCGATCAAGACCCCGGCAGCCGGCAAGGTAATCCTGATCGGCAACTACTTCTTCAATGGCAACACTGTGTTCGTCGACCACGGCCAGGGCTTTATCAGCATGTTCTGTCACATGTCGAAGATTGATGTGCAGAACGGCCAACAACTGGCACGCGGTGCAGTGGTTGGCAAGGTGGGGGCCACAGGTCGGGCGACCGGGCCGCACATGCACTGGAACGTCAGCCTGAACGACGCGCGGGTCGATCCGGCGATTTTCATTGGGGCTTTCCAGCCTTGATTTCAGGCTGAAGCCCTTCCAGCAGGGATTGCGCACGACGAATGGTCCGCGCAATCCCCACCAACAATTAGTGCCATATCAAGAATAAAATCTCGGAAAAAACCGCTTTCCGGGTATTCCTCTCAATTTTTTTCGACTGCTTGCCATCCTCATCCCCCGCGGTTAGGGTTGAAGGCATGAAAACCTCTCACACCCTCATTCAGCTTCGCCAGCACCGCAGCCTGTGCCTTGTCAGCGCACGACTGCCGGGCTGAATCGCTGCGCCTCGTCCCACGCTTTTCCAAGAACGTTCGTTCCACCGGCAGGCCGCCTCTTTTCGGCCCAGACAATAAGGAATTTCCCGATGAGCATGCTCAAAGACCCGTCTTCGAAATACCGCGCGTTTCCTGTGATCAACCTGCCGGATCGCACCTGGCCGTCGAAGACCATCGATGCCGCGCCGATCTGGTGCAGCTCCGACCTGCGTGACGGCAACCAGTCGTTGATCGAGCCAATGGACGCGGTGAAAAAGCTGCGCTTCTGGAAAACCCTGGTGCAGGTGGGCGTGAAGGAAATCGAAGCCTCGTTCCCGGCCGCTTCGCAAACCGACTTCGACTTCGTGCGCACTCTGATCGAAGACGGCCACATCCCGGACGACACCACTATTCAAGTGCTGACCCAGGGCCGTGAAGACCTGATCGAGCGCACCTTTGAATCCCTGCGCGGGGCGAAGAAAGCCATCGTTCACCTGTACAACGCCACCTCCCCTTCTTTCCGTCGCATCGTGTTCAACCAGGACAAGGACGGGATCAAGGCCATCGCCGTGAACGCCGCCAAGCTGTTCGTCAAATACGCAGCCATGCAGCCGGACACCGAGTGGACCTTCGAGTACTCGCCGGAAACCTTCAGCGCCACCGAGCTGGAATTCGCCAAGGAAGTCTGTGACGCGGTGATCGAGGTCTGGAACCCGACGCCTGAGCACAAGATCATCCTCAACCTGCCGGCCACCGTTGAATGCGCGACGCCGAACGTCTACGCCGACCAGATCGAGTGGTTCCACCGCAACATCAACCGTCGTGACAGCGTGATCATCAGCCTGCACACCCACAACGACCGTGGCACCGGCGTGGCCGCCACCGAGTTGGGCCTGATGGCCGGCGCCGACCGCGTCGAAGGTTGCCTGTTCGGCAACGGCGAGCGCACCGGCAACGTCGACCTCGTCACCGTGGCACTGAACATGTACACCCAGGGCCTCGACCCGCAACTGGACTTCTCCGACATCGACGGCGTGCGCAAGGTCGTCGAAGAGTGCAACCAGATCCAGGTTCACCCGCGTCACCCATACGTCGGCGACCTGGTCCACACCGCGTTCTCCGGCTCCCACCAGGACGCGATCCGCAAGGGCTTCGCCCAGCAGAAATCCGACGCACTGTGGGAAGTACCGTACCTGCCGATCGACCCGGCCGACATCGGCCGCAGCTACGAGGCGGTGATCCGCGTCAACAGCCAGTCGGGCAAGGGTGGCATCGCCTACTTGCTGGAACAGGAATACGGCATCAGCCTGCCACGTCGCATGCAGATCGAATTCAGCCAGGTCGTGCAGCGTGAAACCGATCGCCTGGGCCTGGAGATGACCGCGCAGCAAATCCACGCGCTGCTGCACAGCGAATACCTGCAAGCCAACACCCCTTACGCGCTGGTCAGCCATCGTCTGCAGGAAGAAAACGGCAACAGCGCCGTCGAAGTGGAAGTGGCGAGCAAGGGTCAGGGCGAAACCAACCTGCACTGGCGCGGCAAGGGCAACGGCGCGCTGGAAGCGCTGGTGGCCGGTCTGCCGATTCCGGTGGAGATCATGGATTACAACGAACACGCCATCGGCGCGGGCACCAACGCCAAGGCGGCGGCCTACATCGAACTGCGTGTGAACGGCGAACGTGCGGTGCACGGCGTGGGCATCGATGAAAACATCACCACCGCCAGCTTCAAGGCCCTGTTCAGCGCGCTGAATCGCTCGCTGAGCCAGCCGGAAGCAAAAGCGGCGTAACTGACCGCTGCAATGAAAAAGGCCCCGGAGTGCGAACTCCGGGGCCTTTTTTTCCTGCCACTTTCTGATCGTTCCCACGCTCTGCGTGGGAATGCAGCTCGTGACGCTCTGCGTCCCTTGAGGCATTCCCACGCGGACGGTTCGACACCTCGAAGTGGGAACGATCTAGGCGACTTGGGCTATTAAGTGAACTCGAAGGTGTCCGCGTCAAGATTCGCCGGAAACCGCTCGCGGTAAGCCGCCAGCGAGGCCGCTTCCAGAACCACCTTGAACACTCCGTCAGCCTCCCCCGCCGCGAGCAACGTCTCGCCCTGGAAGTCCAGCACCTGACTATCGCCGGTGTAAGCGAAACCCTTGCCATCGGTGCCAACGCGATTGACCGCCGCTACATAGCACAGGTTTTCGATCGCCCGGGCCGGCAGCAACCGGTTCCAGTGCTGACGCCGCGCACCCGGCCAGTTGGCGGTGTACAGCAGCAGGTCGGTGTCCTGCGCATCACGGCTCCACACCGGGAAGCGCAGGTCGTAGCAGATCAGCGGACGCACCCGCCAGCCCTTGAGCTCGAACTGCACCTGGCGCTCGCCGGGGGTGTAGTGGTTGTGCTCGCCGGCCATGCGGAACAGGTGACGCTTGTCGTAATGCAGCACTTCGCCGTCCGGCCGCGCCCACAACAAACGGTTGCGGTGGCTGCCGTCGGCGGCCTGGATGATCACGCTGCCGGTGACGACCGCGTTCAGTTTCGCCGCCTGGATCCGCAGCCATTTGCTGGTCGGGCCGTTTTCGGCTTCGGCCAGGGTTTCGGACTCCATGGAGAATCCGGTGGTGAACATCTCCGGCAGGATGATCAGATCCGCACCGCGCGCCTGCTCCAGCAAAGCGTCGAAATGCTCGAGATTGGCCTGACGATCATGCCAGGCCAGACTGGTCTGGATCAGCGCCAGATTGAGATCGGGCAACGCACTCAGATCACGCATAGTTTGGCCGCCGCTTCCCGCAGCGTCTCCTCACGTTTGGCAAAGCACAGGCGCACCAGGCGCTGGCCTTCAGGTGGATTCTGGTAGAACACCGACACCGGAATACTCGCCACACCATGCTCGCGGGTCATCCACATCGCCATCTCGACATCGTTCAGGTCAGGGCGAATCTGCGAGTAATCGACCAGTTGGAAATAAGTGCCGGTGACCCGGGTGAAGCTGAATCGCGACGGTGCCAGCAGATCACAGAACAGATCGCGCTTGGCCTGATAGAAGCCCGGCAGCTCTTCGACGTGTTCCGGATGCTCGGCCATGTAGTCGGCCAAAGCAAACTGCAACGGGGTCACGCCGCAGAAACTGACGTATTGATGCACCTTGCGCAGCTCTGCCGTCAGGGCCGGCGGAGCCACAACGTAACCGGTTTTCCAGCCGGTGACGTGATAGGTCTTGCCGAACGAGCTGACCACGAAGGCGCGCTGATACAGCTCTTCATGGGCCAGCACGCTGACGTGCGGCACGCCGTCGAATACCAGGTGTTCGTAGACTTCGTCGCTGATCACGTAGATGTCGCGATCACGGATCAACGCTGCCAGTTGATCCAGCTCGGCACGGCTGATCAATGCACCGCTCGGATTATGCGGGGTGTTGAGGATGATCATCCGCGTGCGCGGGCTCAGGGCTGCGCTGAGTTTGTCGAAGTCGATGGAGAAATCTTTCAGGCCCAACTGCACATGCACGCAGCGCCCGCCGGCCAGCTCTACTGCAGGCTCGTAGCTGTCGTAAGCCGGGTCGAACACGATGACTTCGTCGCCGCTGTGGATAACCGCCTGGATCGCACAGAAGATTGCCTGGGTCGCGCCCGGGGTCACGGTCACTTCGTTATCGACATCGACATTGGCGCCATAACTGCGGGCGATTTTCGCCGCGATCTGCTGACGCAGCGCCGGCAGGCCGGTCATGGGCGAATACTGGTTATGACCGCTGGCGATGTGTCGACCGACCGCGTCGCGCAGTGCCTGCGGGCCGTCGAAATCGGGAAAACCCTGGGAAAGGTTGATCGCTCCGGTCTGCGCCGCGAGCTGAGACATCTGCGTGAAAATAGTGATGCCGACATTCGGCAGCTTGCTGGTGATCATCGGGAGCCCCTTGCAGGTGAGCTGCAAGTTTCAAGCTGCAAGCGACAAGTTTCAAGCATCAATCCATCGCCCACAAAAAAGGGCTCTGAACAGAGCCCTTCTTTACTTCCACGCTTTAACTTGAAGCTTGCAGCTCGAAACCCGCAGCTGCTCTTTTTACTTCTTGTCGCGACGCTTCTTGCTGGCCTTCTTGTTGTGCGACATCAAGCGACGCTTCTTGTTGACCTGGCGGTCGGTCAGCGTGTTCTTGTTGCCTTCGTACGGGTTCTCGCCGCCCTTGAACTCGATACGGATCGGCGTACCGACCAGTTTGAGCACACGGCGGTAAGTGTTTTCCAGATAGCGTACGTACGACTTCGGCACTTTCTCGATCTGGTTGCCGTGGATCACGATGATCGGCGGGTTCGCACCACCCAGGTGAGCGTAACGCAGCTTGATCCGGCGGCTGTTGACCATCGGCGGCTGGTGCTCGCTGACCGCATCTTCGAGAATCTGCGTCAGGCGGCTGGTCGGCCAGCGGGTGACCGCCGACTTGAACGAGTTCTGCACCGAGGCGTAAAGGTTGCCCACGCCAGTACCGTGCAGAGCCGAGATGAAGTGGATATCGGCGAAGTCAACGAAGAACAACCGACGCTGCAGCTCGACCTTCACGAAGTCACGCTCGCTCGGCGTCATGCCGTCCCACTTGTTGATCGCGATCACCAGCGCACGACCTGCTTCAAGGGCGAAGCCCAGCAGGTTGAGGTCGTGATCGACCACGCCTTCGCGGGCGTCCATCACGAAGATCACCACGTTGGCGTCTTTGATCGCCTGCAGGGTTTTGACCACGGAGAATTTTTCGACTTCTTCGTGGATCTTGCCGCGCTTGCGCACACCGGCGGTGTCGATCAGCGTGTACTTCTCGTCGTTACGCTCGAACGGGATGTAGATACTGTCGCGGGTAGTGCCGGGCTGGTCATAGACGATAACCCGGTCTTCACCGAGCATGCGGTTGACCAAGGTCGACTTGCCGACGTTCGGACGGCCGATGATGGCGATCTTGATCCCGTCTTTTTCGCTCGGGCCAGGAATGCGCTTGGCTTCCTCGCCTTCGGCGACCACTTCTTCCTCTTCACCTTCGGCCGGTTCGTCATCATCGCGCGGGAAGTCGCTCAGGGCGGCTTCCAGCAATTGCGTGATGCCGCGACCGTGGGCGCCGGCGATCGGGATCGCGTGGCCCATGCCCAGCGGGGCGAATTCGGCGCGGGCCATTTCCGGATCGATGTTGTCGACCTTGTTGGCAACCACGTGGGAACGCTTGTTACGTTTGCGCAAGTGTTCGGCGATCATCTGGTCGGCGGCGGTGAAACCGGCCTTGGCATCTACCAGGAACAGAACGACATCCGCTTCTTCGATGGCCAGCAGCGACTGCTCGGCCATTTTTTCGTCCATACCATGCTCGTCACCGGAGATACCGCCGGTGTCGATCAGAATGTAGGAACGCCCTTGCCACTTGGCCTCACCGTACTGGCGATCACGGGTCAGACCGGACAAGTCGCCGACGATGGCGTCGCGAGTCCTGGTCAGGCGGTTGAACAAGGTGGACTTGCCGACGTTCGGTCGGCCCACCAGGGCGATTACGGGAACCATGCGGCTCTCCACTTCGTTATTTCAGAAAATACAAAAGCCGCTGCGAGGCAGCGGCTGGTGCTCGGGGCAACACCCGTGGGTGCTGCAAACCCTGCAGAAGCAAGGCCGCCTGGGGAGTTAACCCCAAGCATAGTTGTTACTTGATGGTCAGGGCTTCCAGTTTGCCGCTGTTGCCATACACATAAATCGTGTCGCCCACCACCAGCGGACGGGCACGCAGGCCGTCGCTGTCGATGCGCTCGCGGCCGACGAAACGACCGTCCACCTGACTCAGCAGGTGCAGGTAACCTTCCAGGTCACCGACTGCAACGTAGCTGGAGAACACTTCCGGCGCCGACAGTTGACGACGGGCCAACGAGTCGTTGCTCCACAGTGCTGTGGTGGAACGCTCGTCGACGCCTTCAACGGTGCCCGACGACAGGCTTACGTAGACGTTGCCGAAACCCTGGGCAACACCGGCGTAGCTCGACGCGTCGCGCTGCCAGAGCTGACGGCCGCTTTCCAGATCCAGTGCCGCAACGCGACCCTGATAGCTGGCGACGTACAGGGTACCGCCGGACAACAGCAGACCGCCGTCGATGTCGACCACGCGCTCCAGTTCCGAACGACCTTGTGGAATCGCGATCCGCTGTTCCCAGACCGGCACGCCGTTGGAAATGTCGAGAGCGACCACTTTACCGGTCGACAGGCCCGCCACCGCGAGGCGGTTGGTGACGATCGGTGCGCTGGTGCCGCGCAGGGTCAGTACGGCCGGAGTGCTGTCATACACCCAACGCTGATTGCCGGTGGACGCGTCCAGACCGATCAGACGATCGTCCTGGGTCTGTACCACCACCACGTCACCGTTGTTGGCCGGTGGCGCGAGGACTTCGCTGTTGACGCGCGAGCGCCACTTCTCTTCACCGTTGATGGCGTCGAGGGCAACGACTTCACCGCGCAGGGTGCCGACCATGACCAGACCGTAACCCACGCCAACGGCGCCGGACACAGGCAGTTCAAGGTCTTTCTTCCATTTCACGTCGCCGTTGCCGCGATCCAGGCCCATCACGATACCGGTCACGTCGGCTGCGTAGATGGTGTCACCGTCGATCGCCGGTACCAGCATGTTGTACGTTTCGCCCTGACCGTCACCGATCGAGCGGCTCCACTGCTTGTGCAGGACCACTTCTTCTTTGAAGTCGGTCAGCTCGGCCGGTGGCAGTTCTTTTTTGCTGTTGCTGCTGCAACCCGCGGCCAGAATGGCCAGAGCCAGCAATGCTGCATGCTTCCAACGGATCACGTCACGCATCCCCTTTGGCCAGGTCGTCCAGCTTGATTTGAAGGCCACCGACCGCCGCTTCATCCGACAGTGCCGCCTTGGCTTTTTGATACGCCGCGTTCGCTTCGTCGGTACGGCCCAGCTGTACCAGCAGGTCGCCCTTGAGTTCTTCGCGAGTGGCCAGGAACGACTTGTCGGCATCGCCTTCGAGCAGTTTCAGGGCTTCGTCGGCCTTGTTCTGTGCGCCCAGTACCTGTGCCAGACGCTGACGGGCGATTTCGCCCAGCGCCGGGTTGGCCGGTTTGGCAACGATGGCCTTGAGTTCGGTCGCCGCGTCGTCCAGCTTGCCGCTGTCGACCGCTACCTTGGCCACGAACAGGCTGCCGTACTGCGCGTAGGCAGAACCGCCGAATTCGCTGTTGAGCTTGCCGGCCAGATCCGCGACGCGCGCGGCATCAGGCTTGCCGTCCGGGGTCAGCGTGGTTTCCAGCAATTGCTGATAGAGCACCGAGGCGCCTTGCGACTGGTTGCTCTGATACTTGTGATAAGCCTGCCAGCCGAACACGATGACCAGCGCCAACAGGCCGCCGGTGACCAGAGGTTTGCCGTTGCGTGTCCACCAGTCCTTCAAATCCGCCAACTGTTCGTCTTCGGTACTCGACACCCCAATACTCCTTAATCGCTAAATCGGCTGTTTGGACAGCTTCAACCCTGCACGACGCAGGTGGCCAGGTGTGCAGCGAGCGCATCCCAGGCAATGCTTTGTTGTTCGCCCTGGCCACGCAGGGGTTTGAAACCTACCACTTGCTGGGCCATTTCGTCGTCACCGAGGATCAGTGCGTACAACGCACCGCTCTTGTCGGCTTTCTTGAACTGGCTCTTGAAGCTGCCGGCGCCGGCATTGACTTGCAGGCGCAGGTTGGGCAGTTGGTCGCGTACACGCTCGGCCAGGGCCAGACCGGCCAGCTCTGCTTCTTCGCCGAAGGCGCAGAGATAGACGTCGACCTGACGGGAGATTTCTTCCGGGATCTGCTCCAGGGTTTCCAGCAGCAGCACCAGACGCTCGATACCCATGGCGAAACCGACGCCCGGGGTCGGCTTGCCGCCCATCTGCTCGACCAGACCGTCATAGCGCCCACCCGCGCAGACGGTGCCCTGGGCGCCGAGCTTGTCGGTGACCCATTCGAATACGGTTTTGCTGTAGTAATCCAGACCACGCACCAGCTTCGGGTTGAGCACGTAAGGAATGCCGACGGCATCCAGACGGGCCTTCAGCCCTTCGAAGTGGGCACGGGATTCGTCATCCAGGTAATCCGCCATTTTCGGCGCATCGACCAGCACGGCCTGGGTGTCGGCATTTTTGGTGTCGAGCACGCGCAGCGGGTTGGTTTTCAGGCGACGCTGGCTGTCTTCGTCCAGTTTGTCGTGGTGCGCCGAGAGGTACTCGACCAGCGCTTCACGATAACGGCCGCGGGACTCGCTGGTGCCGAGGCTGTTGAGTTCGAGCTTGACCGCATCGCGAATGCCCAGCTCGCCCCACAGGCGCCAGGTCATGATGATCAGTTCGGCGTCGATGTCCGGACCGTCGAGGTTGAACACCTCCAGACCGATCTGGTGGAACTGGCGATAACGGCCTTTCTGTGGACGCTCGTGACGGAACATCGGGCCGATGTACCAGAGCTTCTGCACCTGGCCACCGCCGGTGATGCCGTGCTCGAGCACCGCACGCACGCACGCAGCCGTGCCTTCCGGACGCAGGGTCAGGGAGTCGCCGTTGCGGTCTTCGAAGGTGTACATCTCTTTTTCGACGATGTCGGTCACTTCACCGATCGAGCGCTTGAACAGCTCGGTGAACTCGACGATCGGCATGCGGATCTGCTTGTAACCGTAGTTATCCAGCAGACGCGAAACGGTGCCTTCGAAATAACGCCATACCGGCGTCTGTTCCGGCAGGATGTCGTTCATGCCACGAATGGCTTGCAGAGACTTGCTCACAGAATTTCCTTAATTCGTTCGATCAGCCGCGCGCGATAACCGCTGCGTCAGCTTCGACCTTCTCGGCCGCTTTCTCGCGGATCAGCTTTTCCAGCTCGTCCACCAGATTGTCATTCGTCAGTTTCTGCGACGGCTTGCCGTCGATGTAAATCAGGTTTGGCGTGCCGCCGGTCAAGCCGATATGGGCTTCCTTGGCTTCGCCGGGGCCGTTGACCACGCAACCGATCACCGCGACATCCAGCGGCACCAGCAGGTCTTCAAGGCGCCCTTCCAGCTCGTTCATGGTCTTGACCACATCGAAGTTCTGCCGCGAGCAGCTCGGGCAGGCGATGAAGTTGATGCCACGGGAACGCAGATGCAAAGACTTGAGAATGTCGTAACCGACCTTCACTTCCTCGACCGGGTCGGCCGCCAGCGAGATGCGGATAGTATCGCCAATCCCCTCGGCGAGCAGCATACCTAGGCCCACGGCGGATTTCACTGTACCGGAGCGCAATCCGCCGGCTTCGGTGATGCCCAGGTGCAGCGGCTGGACGATTTCCTTGGCCAGCAGACGGTAGGCTTCAACGGCCATGAACACGTCGGAAGCCTTCACGCTGACCTTGAAGTCCTGGAAATTCAGGCGTTCGAGGTGTTCGACGTGACGCAGGGCGGACTCGACCAGCGCGGCCGGGGTCGGCTCGCCGTATTTCTTTTGCAGGTCTTTTTCCAGGGAACCAGCGTTGACGCCGATGCGGATCGGGATCCCGCGGTCACGGGCGGCATCGACCACCGCACGCACGCGGTCTTCGCGACCGATGTTGCCCGGGTTGATGCGCAGGCAGTCCACACCCAGTTCGGCCACGCGCAAAGCGATCTTGTAGTCGAAATGGATGTCGGCAACCAACGGCACCTTGACCAGTTGCTTGATCTTGCCGAACGCCTCGGCGGCGTCCATGTCCGGTACCGACACGCGGACGATGTCGACGCCGGCAGCTTCCAGACGGTTGATCTGTGCGACGGTGGCAGCGACGTCATTGGTGTCGCTGTTGGTCATGCTCTGCACAGCGATAGGGGCATCGCCGCCCACGGGCACGTTACCGACCCAGATCTTGCGCGATTCGCGACGTTTGATTGGAGATTCGCCGTGCATGACTTATTGACCCAACTTCAGGCGAGCGGTCTCGCCACTGGTGAACGGAGCGACATCGACCGGCTGGCCGTTGTAGCTGACCTGCGCGCCACGGGCAACGCCCAGACGCACGGCAAACGGAGGCTTGCCAACGACAGACAGGCTGTCGCCCTTACGCTTGAGGCCGCTGTACAGCACTTTGCCGCTGCCATCGGTCACTTGAGTCCAGCAATCGGCGATGAACTGCACTTGAACCTGGCCTTGACCTGCGGCCGGAGCAACGGGCGCTGTCGGCGCGGGTGCAGCGACGGCCGGGGCTGCCGGGGCAGTGACGGTCGGTGCAGGCGTGGCCGGAGCGGCTGGCGCCGGATTCGCTGGAGCAGCAACCACAGGCGCCGGCGTATGAGCCGGTGCAGCCGGAGTAGCGGCTGGCGCAGCAGGTGCCGGAGCAACCGGTGCGGTGGCTGGAGCCGTGGCCTCGGTCTCGGCGCCGGTCGATTCAGCCGTGGATTCCGATTGAGGCAGTGCCAGAGCGGTCGACCCCTCGGCTTCGCCTTCCGCGACGGCCTGGTCTTCCGGCTCGTCGAGCGGATGAATCTGGGTGGTGCCGTCGGCGCCTTCGACTTCGACGTGCTCCGGTGCCAGGCCAATCAGGTCCTTGGTGCGCTGCGAAGTCTGATCCTGCCACCAGACGAATCCACCGCCGATGACCGCAATCAGCAGCAACAGGCTGACGATACGCAAAATGGTGTGGGAAACCCGTACCGGCTCTTCGATACGGCCCAGAGCGTGGACGTTGCTGCCCTGGGAATCGGTGCCGGTAGACTGGTCGAATTGCTGGACCAGAACGGTCTGATCCATGCCGAGCAATTTGGCGTAGGCGCGAATGTAACCGCGAGCGAAGGTATGCCCGGGCAACTTGTCGAATGCGCCGGCTTCAAGATTGCTCAGGGAAGTCACGGTGAGGTTGAGCTTGAGGGCCACTTCGGCCAGCGACCAGCCATTGCTTTCGCGGGCCTGGCGCAGGGTCTCACCGGGGTTAACGCGATTCGCTGCTACAACTTCGGGATGCGCCGCTTTCATCATTGCTCCGACAGGTATTGCTGATATTCCGGCGTACCGGGATAGAGTCGTTTTAATTGCAGGCCCGCACTGGCGGCCTTGTCGCGATCTTCAAATACTTTTGCCAACCGAACGGCGAGCAACAGACTACGTGCATTTTGCTCGGAGAGCTGGCTGAAACGGTCGTAATAGTCACGCGCGGGCACATAATGCCTGTCTTCGAATGACAACTCAGCCATTTCCAGCAATGCACGTGGCTGCTGACGGTTCAAACGCAGCGCTTTTTCCAGCTGCTGCTGCGCCAGATCACGCTCCCCAAGCTTCGCCGCCGTCATGCCGAGGTTCTCGAACACCCGCGAACGCTCAGGATACAGGGTATCGGCGGCCGCCTGTTCAAAACGCTCGTAGGCTTCCTTGTAACGCTGTTCTTCGTAGAGAAAACTGCCGTAGTTGTTGAGGATGCGCGCATCGGCGGGACGGGAGGACAAGGCTTTGCGGAAGTGTTCGTCAGCAAGCGCAGGTTCCATTTCAGCCTGGAACACCAGCCCCAGCGCGGCATTGGCGTCGGGATCCGAACCGTCCAGCTCCAGGGCCTTCTTCAGTGGAACCTTGGCCCGCTCGGTCATGCCCTGCTGCAAGTATCCCAGCCCCAGCTGCACGTAGGCAGCCCGCGCTTCGTCACGGCCCTTGCTGGTCTTCATCGGGTTGTAATCGCCCGACAGGACACAACCAGCACACAGGCTGGCCAACAGCAACAGCAGCGCAAAGCGCAGGGACATAGAGATCCTCTCTTAGTTAGTGTTCGCGGCGTTCTGCGCCAGATCGCTGTCGGCGCTCAATTCGCGCACGGCGATGTAACGTTCGCTGCGACGGGTGCGATCCAGCACCTGCCCTACCAATTGACCACAAGCCGCGTCGATGTCTTCACCACGGGTGGTGCGCACGGTGACGTTGAAACCGGCCTGGTGAAGCTGATCCTGGAACCGGCGGATGGCGTTGTTGCTCGGCCGCTCGTACCCGGAATGCGGGAACGGGTTGAACGGAATCAGGTTGATCTTGCACGGAATGTTCTTCAGCAGCTCGATCATTTCCACGGCGTGCTCAAGCTTGTCGTTGACGTCCTTGAGCAAGGTGTACTCGATGGTCAGCACGCGCTTCTCGCCCAGTTCGGACATGTAGCGCTGGCACGACTCGAGCAGCATCTTAAGCGGATATTTCTTGTTGATCGGCACCAATTGGTTACGCAATGCGTCATTCGGTGCGTGCAGGGACAACGCCAGGGATACGTCGATGTGCTTGGCCAGCTCATCGATCATCGGCACCACACCCGACGTGGACAGGGTCACGCGGCGCTTGGAGATCCCGTAGCCCAGGTCATCCATCATCAGATGCATGGCGGCCACGACGTTGTCGAAGTTCAGCAGCGGTTCGCCCATGCCCATCATCACCACGTTGGTGATGGCGCGGTCGATGGTAGCCGGAACACTGCCGAAGGATTTGTTGGCAATCCACACCTGACCGATGACTTCGGCGGCGGTGAGGTTGCTGTTGAAGCCTTGCTTGCCGGTGGAGCAGAAACTGCAGTCCAGGGCACAGCCTGCCTGGGACGAAACGCACAGAGTGCCGCGTTTGCCCTGGGGAATGTAAACGGTCTCGACGCAGCTGCCGGACGCCACGCGCACCACCCACTTGCGGGTGCCGTCGCTGGAAATGTCCTCGCTGACCACTTCGGGACCACGGACCTCAGCAACAGCCTTGAGCTTTTCGCGCAAGGCCTTGCTGACGTTCGTCATGGCGTCGAAATCATCGACGCCAAAGTGGTGAATCCATTTCATTACCTGACCGGCACGGAATCGCTTCTCCCCGATTGAGTCGAAGAATTTTTCCATTTCCGGCTGGGTCAGACCCAGCAGGTTGGTTTTAACAGTCGATGTCGTCATGGATTCACCTTCACTCTTAAGCCAATGCTTAGCGAGTGGTTACTTCAGTAGCTGCGAAGAAGTAAGCGATTTCGCGAGCAGCAGCGGCTTCGGAGTCCGAACCGTGAACGGCGTTGGCGTCGATCGATTCAGCGAAGTCAGCACGGATGGTGCCTGGAGCAGCTTCTTTAGGGTTGGTAGCGCCCATCAGCTCACGGTTGCGAGCGATGGCGTTTTCGCCTTCCAGAACCTGAACAACAACAGGACCCGAAGTCATGAAGGCAACCAGGTCGCCGAAGAAACCACGAGCGCTGTGCTCAGCGTAGAAGCCTTCGGCTTCGGCTTTGGACAGTTGCTTCAGTTTCGAAGCTACAACGCGCAGGCCAGCGTCTTCGAAGCGAGTGGTGATCTTGCCGATCACGTTTTTAGCAACGGCGTCAGGCTTGATGATGGAGAAAGTACGTTGAACAGCCATGGTGTAACTCCAGAAACGGTAATTTGCGAAAAATTAAACCCGCGAATTATACGCGGGTTCTTGGGTATTGCCTAACCTGCGAGGACGATCAGTCTATTTCATCATTCCAGAGCTGCTGAACCGCTTCCAACACCTTCTCGCCGACACGGCCAGAGTTGTTGTCGAAGTCAGGCAGCTCCATGATCCATCGCTGCAGGTCGACGAAATTGACAGAAAACGGATCTACACCCGGCTTGGCTTCCGCCAGCTCTTCTGCAATACGTTGAACATCATTCCAACCGTAGCTCATGACAGTCTTACCAGTCAGTGCGGCGCTTCGGCCGCATGGTTAAGCGAATATTTCGGAATTTCTACGGTGATGTCTTCTTCACCGACGATCGCCTGACAAGCCAGGCGCGACTGGGCTTCCAGACCCCAGGCACGATCAAGGAAATCTTCCTCCAACTCGTCAGCTTCTTCCAGCGAGTCAAAACCCTCGCGGATGATGCAGTGACAAGTGGTGCAGGCGCAGACGCCGCCGCAGGCGCTTTCCATCTCGATGTGGTGTTCGTGAGCCAGTTCGAGGATCGACGTGCCAGGCGCAGCGTCAACGACCATGCCTTCAGGGCAGAACTTCTCGTGGGGCAGAAAAATGACCTGCGGCATCAGATATCCTCGATTTCATTCAGATTGCGCCCCGACAGAGCGGCTTTCACCGTCTGATCCATACGACGGGCTGCAAAAGCATCGGTCACTTGCGACAGACGCTTGGTCTGCTGCTCGATGGCGTAGCCATCGGTGCCTTTCATCAGTTCGGTCAGTTCCTGCACCTGCAGATCGATGACCATGCGCTCTTCGGCGTCGAGCAAACGCTCGCCATCCGCCTCAAGAGCGCCCTGCACCGCTTCGATCAGGCGCTGGGCATCGACTTGCTGCTCGCGAAGAACGCGGGCGACCTTGTCGTCATTGGCGTGCTGGAACGAATCTTTCAGCATCTTGGCGATTTCGCCATCAGTCAGGCCATAGGACGGCTTGACCTGAATGCTGGCTTCAACGCCCGAACCCAGTTCACGGGCAGAGACGCTGAGCAGGCCGTCGGCATCGACCTGGAAGGTCACACGAATTTTCGCCGCACCGGCCACCATCGCCGGGATGCCGCGCAATTCGAAGCGAGCCAGCGAGCGGCAATCGCTGATCAGCTCACGCTCGCCCTGCAATACGTGGATCGCCATGGCCGACTGGCCATCTTTATAAGTAGTGAAGTCCTGGGCGCGAGCGACGGGGATGGTGGTGTTACGCGGAATCACCTTCTCCATCAGGCCGCCCATGGTTTCCAGCCCCAGGGACAGCGGAATCACGTCGAGCAGCAACAGTTCGCCGCCATCGCGCTTGTTGCCAGCCAGCGTATCGGCCTGGATCGCGGCACCGATGGCCACCACTTGATCCGGGTCGATTTCGGTCAGCGGCTGACGACCGAAGGCTTCGGCGACGGCTTCACGAACACGCGGAACGCGGGTCGAACCACCGACCATGACCACGGCGTGCACGTCTTCCAGCTCGACGCCGGAATCGCGGACGGCGCGGCGGCAGGCTTTCAGGCTGCGGGCGACCATTGGCTCGATCAGCGCATCGAAGGCTTCGCGGGTCAGTTGCGCTTTCCAGTCACCGTAGGCAACTTCAACACTGTCAGAGTCCGTCAGGGCTTCTTTGGCTGCGCAGGCGGTTTGCAGCAGGCTGCGTTGTGCGCCCGGATCGAGGTCGGCGGACAAACCGGCGCTCTCGATGATCCAGCCGGCAATCGCATGATCGAAATCATCGCCACCCAGCGCACTGTCGCCGCCAGTGGCCAGCACTTCGAAGACACCGCCAGTCAGGCGCAGAATCGAAATATCGAATGTGCCGCCGCCCAGGTCATAAATCGCGACCAGGCCTTCGGCATGTTGATCCAGACCGTATGCCACCGCCGCAGCGGTCGGCTCGTTGAGCAGACGCAACACGTTCAGACCGGCGAGTTTCGCCGCGTCCTTGGTAGCCTGGCGCTGAGCATCGTCGAAATACGCCGGAACGGTGATCACCGCGCCCACCAGCTCACCGCCAAGGGTGGCTTCAGCGCGCTGACGCAATACTTTCAGGATATCGGCGGAAACTTCGACCGGGCTTTTCGGGCCCTGCACGGTGTCGATGAACGGCATGTGCGATTCGCCACCGAGAAAGCGGTACGGCAGTTGATCGCCCAATTGCTTGACGTCGGACAGACCACGCCCCATCAGGCGCTTGACCGACAGCACGGTGTTCAGGGGATCGGAGGATGCGGCCAGCTTGGCCGACTCGCCGACTTCGACGCGATCGGCGTGATAACGCACGGCGGAAGGCAGGATGACCCGCCCTTCGGCATCGGCCAGCGGTTCGGAAAGACCACTGCGCAACGCAGCGACCAGCGAATTGGTAGTACCCAAGTCGATCCCCACAGCCAGACGACGCTGGTGCGGTTGAGGACTTTGGCCGGGTTCGGCGATCTGCAGTAGGGCCATCGTGATCAGGACTTATCTGTATATCAGGCGTGCGACCGGAGCGGCACTGGGTTAATCGTCGAGGCGCTCTTCTAACTGGCGCACTTCGTAGGTGAGCTTGTCGAGGAACTGCATGCGCCGCATCAGGCGTTCGGCCTGCTCGCGTTGCGCTGCATCATCCCAACAGGCTGCGAAGCTTTCGTTGAGCTCTTCCTGGGCGGTTTTCAGGCGACGCTTGAACGCCGCGACACCGTCCAGATCGGCACTGTCCTGCAGATCTTCGAGCTCTTCGCGCCATTGCATCTGCTGCAGAAGAAACTCGGGATCGTGGACGGTGACTTCCATCGGCACTTCATGCCCGCTGATGGTCAGCAGGTAACGTGCACGCTGGGCCGGACTCTTGAGCGTCTGGTAGGCATCGTTGAGCCGCGCAGACTGCTCGAGCGCCGACCGCTGCTCGCGCTCGGAAGCATCGGCAAAGCGGTCAGGATGAACGCCGCGCGCCAACTCGCGATAGCGCGTGGCCAACTGCTCGAGATCCAGACGAAAGCCCGGTTGCAGCTCGAATAAAGCGAAATGACAAGGAATACCCACGACAAGCCTCAGATGTTGAAGCTTTCGCCGCAGCCACATTCACCGCGTACGTTGGGGTTGTTGAACTTGAAGCCTTCGTTCAACCCTTCCTTGACGAAGTCGAGCTCGGTGCCGTCGAGGTAGGCCAGGCTCTTCGGGTCGATGATCACTTTTTCGCCGTGACTCTCGAACACCTGATCTTCTGCAACCACCTCGTCGACAAACTCCAGCACGTAGGCAAGGCCGGAACAGCCCGTGGTGCGAACACCCAGACGAATCCCTTCACCCTTGCCGCGCCCGTCGAGGGAGCGTCGCACGTGTCGAGCAGCCGCTTCTGTCATGCTGATAGCCATCATTGACTCCTTACTCGTCCAATGCTTAGATCAAGCCTTTCTTCTGCTTGTAATCGCGAACGGCGGCCTTGATGGCGTCTTCAGCGAGAACCGAGCAGTGGATTTTCACTGGCGGCAGGGCCAGTTCTTCGGCCAGCTGAGTGTTCTTGATGGTTTCAGCTTCGTCCAGGGTCTTGCCCTTCATCCACTCGGTAGCGAGGGAGCTGGAGGCGATAGCCGAACCGCAGCCGTAGGTCTTGAACTTGGCGTCTTCGATAACGCCCTGATCGTTGACCTTGATTTGCAGACGCATCACGTCGCCGCACGCCGGAGCGCCGACCATGCCGGTGCCGACATCAGGATCTTCCGCGTTCATCTTGCCGACGTTGCGCGGGTTTTCGTAGTGGTCGATGACCTTTTCGCTGTAAGCCATGATTCTCAATCCTCACTCATCAGGGCCGCTCTTGAGACCCTGCAACTGCGCTGCGTAAACCGCCGCGTCGCTACAGGATCTGTATCCGGCGGCTTCTATATTTAGTGTGCCGCCCACTCGATCTTCGAGATATCGACGCCGTCTTTGTACATGTCCCACAGCGGCGACAGAGCGCGCAGCTTGGTAACGGCCTCGCAGACTTTCTGCGCGGCGTAGTCGATTTCTTCTTCGGTGGTGAAACGGCCGAAGGTGAAACGGATCGAGCTGTGTGCCAGTTCGTCGTTGCGGCCCAGGGCGCGCAGTACGTACGAAGGCTCAAGCGACGCCGAGGTGCAGGCCGAACCGGACGAAACCGCCAGATCCTTGAGCGCCATGATCAGCGACTCGCCTTCAACGTAGTTGAAGCTCAGGTTCAGGTTGTGCGGAACGCGGGCGGTCAGGCTGCCGTTGACGTACAGCTCTTCCAGGTGCTCGACCTGCTTGTAGAAACGGTCGCTCAACGCCTTGATGCGGACGTTTTCGGCAGCCATGTCTTCCTTGGCCACACGGAACGCTTCGCCCATGCCGACGATCTGGTGAGTCGCCAGGGTGCCGGAACGCATGCCGCGCTCGTGACCGCCGCCGTGCATGGTCGCTTCGATGCGCACACGCGGCTTGCGGCTGACGTACAGCGCGCCGATGCCTTTAGGGCCGTAGGTCTTGTGGGCGGAGAACGACATCATGTCGACTTTCAGTTTCTGCAGGTCGATTTCGACCTTGCCGGTGGACTGAGCGGCGTCGACGTGGAACAGGATGCCTTTGGAGCGAAGCAGCTCGCCGATGGCGGCGATATCGTTGACGGTGCCGATTTCGTTGTTCACGTGCATCACCGACACCAGGATGGTGTCTTCGCGCAGCGCGGCTTCGATCATGGCCGGGGTGATCAGGCCATCTTCGGTCGGATCGAGGTAGGTGACTTCGAAACCTTCACGCTCCAGCTGGCGCATGGTGTCGAGGACAGCCTTGTGTTCGATCTTGGAGGTGATCAGGTGCTTGCCCTTGGAGGCGTAGAAATGTGCCGCACCCTTGATTGCCAGGTTGTCGGACTCGGTGGCACCGGAGGTCCAGACGATTTCACGCGGGTCGGCGTTGACCAGATCGGCCACCTGACGACGGGCGTTTTCGACGGACTCTTCGGCTTTCCAGCCGAACACGTGGGAACGGGACGCCGGGTTACCGAAGTTTCCGTCGACCAGCAGGCATTCACTCATTTTTTGCGCAACGCGCGGATCGACCGGGGTGGTCGCAGAGTAATCAAGGTAAATCGGCAATTTCATGGACTATCTCCTAAATCAGGCTGGCTGGCGTGCCGCTAGCTCTCTGGCTGTCATTCGACGGCGGACGCTTCAATCTTGTCCAGGCGCGGCGCCTTGCCATTGCAACGACGCTGATCCTGACGCTGGGCCACTTCCTGCACCTCACGGCGAGTTACGAGGTCGGCCAAGCTGATACCGCTGAGAAATTCGTGAATCTGCAGGCTCAGATCGCACCACAGGTGATGGGTCAGGCAGGTGTCACCGGAGTGGCAGTCGCCCTGGCCCTGGCATTTTGTTGCATCGACCGATTCGTTCACCGCATCGATCACCTGAGCCACCTGGATGCCCTGCATGTCGCGGGACAACTGGTAGCCACCGCCCGGACCGCGAACGCTGGAAACCAGGTTGCTGCGGCGCAGCTTGGCGAAAAGCTGTTCGAGATAGGACAGGGAGATGCCTTGGCGCTCGGAGATATCGGCCAGGGACACCGGCCCGTGTTGCGCGTGCAACGCCAGGTCAAGCATGGCGGTCACGGCGTATCGGCCTTTTGTAGTCAGTCGCATGGACAATTACCACGGAGTTCGGAATGGGCGGGAGTATGCAATTCCCGAGCATTTAAGTCAACTATAAGACCTAGTGCTTTAGTCGGGTTTACCCGCAAAAGAGCGCGCGAATGATAGCAGGGTCTGCGGCCTAATGGCACACCGGTCGGCAGCAGCCCTGCAAGTGCGTCAGTGGAGCTTGGATTCGTCCTTGCCCTTGACGCAGGCGAAGTCTTCTTCACGCAGCTCGGGCAGATCTTTCGCACAATAATTACTGCCCAGATCCTTCAGCGCGCCGCACATTCCCTCCAGACGTCCGTCCACCGCTTGCAGGTGATCGAGCAACTGGCCGATGGCGCGCGCCACCGGATCGGGCATGTCTTCACTGACGCCGTAGGCATCAAAGCCGATCTTCTCGGCCATCGCCTTGCGCTTGGCGTCAGCCTCGTCATCGGACTTGACGATGATCCGGCCCGGAATCCCCACCACGGTGGCACCCGGTGGCACTTCTTTGGTGACCACGGCATTGGACCCGACCTTGGCGCCGGCACCCACAGTGAACGGACCGAGCACCTTCGCGCCCGCCCCCACCACGACGCCATCGCCGAGTGTCGGGTGACGCTTGCCCTTGTTCCAGCTGGTACCACCCAGGGTGACGCCCTGATAGATCGTCACGTCATCGCCGATTTCAGCGGTTTCGCCGATCACGATGCCCATGCCGTGGTCGATGAAGAAGCGTCGACCGACCTTGGCACCCGGATGGATCTCGATCCCGGTCAGCCAGCGACCAAAGTTCGACACCAGCCGCGCCAGCCATTTCAGATCATTGCGCCAGAGCATGCCGGCCAGTCGATGAATCCAGATTGCATGCATGCCGGGGTAGCAGGTCAGGACTTCAAAAGCGTTACGCGCCGCCGGGTCTCGGTGGAATACGCTCTGGATATCTTCACGCAAACGCTCGAACATCATTAATCCTTCCGCTTAAGGAGCTCGCCACGGGCCGCTTTCTGGGTTTCCGTGAGGATGCCACGCAAAATATTCATTTCCGCCCGGCTGACCGAGCTGCGTCCGTACAACCGGCGCAGGCGCGCCATCAAGTGCCGCGGTTTTTCCGGATCGAGGAATTCGATGGCCACCAGGGTCTGTTCCAGGTGTTCATAGAACCGCTCCAGCTCATCCATGGTCGCAAGCTCTGCGCTTTTCACGGAGGCCACTTCTTCCTTCTCGATCTTGGTCGGCTGACCCTGTGCAGCCAGCCACGCCATGCGCACTTCATAACTCAACACCTGCACCGCCGCCCCGAGGTTCAGCGAGCTGAACTCAGGATCGGAGGGGATGTGCACGTGATAGTGACATCGCTGCAGCTCGTCATTGGTCAGGCCGGAATCTTCACGACCGAACACCAGCGCGATTTCCGCGCCCTGCCCTGCCTCCTCGACCACTTTGGTCCCGCACTCGCGCGGGTCCAGCAATGGCCAGGGAATACGCCGGTCACGGGCACTGGTGCCAAGCACCAGATTGCAACCGACCAAGGCGTCTTCCAAGGTGGCGACGACTTGCGCGTTTTCAAGGATGTCACCGGCACCCGAAGCACGAGCATCGGCTTCGTGATGCGGAAAGACGCGCGGATCAACCAGCACCAAGCGCGACAGGCCCATGTTTTTCATGGCGCGCGCAGTCCCGCCGATGTTTCCCGGATGGCTGGTGTTGACCAGGACGACACGAATATTTTGCAGCACGGCGGGCGCTCTCGGACTCGGCAAAGGGGTGCAAATCTTACAGAACAGCCTACCGTTAAGCTATGAAAGCGAACAGCGACCTTCACCTGAAGAAAAGTTCTGATAGAATGCGCGGCTTTCTTTAACAACCTTAGGTGACACATCCATGCAGCCCATGCTGAATATCGCGCTGCGCGCCGCCCGCAGCGCCAGTGAACTGATCTTCCGCTCCATCGAGCGCCTGGATACCATCAAGGTCGACGAAAAAGACGCCAAGGATTACGTATCCGAGGTCGATCGCGCCGCCGAACAGAAAATCATCGACGCCCTGCGCAAGGCTTACCCGAATCACTCGATCATGGGTGAAGAGACCGGCCTGCACGCCGGCACCGGCATCGAAGGCGAAGAATACCTGTGGATCATCGATCCGCTGGACGGCACCACCAACTTCCTGCGCGGCATTCCTCACTTCGCTGTCAGCATTGCCTGTAAATACCGTGGTCGCCTGGAACACGCCGTTGTTCTGGATCCGGTTCGCCAGGAAGAATTCACCGCCAGCCGTGGTCGCGGCGCTCAACTGAACGGTCGCCGCCTGCGTGTCAGCGGTCGCACAAGCCTGGACGGCGCTCTGCTCGGCACCGGCTTCCCGTTCCGTGACGACCAGATGGACAACCTCGACAACTACCTGGGCATGTTCCGCGCCCTGGTTGGCCAGACTGCCGGCATCCGCCGCGCCGGTTCGGCAAGCCTGGATCTGGCTTACGTGGCCGCCGGCCGTTTCGACGCGTTCTGGGAGTCGGGTCTGTCCGAGTGGGACATGGCTGCTGGCGCCCTGCTGATTCAGGAAGCAGGCGGCCTGGTGAGCGACTTCACCGGCGGTCACGACTTCCTTGAAAAAGGCCACGTCGTTGCCGGCAACACCAAATGCTTCAAGGCAGTTCTGACGGCGATCCAGCCGCACCTGCCGGCCTCGCTGAAGCGCTAAGCGCTTCGCGAAACCAAAAAAACACCCTTCGGGGTGTTTTTTTATGGGCATGAAAAAGCACCCCGAAGGGTGCTTTTCTTATAAGCCATCAACCAGTCACTGGCCCGGCTCGTTCTGCGACAGGATCAGCTTGCCTTCCTTGTCGACCGGAATCTGGTTGCCCGGATCACGATCCATCCGCACCTTGCCTTCCTTGCCGTCCAGCGAATACCGGACGTCATAGCCCACGACCTTGTCGCTGATGTCATTCACCGTGTTACAGCGAGTCTGAGTCGTGGTGTAGGTATCACGCTCCTGCATACCCTCCTGAACCTTGTTACCGGCGTAACCACCACCGACCGCACCGGCCACCGTGGCAATCTTCTTGCCGGTGCCGCCGCCGATCTGGTTACCCAGCAGACCACCCGCCAGCGCACCGACCACGGTGCCGGCGATCTGGTGTTGATCTTTCACCGGCGCCTGCCGGGTCACTGTCACATCCTTGCACACTTCACGTGGAGTCTTGATCTGTGTTTTGACCGGTTCTACGGCCAGCACTTGCGCATACTCAGGGCCGCTTTTAACCAGGCTGTAGGTGGCAACAGCACCCCCGGCAGTCACACCGACAGCACCCAATACCGCACCAACCAGCAACGACTTGTTCACATGAACCTCCTGACCATCACATGCGGGACGCGCCCGCGCTTCTCCCAGCCTTGGAGCAAAAAAAAAGACGCGAGTTCAACTCGCGTCTTTTTTGACTGACAACCGGGAAAACGATGGCCGTTATGGACGGTCGTCGACTTCCTTCTCGGTGTTGACCGGCGGAATCAGGTCTTCCGTCGACAGGTTCAGCCAGATCAGCACCACGTTGGCGATGTAGATCGACGAGTAGGTACCCGCCAGAACACCCACCAGCAGCGCCAGGGAGAAGCCGTACAGGTTGTCACCGCCGAAGAACAGCAGTGCCGCGATCGCCAGCAAGGTCGAAACCGAGGTCGCGATGGTCCGCAGCAGGGTCTGGGTGGTCGAGATGTTGATGTTCTCGATCAGCGTGGCCTTGCGCAGAACACGGAAGTTCTCACGCACCCGGTCGAACACGACGATGGTGTCGTTGAGCGAGTAACCGATGATCGCCAGTACCGCCGCCAGCACCGTCAGGTCGAAGGTGATCTGGAAGAACGACAGGATACCCACGGTCACGATCACGTCGTGAATCAGCGACACGATAGCGCCGACCGCAAACTTCCACTGAAAGCGGAAAGCCAGGTAGATCAGGATGCCACCGAGCGCCAGCAGCATGCCCATGCCGCCCTGGTCACGCAGCTCTTCACCGACCTGCGGGCCGACGAACTCGACGCGCTTGACGGTCGCCGGGTTGTCGCCGCCGACCTTCTGCAGCGCTTCCGCCACCTGATGGCCCAGCTGCGGGTCTTCACCCGGCATGCGCACCAGCAGATCGGTGGTCGCGCCGAAGTTCTGCACGACGGCTTCGTGATAACCGGAAGAAACCAGTTGCTCGCGCACCTTGGTGACATCGGCCGGACGCTCGTAGGTCAGCTCGATGAGCGTACCGCCGGTGAAGTCCAGACCCCAGTTCATGCCCTTGTGGAACACACTGAAGATTGCCAGCAAGGTCAGAAATACAGTGACGCCGAACGCAAAGTTGCGGACGCCCATGAAGTTGATTGTACGTAACATGGCAGCCCCTTAAATCCACAACTTCTTGAAGTCACGACCGCCGAAGATCAGGTTGACCATCGCGCGGGTGACCATGATGGCCGTGAACATCGAAGTCAGAACCCCGAGGGACATGGTTACTGCGAAGCCCTTCACGGGGCCGGTGCCCATGGCGAAGAGGATGCCGCCGACCAGCAAGGTGGTCAGGTTGGCGTCGAGAATCGCAGTGAATGCCCGACCGAAGCCTTCGTTGATTGCACGCTGCACGGTCATGCCGGCGGCGATCTCTTCACGAATCCGCGAGAAGATCAGTACGTTGGCGTCGACCGCCATACCCATGGTCAACACGATACCGGCGATACCCGGCAGGGTCAGCGTAGCGCCCAGCAGCGACATCAGCGCCAGCAGCAGCACCATGTTCACCGCCAGTGCGACGGTGGCGATCAGGCCGAAGAAACGGTAGATGGCGATGATGAACAGCGAGACGAACAGCATGCCCCACAGCGATGCATCGATACCCTTGGTGATGTTGTCCGCACCCAGGCTCGGGCCGATGGTACGTTCTTCAGCGAAGTACATCGGAGCAGCCAGACCACCGGCACGCAGCAGCAGCGCCAGTTCGGACGACTCGCCCTGGCCGTTCAGGCCGGTGATACGGAACTGAGCACCCAGCGGCGATTGAATGGTCGCCAGGCTGATGATCTTCTTCTCTTCCTTGAAGGTCTGCACCGCGACGTCTTTCTCGACGCCGTCGACCACTTGCTTGGTGTAAGTGGTGACCGGACGCTGCTCGATGAAGATCACCGCCATGCTGCGACCGACGTTGCTGCGGGTAGCGCGGCTCATCAGCTCGCCACCGTGGCCATCCAGACGGATGTTCACTTCAGGTGTGCCGTGCTCGCCGAAACCGGCCTTGGCGTCAGTCACCTGGTCACCGGTGATGATCAGGCCACGCTCGATCAGGGCAGGAGGACGATTGCCTTCGCGGAATTCGAAAGTTTCGGAAGTGGCTTTCGAAGCACCCGGCTCTGCAGCCAGACGGAACTCCAGGTTGGCCGTCTTGCCGAGAATACGCTTGGCTTCGGCAGTGTCCTGCACGCCCGGCAGCTCAACCACGATACGGTTGGCGCCCTGACGCTGGACGATCGGTTCGGCAACACCCAGCTCATTGACGCGGTTACGTACCGTGGTCAAGTTCTGCTTGATGGAGTATTCACGGATTTCCGCCAGCTTGGCCGGGGTCATCGCCAGACGCAGCACCGGTTGACCGTTGAGGTCGGCCGGAACAATGTCGAAATCGTTGAAATTCTTGCGGATCAGCGCACGGGCCTGTTCGCGGGAATCAGCATCGCTGAAGCCCAACTGAATGGCGCCATTGAGTTGCGGCAGGCTGCGATAACGCAGTTTCTCTTTGCGCAACAGGCTCTTGACGTCGCCTTCGTAGACTTTCAGGCGAGCGTCGAGGGCTTTGTCCATGTCCACTTCCAGCAGGAAGTGCACACCACCGGACAAGTCCAGACCCAGCTTCATCGGGTGCGCGGCCACGCTGCGCAGCCATTGCGGGGTGGTTTGTGCCAGGTTCAGCGCGACGACGTAGTCATCACCCAATGCCTTGCGGACAACGTCCTTGGCCGGCAGCTGGTCTTCAGCCTTGGTCAGACGGATCAGACCGCCCTTGCCGTTCGCAGCCAGGCTCGATGCCTTGACGTTGATCCCGGACTCCTTGAGCGCGGTGCTCACGCGATCCAGATCGGCCTGATTGACCTGCAGGGCCGTGCTGGCGCCGCTGATCTGAATGGCCGGGTCATCGGGGTATAGATTCGGAGCGGAATAAATCAGACCGATCGCCAGCACCGCCAGGATCAGAATGTATTTCCACAGAGGATATTTGTTCAGCATCACGCCGCCCGTTATGAACGCGGGGCGCCTTGCGCGCCCCGTCGATTGAGTAGAAGTTGGAACCTTAGATCGCTTTCAGCGTGCCTTTTGGCAGCGTGGCGGCGATGGCGCCCTTCTGGAACTTCATTTCCACGGTGTCGGAAACTTCCAGAACCACGAAGTCATCGGCCACTTTGGTGATCTTGCCGGCGATGCCGCCGGTGGTGACCACTTCGTCGCCCTTCTGCAGGCTGCTCAGCAGGTTCTTCTGCTCTTTGGCGCGCTTGGCCTGTGGACGCCAGATCATCAGGTAGAAGATGACCAGGAAGCCGACCAGGAAAATCCACTCGAAGCCGCCGCCCATAGGCGCTGCAGCCGGTGCAGCCGCGTCAGCCATGGCATTAGAGATAAAAAAGCTCATTTAGCACTCCAGTTGCAAATGTTGAATCTTGGGGTCAGAAAACTCAGTCCAAAGGCGGAACGGGAAGCCCGCGTTTGGCGTAGAAGGCATCGACAAAGGCGGCCAATGTACCCTGTTGAATAGCCTCGCGCAAACCAGCCATCAGCACCTGATAATGGCGCAAATTGTGGATGGTATTGAGCATGCTGCCGAGCATTTCGCCGCACTTGTCCAGATGATGCAGATAAGCGCGGGAGAAGTTCTGGCAGGTATAGCAATCGCAGGTCGGATCCAGCGGCGAATCATCATGGCGATGGAACGCGTTACGGATCTTCAGCACGCCTGTATCAATGAACAGATGCCCGTTGCGGGCATTACGGGTTGGCATCACGCAATCGAACATGTCCACACCGCGGCGCACACCCTCAACCAGATCTTCCGGTTTGCCAACGCCCATAAGGTAACGAGGTTTGTCAGCCGGCATCATGCCCGGCAGGTAGTCCAGCACCTTGATCATTTCATGCTTGGGCTCGCCCACCGACAGACCGCCGATGGCCAGGCCGTCGAAGCCGATCTTGTCCAGACCTTCCAGCGAGCGCATGCGCAGGTCCTGGTGCATGCCACCCTGAACGATGCCGAACAGCGCCGCCGTGTTGTCGCCATGGGCATTCTTCGAACGCTGGGCCCAGCGCAGCGACAGCTCCATGGACACACGGGCCACGTCTTCGTCAGCCGGGTACGGCGTGCATTCGTCGAAGATCATCACGATGTCCGAGCCCAGATCACGCTGGACCTGCATCGACTCTTCCGGGCCCATGAACACTTTCGAGCCGTCGACCGGGGAGGCGAAGGTCACGCCCTCCTCCTTGATCTTGCGCATGGCGCCGAGGCTGAACACCTGGAAACCGCCGGAGTCGGTCAGGATCGGACCTTTCCACTGCATGAAATCGTGCAGGTCGCCGTGTTCCTTGATCACTTCGGTACCCGGGCGCAGCCACAGGTGGAAGGTGTTGCCCAGAATGATCTCCGCACCCGTGGCGACGATGTCACGCGGCAACATGCCCTTGACCGTGCCGTAGGTGCCCACCGGCATGAAGGCCGGGGTCTCGACGGTGCCACGAGGGAAGGTCAGACGACCACGACGAGCCTTGCCATCGGTGGCAAGCAACTCGAACGACATACGACAGGTGCGACTCATACTGTTTCCTCTGGGCCGCGCGGCGCGGGATTACGGGTGATGAACATCGCATCACCGTAGCTGAAAAAGCGGTATCCGTTATCGACCGCGGCTTTGTAGGCAGCCATGGTTTCCGGATAACCGGCGAATGCCGAAACCAGCATCAACAGCGTGGATTCGGGCAAATGGAAATTGGTGACCAAGGCATCGACCACGTGGAACGGCCGGCCCGGGAAGATAAAGATGTCGGTGTCGCCGCTGAACGGCTTGAGCACGCCATCGCGGGCGGCGCTTTCCAGCGAACGCACGCTGGTGGTGCCGACAGCGATGACTCGACCGCCGCGCTCACGGCAAGCGGCGACTGCATCGACCACGTCCTGACCGACTTCCAGCCACTCGGTGTGCATGTGGTGATCTTCGATCTTCTCGACGCGCACCGGCTGGAACGTGCCGGCGCCGACGTGCAGCGTGACGAACGCAGTCTCGACACCCTTGGCGGCGATCGCTTCCATCAGCGTCTGATCGAAATGCAGCCCGGCGGTCGGCGCCGCCACCGCGCCGAGTTTCTCGGCATACACGGTCTGATAGCGCTCGCGATCCGAACCTTCGTCCGGGCGGTCTATATAAGGAGGCAACGGCATGTGGCCGACGCGATCAAGCAGCGGCAGCACTTCTTCGGCAAACCCCAGCTCGAACAGCGCATCGTGACGCGCCAGCATCTCGGCTTCGCCGCCGCCGTCGATCAGGATCTTCGAACCCGGCTTCGGCGACTTGCTGGAACGCACATGGGCCAGCACGCGGTGGGAATCGAGCACGCGTTCGATGAGGATTTCCAGCTTGCCGCCGGACTCCTTCTGCCCGAACAGGCGCGCCGGAATCACCCGGGTATTGTTGAACACCATCAGATCGCCGGGGCGCAAATGCTCCAGCAGATCAGTGAATTGACGGTGTGCCAGGGCGCCGCTGACCCCATCCAGGGTCAACAGGCGACTACCGCGACGCTCGGCCAAAGGATGGCGGGCAATCAGCGAATCAGGAAGCTCGAAGGTAAAGTCAGCAACGCGCATGATGGGGTTCGTCTAGCAGGGCCGGAAAGTCTAGCGGAAATATCGAAAATTGACCATGAAACGTGATTGACCAACGGTAGGCACCTCTCTATACTTCGCCGCCATTGAGCCCTGATGGCGGAATTGGTAGACGCGGCGGATTCAAAATCCGTTTTCGAAAGGAGTGGGAGTTCGAGTCTCCCTCGGGGCACCAAAATTAGAAAAGGTCTTGCTTAGCAAGGCCTTTTTTTTTCGTCTGTCGGAAAGTGCCGCTGGCCCTCCGGCGAGATCTCACACAGGTTCACCCCCATGGAAACGTCACTGGAAACCGTCGCCCTGTTCTCCCTGAAACTCGCATACGAGGAAGAAGGCCTGAGCCCGATTCTGCGGGATGACATGGTCATGGGCGACTATCAGAAAGACGTGTTCGAGTTGCTGGTGCGCCGGGGTGATGTCGAGACGATCCAGTTCAAGATGAACGAGTGCCTGGCGCTGGCGATGGATGCGTTGGGTGGCGTCGAGAAACCGTTGGGGCGGGAGCTGCACAAGTTGTCGACCGACTTCAGTCAGGCGCAGTCGCTGGAGCAGCTGGATCAGCCGCTCCTCGCGCTCAAGGGTTATTTGAAGGACATTCTTTAAGCTACGCAGATGAAGAAAGTGGCGCGCAGCTTCTATTTTGATATCTTGCCGTCCACTCGCCAGAGGCCTGTCAACCGCCTCTGTTATCGCGCACTCGGGAATGAACCAAAATGGATGCGGTGTTGTGCTTGCTGGTGATGGCTGGAACCTGGCTGTGGGTGGTGAAGCAACGGGGTGAGTGGAACCTGTTGCTGGCCAACCTTGCCGGCGCCGGAAGTGGCGTGGTTACCGGCATTGTGTTCACGCTGATTTACGACGCAGTCATTGGTACGTCGATGGCGACACCCAACCTGCATCGCAGTCTGGTGGTGTTCATCACCAGCGCGGGCGTTCTGGCGGGGGTATGGCTGTGGATTGCCAATCGCCGTCAACCCGAACATCCGGTTGCACGTCAGTTGCTCGGCGCGGTGTGTGGCTTGGTCGCCGGCATGGCGACCCTGCTGTTTCTTGCTGTGAATTACTTCCCCCACACGTGACTGGACGGCGTTACTGTTTTGCGGTCAGCGCCGAGCCTTCAACACCCGAATCTCAGTAGGAAACCCATCCGCCCCCACCAGTTTCTTCCAGCCCACATACTGAAACTCGCCCCGCTCATCGATGTAATCACCCTTCTCCACCGACCTGCCGCCGACAATCGCCACGCGTTTTTCCTCGCCACACCCGCCATCCGACGGCCGCACGGTGTAGATCACATACGGCTTCACATATTGCGTGGCACGAAAGTATTGGCCGCAGACTTCATCGACGGTAATCATCATGGTTTTCAGGCGCGCTTCGCCGTCCATGTCTTCGTGAAGTTTGAGGAAGGAGATTTCGCCGACATCGCTGTAGCCGAGTGAACGGGCGCGTTGGTATTCGGGGGAGTTCTGGTGGGCGATCCGGCCTTGCTCGGCGGCCTGGTTCATTCTGTCGGCGAACTCGGCTTTGCCACGGGCAATCATCGCATCGGCCTCGGCCGCCACGTTTTCGCATTGAGCGAATTCCCCGGAGGCGAGGTATTGGGGAGGCAGGTTTGGGCGGTGCTCATTCATGCTCCCCTGGCTGTTCTCCAGATCGCCCATCACCTCAAAGGCGCCGGGCACGCGACCGCTCTGGACGTCGGCCATTTTTTCCTGCATGCGCTGACAATTGGCGAGGTAATACTTCCAGCTGTTTTCCGGGTGCTCTTTCCAGGCGGCGAATGCCGGGGTCATGGCGCTGGCGAAAGTGATTGCGCACAGCAGGCGTAGAGCAGGGGCGACTTTTGACATGAGTAGTCCATTACAGGAATCAGGAAAGTGGCGCGAAGCTACTATTTTGCTATCTTGCCGTCCAGTGTCGGCCCGGGAGCCATGGGCCTGACGAAACTGATTCAAAAGGAGGGGTGCGATGGATGCAGCGTTTTGTCTTTTAGCCTGGGTGACCATGTGGGTGTGGGTGGTCAAACATCGTGGCACCTGGAACCTGTTCCTCGCCAACCTGCTGGGCGCTGCCAGCGGCATGCTGGTAGGTCTGGTGGTCTCGGAGTTCTACATCGGTCTGTTCGGGTCGAGCCGTCCGCACGTAACCGGTCTGACGACCACGTTGCTGGAAATGATGACGACCGCCGCGGCGCTGGTCGGCGTATGGATGCTGGTCGCCCGACGCTCGCAAGTCGAGCCCCTGATTGCGCGGCAGCTGCTGGCAGGCCTTTGCGGCACAGTGGCCGGCATTACCGCTCTGGCGTTTTTTGCGCTCAAGTGATCTGTATCGACACGGCGTGTGAAGGTTCTTGTGGCGCCAGAAATCTATTTTGATATCTTGCCGCCCATCTTTCAGTGCTCGTTATCGGAACGGCGCTGATATCCGGCTTCAGCAGGTTTAAGGAAAGGATCGAATGGAGTTTCTGCGTTTTCTGGCATTTGTCGCGGCCTGGGGTTTCATGTGGCGCTGGGTAGTGAAAAACCGCGGCAGCTGGAATCTGTTTTACGCCAACCTGGTCGGTGTAGCAGGCGGTTTCATTGTTTCGATGGTGGTGCTGGCGATCACTTTTTCATTGTTCCCGTCGGCGCATCGCTACGACGCCGCGCAGACTGAAAACGTCGTGGCACAGCGGGAAGCCGAGCCGACCTCGCTGCTGCCGGAAGCCGAGGCGGTTGCAAGCCCTGCTTCACTGAAAGACGCGCCGGTGTTCGCCGCTATCGAGCCGGACAACACGCCCTCTCCAGCGGACTCCGCGTTGCTGCCGAATTACGCCAGTCGCGCGCCGAAGACGATGTCGGTGCAAACCGTGATCGACCAGAGTGACGATGAGGGGCGTAAGGCCCTGAGAGTGCTGAGCAAAAAATTGCGCGCCGACGCGCAGGGCGACAAGTCGATGCTCGCGTATGTCATGTGCAGCCCGTTCGTGACCAGCACCTTGCGCTTCCCCGCGTCTGCCCGGTTTGCCGACAGCAAAAGCCTGACGCCGCAACGCTTCAAGGATCAGGTCTACACCTTCAGCAACACCGTCACCGCGCGGAACATGAATGGAGACGACGTGACGTACCGCTTCGACTGCTCCGTAAAGGAACAGCCGAGAGTCGACGCGACACCTGCCGAATGGCGCCTGTTGGCGCTGAAGCTGGAAAAAGCGGGCTCTTAAGCCTGGTTTAAGGGTTCGAGGCGCCGGCTGCGCTATCATCGCCGGCCTGTGCGCCTTGAGCTTTTCCCCCGATGCCTCCGACACCTGATGACCTGAGCCCGTTGCCTGCTGTTCTGGCCGGGCCACTGCTGCGCCGACTGGAACCGACACGCTTAGTGTTTTGGCTGGTCGGCAGCCGCGAGCTGTCGTTGACCTTGCGCCTGCAAGGCGTAGGAGACATTCCACTGGATGCCGGGAAATGCGCGGTCATTCCGGTAGGCAACCGGGCATTTGTTCACCTGATCGATGTCCCCCTCGAGACGGCCCTGCCCTGCGACACCCGCATCGACTACGACCTGTTGATCGATGGCCAGCAACCGATCGCCGATTGGGCGCCACACCTGCTCTACGACAACGCCACCAGCCCGAACTTCGTCCTGCGTTCGCGCATCGACCAGTTGCTCCACGGTTCCTGCCGCAAGCCTCATCATCCGGCCACCGACGGTCTGCTCTGCGTTGATCGGTTGCTGGCCGCCGAAACCGATCCGCAGCAACGTCCCGCCCTGTTGATGATGAGCGGCGATCAGGTTTACGCCGACGATGTTGCCGGTCCGATGTTGCGGGCGATTCATGCCCTGATCGATCGCCTCGGTCTGTTCGGTGAGCACCTCGAAGGCGCGGTGGTCAGCGACAGCGCCAAACTCTACGAACACCCGGCCAGCTACTACCATCGTGCAGATCTGCTGCCGGCACTCGAAAGCAACGAGACATTGCGCGAGCGTTTCTTCGGCGGTGCGCGCAAGCCGATTTTCACCAGCAGCAGCGCCGACAATCACCTTGTGACGTTCGCCGAAGTCATGGCCATGTATTTGCTGGTGTGGTCGCCAACGCCCTGGACACTGGTCAATCCGCAGCCGCCAGCGCTGACGCCGGAACGCCTCAAGCGCTACGCCCTCGAACAGACCCGCATCGACGGTTTCAAGGCCGGTCTCGGCCAGGTGGCCAGGGCCTTGGCGCACTTGCCGAGCCTGATGATCTTCGATGACCACGACATCACCGACGACTGGAACCTGTCCGCGCAATGGGAGGAAACGGCCTACGGCCACCCGTTCTCCAAGCGCATCATCGGCAACGCGTTGATCGCCTACATGTTGTGTCAGGGCTGGGGCAATAATCCGGATGCATTCAGCGCAGTACTGGAGAAAACCCGAGGCCTGAGCGCCAGCGGTGACGACCGCTATCTCGACGCTCCCGCGCAGGACGAATTGATTGAGGATTTGCTGCGCTTTCAGCAGTGGCATTTCGTATTGCCGAGCAGCCCGGCGCTGGTGGTGCTCGACACCCGCACCCGACGCTGGCGCAGCGAAATGGCGCTCAAGCAACCGTCGGGCCTGCTGGACTGGGAAGCCTTGAGCGAACTGCAGCAGGAACTGCTCGACCACCCTTCGGCGATCATCGTTTCGCCGGCACCGATCTTCGGTGTGAAGCTGATCGAAACCGTGCAGCGAGTATTCAGCTGGTGCGGTTATCCACTGCTGGTGGACGCAGAAAACTGGATGGCCCATCGCGGCGCAGCCCAGGTGATCCTGAACATTTTCCGACACTCGCGTACACCGGGCAGCTACGTGGTGCTGTCAGGCGACGTGCATTATTCCTTCGTCTACGAAGTCCTGATCCGACACCGCAAGGCCGGCCCGCGCATCTGGCAGATCACCAGCAGCGGCATCAAAAACGAGTTCCCGCCCACCCTGCTGGAATGGTTCGACCGCCTAAATCGCTGGCTCTACTCACCGCGTTCGCCCCTCAACTGGCTCACCAAACGCCGCCGCATGCGCATCGTCCCGTACGTGCCGGAACACGCCGAAGCGGGTGAACGGTTGTGGAATTCGGCGGGGATCGGCCAGGTGTTTTTCAATCAACAGGGGCAACCGAAAGACATCATCCAGCACAACGCGAACGGCGCACCGAAGACCCGGATGCTGGCGCCGGATTTGTCGGATTATCCTGATTAAATAAAAATGGCTGCCGGTAAAACGGCAGCCATTTCAGACGCAACCGGGACAATCAGCTTTCGCCCAACGCCCGAGCCACCCCTCTGACAATCATCCCCACCTCCCGCTCATCAATCGTCAGCGGCGGCAGCAACCGAATCGTCTTGCCGCGAGTGACGTTGATCAGCAGTCCATGATCCCGTGCCGCAATCAATGTCAGGTCGCGGACCGGCTGTTTGAGTTCGATGCCGATCATCAGCCCTTGCCCACGAATCGCCAGCACATTCGGATTGTCCGCCAGCTCTGCGCGCAAGCGGGTCAGCAGGCGCTCGCCTTGGACCCTGGCATTTTCCAGCAGGCCTTGTTCCTCAATGATCTCGAGCACGGTGCAACCCACCCGGCACGCCAGTGGATTGCCGCCGAAAGTGCTGCCATGGCTGCCGGGGGTGAACAGATCGGCCGCCCGGCCCCGTGCCAGGCAGGCGCCGATAGGCACGCCGTTGCCCAGTCCCTTGGCGAGGGTCATGACGTCGGGAACGATGCCTTCGTGCTGGAACGCAAACCAGCGGCCGGTGCGGCCGATGCCGGTCTGGATTTCGTCGAGCATCAGCAGCCAGGCGTGGCGATCGCACAATTCACGCAGGGCCTTGAGGTAGCCGGGCGGCGCGAGTTGCACGCCGCTTTCACCCTGGATCGGCTCCACCAGAATCGCCACGATCCGCTGGCCATGTTTGCGCTGCACCTGTTCCAGCGCCTGAAGATCGCCAAACGGCACTTTGACGAAATCCCCCGGCAAGTCATTGAAGCCCAGGCGCACCGCCGGGCCATCGCTGGCGGACAAGGTGCCGAGGGTACGGCCATGAAATGCGTTGGCCATCACCACCACCAGCGGCTGTTCGATACCTTTGCGCCAGCCGTACAGGCGCGCCAGTTTCAGCGCGGTTTCGTTGGCCTCGGCACCGGAGTTGTTGAAAAACGCCCGCTCCATCCCCGCCAGCCGCGTCAGCTTCTGCGCCAGCGATTGTTGCCAGTCGATGCTGTAGAGATTGGAGGTGTGCAGCAGCAATCCCGCCTGCTCGCTGATCGCCGACACGATGCGCGGGTGCGAGTGACCGACATTGGTCACCGCCACGCCTGCCACTGCGTCCAGATATTCCCGGCCCGCCTGATCCCAGAGTCGGGTGCCCAGGCCTTTGATGAAGCTCAAGTCCAGCGGTTGATAGGTGTTCATCAGGGCGGCGGTCATGTCGGCAAACTCCAGCGAGGTGAGAGGTGCTGGCAGTATGGTTATCCACCTGAACTGGATAAACTCGGCAAAACTTCAATCATTTAAAAGCCGGGCTTGATAATGGATTTGTTCCAGTCGATGAGCGTGTACGTCAAGGTGGTGGAGTCCGGCAGCATGACGGCGGCCGCGCTGCAGTGCGAAATGTCCACGACCATGGTGGGCAATCACCTGCGGGCGCTGGAGCAACGGCTCGGCGTGCAACTGTTGCAACGCACCACCCGCCGCCAGCGGCTGACCGAGTTCGGCAGCGTCTACTATCAGCGCTGCCTGGAGGTGTTAGGTCTGGTCGCCGACTCCGAACGCCTCGCCGAGCAGACGCTTGATGAACCGCGCGGCATTCTGCGGGTTACTGCGCCGCTGACCTTTGGCGTTGAACGTCTGGCCCCGGCGCTCAGTGAGTTTTCCCTGCAATGTCCGCAGGTCAAACTCGACGTGATCCTGACCAACCGCCGTCCGGATTTGCTGGAAAGCGGTCTCGACGTGGCCTTCCGACTGGGCCACTTCGACCAGTCCAACCTGATCGCCCGCCCGCTGATCGACTACACCCTGACCGTCTGCGCCTCCCCGGAATACGTGGCTCGACGCGGCATGCCGCTCACGCCCGAAGAACTGCGTCAGCACGACTGCCTGTCCTTCGCCTACCCTGCCGGTGACGACTGGCAATCGGTGGAAAAACAGTGGCGCCTCAGCGGCCCGGAGGGAGAAATCATGGTCGACGTCAAAGGCCCGATGCTGATCAACAGCTCCGCCGGCCTGCATCAGGCCGCGCGCACCGGCATGGGCATCGTGATGCTGCCGGACGCACTGGTGGAACAGGATCTGCGCGACGGCAAACTGGTCGTGGTGATGCCGGACTATCAGCCGCCGAACCGCCCGATGCATCTGCTTTACGCGCCGGATCGCTATCGGTTGCCTAAACTGCGTCGCTTCGTCGAGTTCGCCATGCAGATGTGGGGCAGACCGTAAGCAACGCGGCTACTGTTGGAAATACACCAAGGACGGAATCAACGAATGAACAAAGACATTTCAATACGCGACCTTCTGCCCACGGAAGTGGAGGCAGCAAGGCAGTTTCTGGAGGCGCACGGCTGGGGCCATCGCACCGGCACCGCCGAACATTTCGCACAGCTTGTTCAGAACTCTCAGCGCAGCGCTGTGGCATTGAGCGGCCAGCAAATTGTCGGTTTCGCCCGTGGCATCACCGATGGCTTGTCCAACGGTTACCTGTCGATGGTCGTGGTCGACGGGCAACATCGGCGCGCGGGCATCGGGCGGGCGCTGGTCGAACATGTAATGGGCGACAACACCGACATTACCTGGGTCCTGCGTGCCGGGCGCGAAGGCGCCGAAGCGTTTTTCGCCAGCCTGGGATTTGAAACGTCGGTGATCGCGATGGAGCGTTTGCGGCTGAAATAGCCGACGGTTACTGTGACCCCGGCTATGCTCCACCCTCCTCCTTTTCCAGCATGGATGCTGCGCAATGCTCACGATTCTGCAAAACACTCCGCTACGGGTTTACCTGATTTTTCTGGTGGTGGTTTATTTCGGCATCAAGTCGTTTTCTCCCCGACGCGAAAGCCGTGCCTCTATGCTGATAACACCCCCGGCGTTTTTGGCGTGGTCGCTGTACTCCCTGAACCTGTCGATCAACCCGGCCTTGTTTTTCAGCACCTGGTTCGGCGCGCTGTTGCTGGGCGGTCTCTCGGCCTGGCTGGTGTTCTCCCGCCGGGGCGTGGTGCTCGACGACTCCGCGACAGGCCTGATCATGCCGGGCACGGCAAAAATCCTGATCATGTACCTGATGTTCTTTTCTGCGAACTACTACTTCAATTATCAGCATGACGTGCATCCGGAGCGTTTCGCGTCCCCGGACCTGCTGTTGCTCAAGTCGATTATTTCGGGGTTCTTGTGCGGCCTGATCAGCACCCGCTCGTTGAAGCTCTACTGGACACTGCGTGCTCTGGCGTCCGGGCGGTTGCCGAGGAATGTCGTCGCCAATGAATAAGGCACAGCGCTCGCGGTGCCAGGTCGCTCAACACAAATCATCCGGATAAATAATCGGCACCACCGGCCCCTTGCTCCGTGACAACGCTGCCGCGCTCCCCTAAATTAGTCGGCCTGAAAAAGCCCCCAGCGCTTTCTCGTCTCATCTCAAGTTAAAAAAGTAGTGAAATTTCAATGTCCGATTTCAACACCGCTGAATCCGTAGTCACTCTGTCGTCCAAAGCGGAATACGAAAACTCCATCAATCTTTCACAACACATCCCACAGGCGAAGATCATCAGCGAGATGGTGCTGGACGCGTTCCAGTCGAGCCGCGAAAGCGATCAGATCCGCGAACTGCGCGCCGCGATCCGTCAGGCCCACGACCGCTTCGATGACGACCAGGCCTATGAGCTGATGGGCGAACTCAAGCGCCTGAAGGACGCCGAAGCCGCCGACATCGCCGCCCTCGAAGATCTGAGCAGCAAATTCCCGATCAGCCGCATCCTGTCCAGCTTCAAGGACGATCCGGCGTTCCAGGAAATCGTCTATGGCCTGGCCCTCAAGGTTCTGAACCAGACCCACCAGGCGATCAGCAACCCGAGCGGCGGCAAGAGCAAGGCCGCACGCGCCAAGAAAGACGTTGAAGTGTTCAGCATCAGCAAGGACGGCATCAGCGTGACCCTGCCAATGCGCACACCGCGCTCGCGCCTGAGCGTGGATCGCGAGGCACTGGAATTCCTCGGCTTCACCTTCGTCGGTGAAGGCGACGATGCGGAAATCGAAGGCGAAACCTTCGTCGACAACGCCGGCACCGAGCACGCAATCAACCGCAAGAACATCATCACCGCCCTGCAACAGCAGACCGCGTTCGACGGTTACAGCATCGCCGCCCAGTAACACCGGCGCTGACGAAAAAGCCCCGCTCTGACATTCAGGCGGGGCTTTTTGTTGTCCGCAGATTGGCGGTTATGCCGATGGGTGCACGGCGGCAATCATGTCGACTTCGATGGCTGCGTTTTTCGGCAACTGATAGACACCGACGGTGGTGCGGGTATGGCGCCCGACATCGCCCAACACATAACTGAATACGTCCGATGCACCGTTGGCGACTTCGCTGAGGTCGACGAAATCCGGCGTGGACTTCACGTACACCGTGACCCGCAACAACGACCGGACCTTGTCCAGCGAACCGACTGCATCGACGATAAAGGCCAGACACCGCATCGCGCTGATACTCGCCGCGGCCTGCGCATCCTTGAGCGTCAACTCCTGCCCCACCCGCCCCGGATACTGAATCTTGCCCTCGGTGCGCGGCACCATGCCGCTGATGTAGATCTCATCGCGATGACGGATCAACGGCGCGTAATTGCCACCCACCGTGTTCTCGCCATTGATGTCGTAGTTCAGCTCTTTTGCCAGGGCAATGAATCGCTCGTCGCAGGTCATCCTCTCAGTCATTTCGCCCAGCCTCTAGATCGATGCATGTAGTTGGATCCGAATCTAGGGCTTTTGCCTATCGACCGCAACCTGTCGATTTCTAGCTAGTCGTTTCGAGGGAATGGCTGATAACCCCACCCTTTTGGGAGAGAGTCCGTTCGCGACAAAGGGCGTCGTTTCTCCATCATCCGAGCAACAAAAAACCCCGCTCATCTCTCGATGAACGGGGTTTCTCGTACAACGTTCGAACCTTACGGCGCGTACGTCAGCAGCAGCTCGGTCGGCACCTTGAAGTCCAGGGACATCATGACGCTCAACGCGGTGATGGTGAAGATCGAGAACACGAACAGCTTGCGTGCCCAGACCGTGTCATCCACCGCCTTGTAGCCGGTCCAGGCCATGTACAGCCAGTACATGCCCATGGCCGCGGCGACGGCGAGGTAGCTCATGCCGGCGTAACCGCTGAAGGTCAGCATCAAGGTCGCCACGAGGAAGGCCAGGATGTAGATCAGGATGTGCTTCTTGGCCACCTGGATCCCGCGCTTCACTGGCAGCACCGGAATCGATGCGGCCAGGTAATCGTTGAAGCGGAAGATCGCGATGGCGTAGGAATGCGGCATCTGCCACAGGCTGAACATCACCAGCAGGGTCAGCGCGGCCATGTCGAAGCTGTTGGTCACGGCCACGTAACCGATCACCGGCGGCATGGCGCCCGACAGACTGCCCACCAGCGTGCCGTGAACCGACTTGCGCTTGAGGTACAGGCTGTAGAAGCCGACGTAGATGATGAAGCCGATCACGGCGAACAGGGCAGCCAACGGGTTGGCCACCTTGTACAGCAACGCAACGCCGGCGACACCCAGGACGGTCGCATAGACCAGGGCCAGTTTCAGGGAGATCAAGCCCTGGACCAGCACCCGGTTCTTGGTGCGTTCCATCTTCAGGTCGATGTCGCGGTCGATGCAGTTGTTGAACACGCAACCGGAGGCCACAACCAGGGAAGTGCCGATCATGGCTGCCAGAAACACGGCCAGATCGACATGCCCTTTCGAGGCCAGGAAGAACCCGCCTGCCACAGAAAGCACGTTACCGAAAATGATCCCCGGTTTGGTGATTTGGATAAAGTGCTTGAGCGACATCGGGTTTACCTCACTTCGCCATCATGTAGGTGTGGATGCTGAACATGATCCACAGCGACAGCCCGACCAGCAGCACGATCACGATGGCCGTAAAGACGAACGCAATCACGTTGTTACGTTGAGCGATGGAACGGTCCAGGTGCAGGAAGTAATACAGGTGAACGATCACCTGGATCACGGCGAACAGCAGGACGATTGCCAGCGTCGTCGACTTCGGCAGGGTCGGGAACATCACCAGGCCGAACGGGATGACGGTCAGGATTACCGACAGGATGAAGCCAATGGCGTACGACTTTACGCTGCCGTGGCCAGCATCATGGCTGTCATGGGAGTGTGCATTAGCCATTACAGGGTCCCCATCAGGTAAACAACGGTGAATACGCAGATCCACACCACGTCCAGGAAGTGCCAGAACAGGCTCAGGCAGCTCAGACGGGTCTTGTTGGTCGCCGTCAGGCCGTGCTTGTTGACCTGGTACATCATGATGCCCATCCAGATCAGACCGGCGGACACGTGCAGACCGTGGGTACCGACCAGCGTGAAGAACGCCGACAGGAAGCCCGAACGGCTAGGACCGAAGCCCTCGGAGATCAGCAGGTGGAACTCGTTGATCTCCATGGCGATGAAGCCTGCACCGAGCAGGAAGGTCATGAACAACCAGCCCAGAACCTGCTGCTTCTTACCTTTGTACAACGCCAGCATGGCGAAGCCGTAGGTGATCGAACTGAACAACAGCAGAGCGGTTTCGCCCAGCACGTATGGCAGTTCGAAGATGTCGTGGCCCGACGGGCCACCGGCGACGTTGTTTACCAGTACCGCGTACACCGCGAAGATCGACGCAAACAGAATGCAGTCGGTCATCAGGTAGAGCCAGAAACCGTATACGGTCATCTCGCCCGAGTCGTGGTGATGGTCATCGTGCCCATGGTCATGACCATGGGCGTGTCCAGCATTGGTCACTAAGTTCGACATTGTTTAAGCCTGTTCCAACTTGGTTTCAACACGGGTTGCGGAAGCAGGGATCTTCCCGGCCGCTACCAGACGCTTGTGCTGCTCGGCTTCGATGCGCTCGATTGTTTCAACCGGCACCATGTAGCCCTGATCGTCACGTGCTGCGTGAATCACGAAGTAGATGACAGTGCCGGCCAGGCTGGCGATCGCCAACCACCAGATGTGCCAGATCATCGCGAAACCGAACACGGTCAGCAGTGCGCCCATCACCACGCCAGTGGCGGTGTTGTTCGGCATGTGGATCGGTTCGTACTTGGCCGGAGCCTTGTACGCAGTACCGTTTTCCTTGGCCTCGGTGAACGGATCGATGCAGTCTGCTTTTGGCAGTACAGCGAAGTTGTAGAACGGAGGTGGCGACGAGGTCGACCATTCCAGGGTATGGGCATTCCACGGGTCACCGTGTTCGCACATGTTTTCCGGCTTGTTGCGGTCACGCACCGACACGTACAGCTGGATCAGCTGGCAGGCGATACCCACAGCAATCATCACCGCACCGAACATGGCAACGTACAGGTACGGTACCCACTCAGGGTTGGTGGTGGCGTTCAGACGACGGGTCATGCCCATGAAGCCCAGAGCGTAGAGCGGCATGAACGCGACGAAGAAGCCCGAGATCCAGAACCAGAACGCTGCTTTACCCCAGCCTTCGTGCAGCTTGAAGCCGAACGCTTTCGGGAAGTAGAAGCCGAAGCCTGCGATGTAGCCGAATACCGCGCCGCCGATGATCACGTTGTGGAAGTGAGCGATCACGAACAGGCTGTTGTGCAGAACGAAGTCAGCACCCGGAATGGCCAGCAGTACGCCGGTCATACCGCCGATGGCGAAGGTCACCATGAAGCCCAGGGTCCACAGAACCTGGCTGGTGAAGCGCAGACGGCCCTGGTAGATGGTGAACAGCCAGTTGAACAGTTTCACACCCGTCGGGATGGAAATCAGCATCGTCGCCAGACCGAAGAAGGCGTTGACGCTGGCACCCGAACCCATGGTGAAGAAGTGGTGCAGCCAAACCATGAAGCCCAGTACCGAGATCGCGCCCGAGGCGTAGATCATCGAGTGGTGGCCGAACAGTTTCTTGCCGGTGAAGGCCGAGATGACTTCCGAGAAAATGCCGAACGCCGGCAGGATCAGGATGTAAACCTCAGGGTGGCCCCATGCCCAGAACAGGTTGACGTACATCATTGGATTGCCACCAAGTTCATTGGTGAAAATGTGGAAATCCATGTAACGGTCAAGGGTCAGCAGTGCCAGGGTAGCGGTCAGGATCGGGAACGAAGCCACGATCAGAACGTTTGCCCAGGTGCAGGTCCAGGTGAAGATCGGCATGTCCATCAGTTTCATGCCTGGGGTACGCATTTTCAGCACGGTCGCGAGGAAGTTGACCCCCGTTAACGTTGTACCCAGACCCGATAGCTGTAGCGCCCAGATGTAGTAGTCCATCCCCACGCCAGGGCTGTATTGCAGACCCGACAGCGGTGGATAGGCAACCCAGCCGGTCTTGGCGAATTCGCCGACGCCCAGGGACAGGTTGATCAGCACGACGCCGGATACCAGCAGCCAGAAGCTCAGGGAGTTCAGGAACGGGAACGCAACGTCACGCGCGCCGATCTGCAGCGGCACTGCAAGGTTCATCAGGCCGGTGAAGAATGGCATCGCCATGAAGATGATCATGATCACACCGTGAGCGGTGAAGATCTGGTCATAGTGTTCAGGTGGCAGGTAGCCAGGCGAACCCTCGGTGGCCATGGCCAGCTGGGTACGCATCATGATGGCGTCGGCAAAACCGCGCAGCAGCATGACCATGGCGACGATGATGTACATCACGCCGATTTTCTTGTGGTCGACCGACGTCAGCCACTCGGTCCACAGGTAAGTCCACTTCTTGAAGTAGGTGATTGCAGCGAACAACGCCAGACCACCGAGCGCGATCATCGAGATGGTGACCATCACGATCGGCTCGTGGAAAGGGATCGCTTCCCAACTTAATTTACCAAACATCGTTTACTCCTCTGCCCCGGCAGCTGAATGCGAATTCGAGTCCATATCCGTTGCCGCCACTTCTTTCTCTTTCTTCTCGTGCTTCAGCGGCTTGCCCGGTTTCATGCCTTCGTACTTGTCGACGATGGTCTGGAACAGGTTCGGCGTGACCGAGGAGTAGAGCTCGACTGGATTGTTCTGGCTTGGCTTGGCAAGGGCTGCGTATTCAGCGGCTTCAAGCTGTTTAGGTGCCTTTTTGACTTCACTTACCCAGGCGTCGAAATCTTCCTGAGAAGTTGCGATCGCTTTGAATTTCATACCGGTGAAACCAGCGCCGCTGTAGTTGGCGGAGATACCGTCCATTTCAGCGTTGCGGTCAGCGATCAGGTGCAGCTTGGTGGTCATGCCCGCCATCGCGTAGATCTGGCCGCCCAGGCCCGGGATGAAGAACGAGTTCATCACCGCGTCCGAAGTGATCCGGAAGTTAACCGGGGTGTGCGCCGGGAACACGATCTTGTTGACCGTGGCGATGCCTTGTTCCGGATAGATGAACAGCCACTTCCAGTCCAGCGCGACCACTTCGATGGTCACAGGCTTGACGTCGGATTCGATCGGACGATACGGATCCAGCGAGTGGGTCGACTTGTAGGTGATGTAACCCAGGGCAATGATGATCAGGACCGGGATGGTCCAGACTGCCACTTCGATCTTGGTCGAGTGCGACCATTTCGGGGTGTAGACGGCGTTCTTGTTCGAGGCGCGGTACTTCCAGGCGAACAGGAAGGTCATGACGATGACCGGCACAACGACCAACAGCATCAGCAGCGTGGCGGTGATGATCAGGTTGCGCTGTTCCAGGCCGACCTGGCCCGTTGGATTGAGCAAGGTCATGTTGCAGCCTCCCAGCAACAACGTGCCGAGCAGCGGCACTAGGCCTAGTAATCTGGGGTACCTGTTTTTACTCATCTCACGACCTCTAAAGCAGCTTGCGCAATGCAGTTGGGTTTTGATCGCCAACACTTCACCCTGCCAAGGGTTGGCATTTTCTTTGGATTGAATAAGGGCCGCCCGTCGCGCGTCAGACGCTCGACAAAACCTGGGACAGCGGTCAGTTCTTATTCGAATTCGTGGTCAAAGGCCTTGTTACAGACCAATTCCATTTGGTGCGGAAAGTTGGAAGGCACCGACACCTGGGTGTCTCGCAAGCCTCTCGGCTGCTCGACACCCGACTTCCTGCTCGCCTCCTTAATAAAGGCTGAACAGTGCCGGGAATTCAGTGCGGGCGATTGTAGATAGGTAGCGCCCTATACACCATGTCTTATCCCGAAATAATTTTTATCGCTCCGAGCAACAATCCATCACCGTTTTTGCAAAAGTTCCGCATGTTATCGAAATCGATTCTCAACAAAAACACCAAAAAATGTAGGTCTATCGGCCTCAGTTCAGACAGCTTCGAGGGCTTTTTCCCACGGCGCGATCCGCGCAAAGCCCGATATGCCAAGGCTTTTGGCCATCTGCCGGAGTCTGTTAAAACTGCCTGATCCGGCACACGCGTGCAAAAACCGAAAAACGCTGAAACAGACCAATCCTTTTTTGTAACAGCACTCCAATCCGGGCCTGTGAAACGAGCTGCGACACGGCCTGTGTGACAACATGTCGCACACCTGTCGCACCCTTCCTTGCCGTTCGTCACGGTGTTTTCACACAGACCCTGAAATGCAAAACGCCTCGATCTGCGTCACCGCAAATCGAGGCGTTTGGTTTATCGGCGCACGCGCCGAAAAGTTGATTCAGCGCAACGCTTTTCGGTTACGCGAGGTCAGCAGCGGCACCAGGATCACCACCAGCACGAAGGCCACGAGTGCCCATTGCGCCAGCGACAGGCCGAGGATCGGCGGGTACGGCGTCGAGCAGAAACCGTCGACCTGGAAGCCCAGCGGGAAGATCTTTGCCAGCGGCAGGTCATCGACGATCGGTTGCAATACATCGATGCCGCAGCTCACCGCCGGATAGAACTGGGTGTACACGTGATGCCCGGCGACACCGGCGCCGGCGATGGCACAAATCACCACCAGCACCTCGAACACCGTGATGCTGCGTCGGGTGCGCATGGCCGCGCCGATGAACGCGAACAGCGCGATCAGCAGCAACGCATAACGCTGCAGGATGCACAGCGGGCACGGCGCCTCGCCCAGCACGATCTGCATGTACAGCGCGCCGCCGATCAGCGCCAGGCAGATGATGCCCAGCAACACCAGATAGCGCCGCTCACGTCCCAATCGAATCGTTTCCTCGCTCATCGCGTTTCCCTTTCATGTCCATGGTTCAGCTGGCCGGCGGCTGCGCTTGCAGTTGCGCCATCAGGCTGATGTTGTCTTCGATATGCCAATTGGCCGCGATGCGACCGTTGTCGATCTGATAGATATCGGTTGCCCGGAAGTCTACACGCTGGCCCTGCCCTTTGAGAGCCTTGAACGTGCCGGTGAAATGCCCGCGAAAGTGCAGATGCACCACCACGCGATCCCCGGCGACGATCATTTGCTCGATCTCGCAACTCACGTCCGGCACCGCCGTGCGAAAGAACTTCGACGCCAGCAGCGGCCCGGTCGGCCCCTGCACCCGGCCTTCCGGCGGGGTCTTGTCGACGAACTGCGGCGACAGGGCGGCGGTGGCCAACGCCTCTTCACCCGTGTTCCAGAAACTGCCGTAACGCCGCGCCGCCAGTTCCATCGCATCACGCTGGGCCTTGGGCAGGCTCTGATCGACGATCAGGGTCTGGGGTTCGATCAAGGTGGATTCGGCGAACGCGAACGGACTGGACAACAAGGCAACCGACAGGCCCAAAGTGGCCAGGCTGAAACGACGGGAAGAGGCGAAGTGCGACATGGGGGCGATCCTGATCATGTAAACGAACGAGCGCCTATCATCAGCATCGGGGAATAAACGATAAACCGGTTAAGAAACGATTAACCTTTAAACAGAATTTAAGAATCAGGGCCGTGTAACGGCCAATCGCTGGCAAGCCAGCTCCCACAAGGGCCGTGTCGAACTCAAATCCTGTGGGAGCGGGCTTGCCCGCGATAGAGGCGACTCGGTTCCGAATTATTCCAGAGCAGCAGCCGGCCCGAAGAACTCATACCGGCTCTGCTTCTCAGGCACACCCAGCGCCTTCAGGTGACGCTTGATCGCCCCCATGAAGCCTTTCGGCCCGAGGAAGTAAGCGTCCACATCACGCTCCGCCGGCAGCCACTCGCCCAGTTGCTCCTCGCTCAACAACCCGACCTTGTCCGCCGCCGGGCTCACACCATCATCTTCGGCGTAGCAATAGAAGCGCTTGAGCTGCGGATGACGCGCGGCCAGCCCGTCGATCCAGTCACGGAACGCGTGCACGCTGCCGTTGCGCGCACTGTGGATGAAGTACACCGGACGCTCGGTTTCCAGCGCCGCTTCCAGCATCGCCAAAGTCGGAGTGATGCCGACGCCGCCGCTGATCAGCACCAGCGGCTTGTCGCTGGCAGTCAGGGTGAATTCGCCCGATGGCGGGAACAGCTGAATGCTCGCGCCGACATGCAGTTGATCGTGCAGGTAATTGGAGGCACGGCCGCCCGGTTCGCGTTTGACGCTGATGCGGTACTGACCTTTGTTGGCCAGGGCCGAAAGCGAGTAATTGCGGCGGATTTCTTCGCCGTCGAGGATCAGCTTCATGCCGATGTACTGGCCTGGCTCGGCTGCGAGGATCGGGCCCTTGTCCGCCGGCTCGAAGTAGAACGAAATGATTTCCGCGCTCTCCTCGACCTTGGCCGCGACGATGAACTCCCGCGCCCCGCGCCAGCCGCCGACGGCTTGCTCTTTCTGGTCATAAATGGCGGTTTCGGCGCCGATCAGGATATCGGCCAACTGACCGTAGGCTGCGCCCCAGGCGTTCATCACTTCCGGCGTGGCGATTTCTTCGCCGAGTACTTCGGAGATGGCGCGCAACAGGCAGGTGCCGACGATCGGGTAGTGTTCCGGCAGGATCTGCAGGGCCACGTGCTTGTTGATGATCTTTGCCACCAGATCGCCCAACTGGTCGAGTTGATCGATGTGGCGGGCGTACATCAACACGCCGTTGGCCAGGGCGCGGGGCTGGTCACCGCTGGCCTGGTGGGCCTGGTTGAACAGCGGGCGGACTTCCGGGTACTCGGAGAGCATCATGCGGTAGAAATGGGTGATCAGCGCTTCGCCGCCGCTTTCCAGCAGAGGCACAGTGGATTTGACGATGGCACGATCCTGGATGCTAAGCATAAGGGTGACTCCTGAGCTTTCTCTAAAAGTGCCTTATCCATTCCAGTATTCGTGCCAACTATTTTTTCTATACAAATCAATAGCTTGAAAATTATGTAGTCAGATCGACACAAGTGCCTCTATAGTCGCTTCGACTACAACGTGTCTCTTTGACTACAAGCCCATGTCCGCCAAATCATTGCTCACCGCCCTGCTCCCACTGGTCTCCGACCTGTCCCGCGAACTGCCCGAAGGCGAGCGCTATCGGCGCCTGCTCGAAGCCATGCGCGCCCTGCTGCCCTGCGATGCCGCCGCACTGTTGCGCCTCGACGGTGAATGGCTGGTGCCGCTGGCGGTGGATGGCTTGAGCACCGACACTCTTGGTCGACGCTTCAAGGTCAGCGAACACCCGCGCTTCGAAGTGCTGCTGGCCGGCGAAGGGCCAACGCGTTTCGCCGCCGACAGCGACTTGCCCGATCCGTATGACGGATTGGTCGACGGCCTCGACGATCATCTTGAAGTTCACGACTGCCTCGGCTGTCCGTTGTTCGTCGATGAAAAGCTTTGGGGCCTGATTACTCTCGACGCCCTCGATCCCGAGCGTTTCGAACCGATCGAGCTCGACGCCCTGCAAGCCTTCGCCAGTCTCGCATCGGCCACTGTGAATGCCGCTGAACGCATCGAGCGTCTGGCGATTCGCGCTGAAGACGAGCACCAGCGCGCCGAGGTTTATCGTCAGGCCAGCGGTCAGCAAAACCGTGAAATGATCGGCCAGAGCAAGGCCCACAAACGGCTGGTGGAAGAAATCAATCTGGTCGGCGGCAGCGACCTGACCGTGTTGATCACTGGCGAAACCGGAGTCGGCAAGGAACTGGTGGCCCAGGCGATCCACGCTGCCTCCAAGCGCGCCGACAAACCGATCATCAGCCTCAACTGCGCGGCCCTGCCGGACACGCTGGTGGAAAGCGAACTGTTCGGCCACGTGCGCGGCGCCTTCACCGGCGCCACCAGCGACCGGCGCGGCAAGTTCGAACTGGCCAACGGCGGCACACTGTTTCTGGATGAAGTCGGCGAGTTGTCGCTGACCGTCCAGGCCAAGCTGTTGCGGGTATTGCAGAGCGGCCAGTTGCAACGTCTGGGTTCGGACAAGGAACACCAGGTCGACGTGCGCCTGATCGCCGCGACCAACCGCGACCTGGCTGAAGAAGTGCGCAGCGGCCGCTACCGCGCCGACTTCTACCATCGCCTCAGCGTCTACCCGTTGCGGGTGCCGGCGCTGCGTGACCGGGGCCGCGATGTGTTGTTGCTCAGCGGTTATTTCCTGGAACAGAACCGCTCGCGCATGGGCCTCAACAGCCTGCGCCTGAACAGCGACGCCCAGGAGGCGCTGCTGGCTTACACCTGGCCGGGCAACGTGCGGGAACTGGAACACTTGATCGGACGCAGCGCACTGAAGGCGCTGGGCAACTGCAAGGTGCGGCCGAAGATTCTCAGCCTGAGCGCGATGGACCTCGATCTGCCGCGCGAGGTTGTGGATAACTCGTCGGTGCCGTCCGAAGCGACTGCCGCCCTGCCATTGATCAGCGGTGACCTGCGCACCGCCACCGAGCAGTATCAGCGGCAGTTGATCAGCGCGGCGCTTGAGCGCAATCAGGACAACTGGGCCAGTGCCGCGCGTGAACTGGGGCTGGACCGGGCGAATCTGGCGCGGATGGCCAAGCGGTTGGGGATGAAAGGCTAAAAGCACACCCTCACCCTAGCCCTCTCCCTGAGGGAGAGGGGACTGATTGGGGGATATTGCAGAAATCCGCCGACGTGAACGATCTTTACTGAATCCAGATCGACTCGGTCATTCAGGTCGATGTACAACGCCAGACACCTCGGTCGGCCCCCTCTCCCTCCGGGAGAGGGCTGGGGTGAGGGGCTCTGGATCTCAAAGCCACCCGACAACTAACCTAAAGCCCAACCTTTTGACGCCGATAACCCGGCATCAATAGTTTCTGGCGATTTCCACTCTCGCCCATCACCTTTTTCCACAGAAGGTTTTTATGTCTTCCAACAAAGCCCGCGCAGATTCACTTTCGCTTCTGCTGTTTACCTTGCGCAGCGGCAAGCTGATGGCGATCAACCTGCTGAAGGTCAGTGAAATCATCCCCTGCCCGCCGCTGACCAAGCTGCCGGAGTCGCACCCGCACGTCAAAGGCATCGCCACCCTGCGCGGCGCTTCGCTGTCGGTGATCGACCTGAGCCGCGCCATCGGCGAGCGGCCGCTGGAGGACCCGAACGGCGGCTGCCTGATCGTCACCGACGTCAGCCGTTCGAAACAGGGCCTGCACGTGCAGGCAGTGAGCAAGATCGTGCATTGCCTGACCACCGACATCAAACCGCCGCCGTTCGGTTCCGGCGGTTCACGCGCCTACATCACCGGCGTAACCTCGGTGGACGGCACGCTGGTGCAGGTGCTGGACATCGAAAAAGTCATCCACGGCATCGCCCCGGCGCAGATCGAAATGGCCCCGACCGAGCTGAGCATGGAAGACGCCGAAGTGCTGGGCAACGCGCGAATTCTGGTGGTCGACGACAGCCAGGTCGCGCTGCAGCAATCAGTACACACCCTGCGCAACCTCGGCTTGCAATGCCACACCGCCCGCAGCGCCAAGGAGGCCATCGACTGCCTGCTGGACCTGCAAGGCACGGCGCAGCAGATCAACCTGATCGTCTCCGACATCGAAATGTCCGAGATGGACGGCTACGCCTTCACTCGTACCCTGCGCGAAACCCCGGACTTCGCCCACCTCTACGTGTTGCTGCACACCTCGCTGGACAGCGCGATGAACAGCGAAAAGGCCCGCCTCGCCGGCGCCAACGGCGTGCTGACCAAGTTCTCCTCACCGGAGCTGACCCACTGCCTGATCGAAGCGGCCAAGCATGTCGCTGCTCAGGGTCACTGAGTCTTGAGCGAGACGTTCTGCTTTTTGATGCGGCGCGACCTGAGCCAGGACGTGCCGGCCATCGAGTGGCCGAACGGCATCGAACTCAGCACCTACAGCGCCGAACGCGCATCCACCGTGCATGAACTGATGCAGATCGGCTACCGCGAAGGCGGTGGTCGGGTGCCAGCGCTGGACGTGTGGCAAAAGCAGTTTGAAAACGACCCGGAATACGATCCGGCACTGTGTTTCATCGCCAGCGATGCCGAAGGCGTCATTGGCGTGGCGCAATGCTGGACCAGTTCCTACATCAAGAACCTGGTGGTGCATCCTCGCGCCCAAGGACGTGGATTGGGTCGGGCTTTGCTGCTTCATGCATTCAAGGCGTTTCAGGATCGACGCGAAGGATTTGTCGACCTGAAGGTGCTGGAGAGCAATCAGCGAGCGCAGCGCTTGTACGAAATGTCTGGAATGTATGTGGTTCGCCGGGAACTGGTGCCGGACTGACAAACTAAAATCCTGCGGCATACTCCAACCTTGGTGATCAAACCTCCAAGGATGCCCGAACCATGAAACGCCTCGTCCTCTCCGTGCTTTGCCTCATCGCCCCGTTGGCCCACGCCTCCAGCCCCGACGCCTGGGCGGCCTACGACAAAACCGTGCTCGCCAGTTGCACCAAGGCCAGCGGCCTGAAAAACGCCAAACCGGTCGGCAACGCCGCACAATTCGATGACCGCGTCGGCTATACCGCGCTGTTGCTGCAAGGCCAGTACCCGCAAAAACACATGAAGGGCCAGCAAGGAACCGAGCTGTGCCTGTACAACAAAAAGTCGAAAACCGCGTTCGTCACCGAATGGGACTCGATCCGCCCGACCGCCAAACCCTGAGCGCATGGCGCACAACTTGCTTCACTCCGGGCCTGTACGGCGGCTTTACGTCGCCGATTCACACCCTGATTGAAGATTGCCCGCTCAATGAATACGACCTTTTCCTGCGTAGGCTGCGGCAAATGCTGCACCGATCACCACGTGCCCCTGACCTTGGCCGAAGCTCGCATGTGGGCGGCCGACGGCGGTCAGGTGATCGTGCTGGTGGAGGCGTTTCTTGCCAACGGCCTGGGCCTGCCGGAACAGCAGCGCGAACATGCGCAACGGCGTTCGGCGGTGGTGCGCAGCGGAATGTCCGACGCCCATGTGGCGATCACTTTCGCCGCCTACAACGTCGGCCCCTGCCGGAATCTTGACGAAAACAAACTGTGCCGCATTTACGAGCGCCGGCCGCTGGTGTGCCGCATCTATCCCGCCGAAATCAATCCGCACATTCCGTTGAATCCTGCGGCCAAGGACTGCCCACCGGAGTCGTGGGAGCAAGGGCCGGATCTTATCGTCGGCGGAGAACTGGTGGATCAGGAACTGGTGACGCTGATCCAGCGCTCCCGTCAGGCGGATCGCGACGACATCCGGATCAAGGATGCGATCTGCGGCTTGCTCGGCATCCGCACCACCGCGCTCAAGGGCGATGGGTTCACCGCGTACCTGCCGGACATGGGTGCGTTCGCCTCGGTGATCGATCAGGTCACGGCGCAGCCATTAAACGAAACTTCCAGCGAATGGCTGTTCCATGTCTCCGGCGACGACATCGCCGGGCAAGTACGGGCGGCCGGGGCACAAGTGGTGTCCGAGCCGCCACAGACCTACGCGTTTATTTCACTGCGCGCGGCCTAAGCGCCCTGCCGCCGCCAGAACTCCCGCGCCAGCGAACGCAAATCCCCCGCCAGCCCCGCCACATCCTGTGAGTTGAGCTGGCTCTGGCGCCCCTCATCCACCGTCAACTCACACGCCGTGCGAATACTGACGATGTTACGGTTGATGTCCTCACTCACCGCGCTCTGCTCTTCGACCGCCGCCGCAATCTGCAGACTCATCTCGGTGATCTGCTCGACCCGCCCGCTGATCCCGTCCAGGGCCCGGGCCGCGCGCTGCGCCTGTTCGACGCTGTTATCCACATGCTCGCTGCTCTGCTGCATCACCAGCACCGCATCCCGCGCGCCGTTTTGCAGGGTGCTGATCATCCGTTGAATCTCGTTGGTCGACTGCTGAGTGCGCTGAGCCAGACCCCGCACCTCATCGGCCACCACCGCAAACCCGCGCCCCGCATCCCCGGCCCGTGCCGCTTCGATCGCCGCGTTGAGCGCCAGCAGATTCGTCTGTTCGGCGATGCTGCGAATCACCTCCAGCACCCCGGAAATCTCGCTGCTGTGACCTTCGAGCTGATGAATCACCTCGGTCGCCCGCCCCAACTCCTCGGCCAGCCGCAACACCGCACTGCGACTCTCGCCCACCAACAGATGACCTTCACGGGTTTCCGTCCCCGCCATATCCGCCGCTACCGACGCCTGCTGCGCATGACTGGCGACCTCGGCCACACTGGCCGCCATCTGATGAATCGCCGCCGCCACCTGATCGGTTTCCGCCTGCTGCGCCAGCGTGCTGGTGTGACTGCTGTGCAGATGATCCACCAACTGCGCCGCATGTCCGGCCAGTCGCTGCGAGGCATCACCGATCCGCCCCACCACTGCACCGACCTGGGTTTCGAGCATCTGCAACGCAAACTCGATCTGCCCGAACTGATCCCGCCGCCCGGTATAAATGCCCTGACTCAACGGGTTGTCGGCAATCAGCCGCGCACGCTCGGTCAAACGCTCCAGCGGCCGCAACAACCAACCCACGCCCAACGCACACGCACCACTGCCGGCCACCAGAGCAGCGGCTTCGATACCCATGAACTCCGGCCGCAACCAGGCTTCAATCCCCAGCACCACCGCCAGTACCGAACTGGTCAACGCCATGATCCGCGCCCGCAAACTCAACACCGGCAGTCGCTGCCAACGCACCGCCCGCCCCTCACGCAACTGCGCATACGCCCGCTCCGCCGCCGCCATCTGCCGCGCATCCGGCCGCGTGCGCACCGACTGATACTCCACCGCCGCACCGTTCTGCGTGACCGGCGTGACATAGGCACTGACCCAGTAGTGATCACCGTTCTTGCAACGATTCTTCACCAGCCCCATCCACGACCGCCCGCGCTTGAGCGTCTGCCACATATGGGCAAACGCCTGCGCCGGCATGTCCGGATGACGCAGCAAATTGTGCGGCGCACCCAGCAGCTCGTCGCGGCTGTAACCGCTGATCCTGATGAAATCGTCGTTGGCGTAGGTGATCGCGCTGGTCAGATCGGTGGTCGAGAGAATGTTCGCATCCGGCGCAACATCGACATTGCGCCCGGTCACCGGGAGATTGATCTTCATGGAAAGCGCGCTCGTTTTATTGGAAAGAGTCGGCAGGGCTGCTGACTCTAAGCGCACTCACTGGTTAAACGTTGATCTGGCTCAGGAACTGAGCAATTAGCCATCACTGTGACCGAAAATCACAGCGACGGCCGAGGCGGGATTGAATCAGCGCTTGCCCATCGAACGGCGAGTACCCGAAGGCGCCACACCCGGAATCTTGGCGTGACGATCACCGTCTTTGCCCTTGAACTGCGGCTGCTTCGCCGCTTTGGCAGCCGCCAGCTCACCTGGCTTGAACGGAAATTTGAACGCAGGAATGGTCGGCTTGGATTCACCGGCCTCGGCCAGCTCTGCCGGGACATCGCTCACAGCGTTGTCGATTGGGGAAGTCATGAAAGCTCCGCGAAGCAAAAAGTCCGGCCCGGTGGACGAGCCGCGAAAGCGCGCAGTATACCTGCGTGAGCGGAGTTTAAAGAGTCCCAAAAAGAGTACGACCGGTGGCTTTTACGAACGGGTCGACTAACGGATCAGTTCCCCCAACCAACCCAAAAGCACTGCAACAACAAACGGTACACCCCACACATTTCCAAACATCCGAAAATGGAACGCGGAGCGTCCCTGGCTGCATTCCCACGCGGAGCGTGGGAACGATCAAGCAGTAAGCAGTCGCTTCTCGCCTCTCGCTTCCCACCACTCAACACAATGAGCGTTAGCTCGAGTAAGGCTTTTGACGTGCCGGCCCCATCGGAAGGCTGAGTGGAGGGATTTATCCGGGGGTGGGCGCGTAGCGCCGTTTGGCGGAGCCAAACACATCGAGAGGAGGTGCAGCGAAGCAAACCGTAGGCGATGCCCCCGGATGAATCCCGGAACGAAGGAACGCCGAGCCACAGCGAGGCGCCGAACGCAGGGGCCCAGACCTTTGGTTACTTTGGGGCGTTTGCCAAAGTGACCCGCTGTAAGAGCGGAACCGCCAGCCGCAACACCCGCAGAAACGGATATTCACCCCAAACACCCAAAGCATGGCCGGCCCAAAGGCCGCCAAGTCAAAAGCCGAAACTGACAGCGCCGTCAGTTAGCCGTCACCCTCCTGACCCCCAAACAAGTTTATAAAGACAAAACCTGCCCAAACCCCGTCCCCCTGGCGCCCCACAAGCATGCAAACCCAGAAGAAAAAAGCCCTGCTCGCTATCCTGCTGATCGCCGTCGCAGCCGGGGCCCTGTGGTTCACCCTGAAACCCGCCCCGGCCAAACTCGTAGCCCCCACCGCCATCCCGGTGCGGGTCGTCGCCGTCAGCGAAAAAGACGTCCCCCGCTACACCATCGGCATCGGCTCGGTCCTCTCGTTGCACAGCGTCGTGGTGCGCCCACAGATCGACGGCATCCTCACCAAGCTTCTGGTCAAGGAAGGTCAGTTGGTAAAACAAGGCGACCTGCTCGCCACCATCGACGACCGCTCGATCCGCGCCAGCCTCGATCAGGCCCGGGCACAACTGGGCGAAAGCCAGGCGCAACTACAAGTCGCCCTGGTGAACCTCAAGCGCTACAAACTGCTCAGCGTCGACGACGGCGTCTCCAAGCAGACTTACGACCAGCAACAGGCACTGGTCAACCAGCTCAAGGCCACCGCCCAGGGCAATCAGGCCGCGATTGACGCGGCTCAGGTACAACTTTCCTACACCCAGATTCGCTCCCCGGTCACCGGCCGGGTCGGGATTCGCACGGTCGACGAAGGCAACTTCCTGCGCATGACCGACACCCAGGGCCTGTTCACCGTGACCCAGATCGACCCGATCGCCGTAGAGTTTTCCCTGCCCCAGCAAATGCTGCCGACCCTGCAAGGCCTGATCAGCGACCCGCAGCGCGCACAGGTCAAGGCGTACATCGGCGCCGACACCGACGGCGAAACCGGCAATCTGCTGGGCGAAGGTCACCTGACCCTGATCGACAACCAGATCAACGCCAACACCGGCACCATCCGCGCCAAGGCCGAGTTCGACAACCCGAACCAGAAGCTCTGGCCCGGCCTGCTGGTGACGGTAAAGATTCAGACAGCACTGGATAAAGATGCGCTGGTGGTTCCGCCCACCGTCGTACAACGCGGTCTCGATCAGCACTTCGTGTACCGGGTCAACGGCGACAAGGTTGAAGCGGTGCAGGTGCAAATGGTTTATCAGGGCAGCGGTCAGGACATCATCAAGGGCGTGAAGCCCGGCGACGTGCTGGTCAGTGATGGCCAGTCGCGGCTCAAGCCCGGTTCGACCGTGCAGGTCATGAGCGAACCGCCGCAGGTGGTGCAAGCGGAGCCCAAGCCATGAAGCAGCACAAAGGCGTTTCGACCTGGTGCATCGATCACCCGGTGGCGACGATTCTGCTGACCATCGCGCTGGTGCTGGTCGGGGTGATTGCCTTCCCGCGCCTGCCGATTGCCCCACTGCCGGAAGCGGAATTTCCTACGATCCAGGTCTCCGCGCAGTTGCCCGGCGCCAGCCCGGACACCATGGCTTCGTCCGTGGCCACGCCGCTGGAGGTGCAGTTCAGCGCCATCCCCGGCATGACCCAGATGACCTCCAGCAGTGCGCTGGGCTCCAGCCTGCTGACCCTGCAATTCACCCTCGACAAGAGCATCGACACCGCCGCCCAGGAAGTGCAGGCCGCGATCAACACCGCCGCCGGCAAACTGCCGAAAGACATGCCGACCCTGCCGACCTGGAAGAAGGTCAACCCGGCCGACAGCCCGGTGCTGATCCTCAGCGTCAGCTCCACGCAAATGCCCGGCACCGAGCTCAGCGACCTTGTGGAAACCCTGCTCGCGCGTCAGATCAGTCAGATCGACGGCGTGGGCCAGATCAACATCACCGGTCAGCAACGTCCGGCAATCCGCGTTCAGGCTTCGGCGGACAAACTGGCGGCCATCGGCCTGACCCTCGCCGATATTCGTGTGGCGATCCAGCAGACCAGCCTCAACCTCGCCAAAGGTGCGCTGTACGGCGATTCGAGCATTTCCACGCTGTCGACCAACGACCAGTTGTTCCACCCCGAGGAATACAGCCAACTCATCGTTTCCTACAAGGACGGCGCCCCGGTTCACCTCAAGGATGTGGCGAAAGTCGTCAACGGTTCGGAGGATGCCTACGTGCAAGCCTGGGCCGGCGATCGACCGGGCGTGAACCTGGTGATCTCCCGCCAGCCCGGCGCCAACATCGTCGAAACCGTAGACCGGATTCAGGCCGCCCTGCCCGGCCTCGAAGCCATGCTGCCGGCCTCGGTGCAGGTCAAAACCCTGATCGACCGCACCCAGACCATCCGCGCCTCGCTGCACGAAGTGGAAATCACCTTACTGATCGCGATCCTGCTGGTGGTGGCGGTGATGGCGCTGTTCCTGCGCCAGCTGTCGGCGACGATGATTGTCTCGGCGGTGCTCGGCGTGTCGCTGACTGCCAGTTTCGCCTTAATGTATTTACTCGGCTTCAGTCTGAACAACCTGACCCTCGTCGCCATCGTGGTGGCGGTGGGCTTCGTGGTCGACGATGCGATCGTGGTGGTGGAAAACATCCACCGTCACCTCGAGGCCGGCGACAGCATGCGCGACGCCGCGATCAAGGGCGCCGGCGAGATCGGCTTCACCGTGGTGTCGATCAGTTTCTCGCTGGTGGCGGCGTTCATTCCGCTGCTGTTCATGGGCGGCGTGGTCGGGCGTTTGTTCAAGGAATTCGCCCTGACGGCCACTTCGACCATCATGATTTCCGTGGTGGTCTCGCTGACGTTGGCGCCAACGCTGGCAGCGCTGTTCATGCGCAAACCGGTGCATCACGCCCATGACAAACCGGGCTTCAGCGAACGCCTGCTCGGCTGGTACGAAAAAGGCCTGCGCCGCGCCCTCGCCCACCAGAAACTGATGATCGGCGTGTTCGGCATTTCCGTTGCGCTGGCGATTGGCGGCTACGTGTTTATCCCCAAGGGGTTCTTCCCGGTTCAGGACACCGGTTTCGTCCTCGGCACCACCGAAGCCGCCGCCGATATCTCCTACAGCGACATGGTGAAAAAACACCTGGCAATGGCCGAAATCGTCGCCGCCGACCCGGCTGTCCAGGCGTTTTCCCACTCGGTGGGCGTGTCCGGCAGCAACCAGACCATCGCCAACGGTCGCTTCTGGATCGCCCTGAAAAAACGCGGTGACCGCGATGTTTCGGCCAGCCAGTTCATCGACCGCATTCGTCCGCAACTGATGAAAGTCCCCGGCATCGTGCTTTACTTGCGCGCCGGCCAGGACATCAACCTCAGCTCCGGCCCGAGCCGTGCGCAGTATCAATATGTGCTCAAGAGCAACGACGGGCCGACCCTCGCCACCTGGACCCAGAAACTCACCGAGAAACTGCGCAGCATCCCGGCGTTCCGTGACATCTCCAACGACCTGCAACTGGGCGGCAGCATCACTCACATCAGCATCGACCGCAGCGCCGCCGCGCGTTTCGGCCTGACGGCGAGTGATGTCGACGAGGCGCTGTACGACGCCTTCGGTCAGCGCCAGATCAACGAGTTCCAGACCCAGGTCAACCAGTACAACGTAATTCTGGAGCTGGACACCAAGCAGCGCGGCAAGGCCGAAAGCCTCAACTATTTCTACCTGCGCTCACCGCTGAGCGGAGAGATGGTGCCGCTGTCGGCGCTGGCCCGATTCGACGCGCCGACCATCGGCCCGCTGTCCATCGCCCACGACGGCATGTTCCCGGCCGCCAACCTGTCGTTCAACCTGGCGCCCGGTGTGGCACTGGGCGACGCGGTGATTCTGCTCAATCAGGCCAAGGCCGAAATCGGCATGCCGACCGCCATCAGCGGCAACTTCCAGGGCGCGGCCCAGGCGTTCCAGAGTTCGCTGAAAAGTCAGCCGTGGCTGATTCTCGCGGCGCTGGTGGCGGTGTACATCATTCTCGGCGTGCTCTACGAGAGCTTCGTCCATCCGCTGACGATCATCTCGACCTTGCCGGCAGCAGGCCTCGGCGCAGTGATCATGCTGTGGATCTGCGGCCAGGACTTTTCGATCATGGCGCTGATCGGGCTGGTGCTGCTGATTGGTATCGTGAAGAAGAACGGCATCCTGATGATCGATTTCGCCCTCGAAGCGCAGCGTCATCGCGGGCTGTCGCCGCAGGATGCGATTTTCGAGGCGTGTATCACGCGGTTCCGGCCGATCATCATGACCACCCTCGCCGCCCTGCTCGGCGCACTGCCGCTGATGCTCGGCTACGGCACCGGTGCCGAACTGCGCCAACCATTGGGGATAGCGGTTGTGGGCGGCCTGCTGGTCAGCCAGATGCTGACGCTGTTCACCACGCCGGTCATATACTTGTGGCTTGAGCGGCTGTTCCACAAGCCCAAACCTGCGCCCATCGCGGCGCTGGCAACGACAGACTGAGGCGGGTCATGCGCGTTCTGATTATCGAAGACGAAGAGAAAACCGCGGACTACCTGCACCGCGGCCTGACGGAACAGGGTTACACCGTGGATCGGGCCCGCGACGGCGTCGAGGGTCTGCACCTGGCACTGGAAAGCGACTACGCGGTGATCGTCCTCGACGTGATGCTGCCGGGCCTCGATGGCTTCGGCGTACTGCGCGCATTGCGTGCGCGCAAGCAGACGCCGGTGATCATGCTCACCGCCCGCGAGCGGGTCGAAGACCGGATCCGCGGCCTGCGCGACGGCGCCGACGATTACCTCGGCAAACCTTTTTCCTTCCTCGAACTGGTGGCGCGCCTGCAAGCGCTGACCCGGCGCAGTGGCGGTCATGAACCGGTACAAGTGAGCATCGCCGACCTGTGGATTGACCTGATCAGCCGCAAAGCCACCCGCGCCGGCACCCGGCTGGATCTGACCGCGAAGGAATTTTCGCTGCTCAGCGTGCTGGCCCGGCGTCAGGGCGAAATCCTCTCGAAAACCGCGATTGCGGAAATGGTCTGGGACATCAATTTCGACAGCGACGCTAACGTGGTCGAAGTCGCGATCAAACGCCTGCGAGCCAAGCTCGACGGGCCGTTCGACGAGAAACTGCTGCACACGATCCGCGGCATGGGTTATGTGCTGGAGAGCCGTGGTGTCCAGTAATTCCATCGCCCTGCGCCTGAGCGGAATGTTCACGCTGGTGGCGCTGCTGGTGTTCCTGTTGATCGGCGGCGCGCTGTATCAACAAGTGGACAAAGGCCTGGGTCTGTTGCCGGAAGCGGAACTCGATGCGCGTTACAGCGTGCTTGAGTCCGCGCTCAACCGCTATGGCACCCCCGAGCATTGGGTGAAGATCAACGCCAAGCTCAAGCTGCTGGGCGAAGAAGACAAGCGCATCCGTTTCTGGGTGGTCAGCGGCAATCCGGGCTACGAGTTCGGCGAGCCGGATGCCTTGATTCGCGCGTTTGCCCAAGGCCCGTTGGGCATGCGCGATCTGCAACTGCCCGACCATCCTTATCCGCTGAAAGTGCTGCTCACCGAACTGCCAGCCAAGGATCAACGCCCGCCGCTGCGCTTCATGATCGGCATCGATACCGAGACCTTTCACCAGACCCAGCATCAGTTGCTGATCGCGCTGGTCAGCCTGGCGGTGATCGGCGTGCTGCTGGCATCGGCATTGGGATATTGGGTGGCGCGGATCGGCCTCAAACCACTGATCAAACTGTCCCACGAAGCCCAGCGTCTGGCGCCGCCGTTGCGGGCCGGGCGCCTGCGTCTGTCGCCGTTGCCGCCGGAGCTGGAGCAGTTCGTCGACTCGTTCAACTCGACGCTGGAGCGGGTTGAACAGGCCTATTCGCGGCTCGAATCCTTCAACGCCGACGTCGCCCATGAGCTGCGCTCGCCGCTGACCAACCTGATCGGCCAGACCCAGGTCGCCCTCACTCGCGGGCGCTCCGCCGAGCATTATTTCGAAGTGCTGCAATCCAACCTCGAAGAGCTGGAACGCCTGCGCTCGATCATCAACGACATGCTGTTCCTGGCCAGCGCCGACCAGGGCAGCAAGGCCACCAAACTGACGTCCACCTCGCTGGCCGATGAAGTGGCAACCACCCTCGAATACCTCGACTTCATCCTCGAAGACGCGCAAGTCCAGGTTCGGGTAAGCGGTGATGCGCAAGTGCAGATCGAGATCGCTCATCTGCGCCGGGCCTTGATCAATCTGCTGAGCAACGCGGTACAACACACCGCGCCCGGTCAGGTGATCGAAGTGCAGATCGCGGTCGAGGAACATCAGGTCAGCATCGGCGTGGCCAACCCCGGTTCGCCGATTGCCAGCGAACATTTGCCACGCTTGTTCGAGCGTTTCTACCGGGTCGATGCGTCGCGCAGCAACAGCGGCAACAACCACGGACTGGGGCTGGCGATCGTCAAGGCGATTGCGCTGATGCATGGCGGCGATGTGTTCGTGCGCAGTGATCGCGGGATGAATACTTTCGGAATCCACCTCCCGGTCTGAAAAGCCCCCTCACCCTAACCCTCTCCCAGAGGGAGAGGGGACTGACCGAGTTGTTCTTTCGAGTTACGCCGACCTGAAAAATCCAGTCGAACTCAGGCTTTGAAAAGCATGAAGATCGGCTCCCTTTCCCCCTCGCCCCCTTGGGGGAGAGGGCTGGGCGGGCGGCGTTCCGATGAGGGGGTGACTTTTGCTTTTGCTGTAACAGTCATTTATGAAAATCACGCTGTTTCCCAACGCCCGGCAACCTTATCTTTGTCCGCACCAAACAGCACTTGCCAAGCAAGAAGGTTTTCAAGATGTCCAACAGTATGGGTATTGCCAGCGCTTTCGTTTTGTCCTCATTGATCCTGTCGCCGATGGCGATGGCTGAAGAATCGCAGTCGTTCGTAGCGCAAAACGCCGCTCGCGCTCACGCATTCGAACAGCATCAGGCAGAAGTGATGGCCAAGGCTCAAGACGCCACGCAAGCCCCTCAGGCCGCAACTTCCCAGACTCAGGCTTCAGAGAAAGAGAGCTGAGTCGCGCACCGCTCCGTTTCCCTCGACGCGGTTGTTTGGCTCTTCCCGTTCAACCGTCGTCCTTGCAGGCCGCTGATTTTCAGCGGCCTTTTTTCGTTGTGGTCTGTAAGCTGTCCGGTTCGTCTTTAACAATTAGAAACATCCCGCACCTCAAGACATTGAAGTGTCAGTTGACCCCAAGGAGCTTTACCGCACGTGCGTTACCCAGTTCGCTTCACCCCGCTGTTCATTGCAATTGCCGCAACGATTGCCCCCGCCGCCCACGCTGCCGAATCCGAGAAACAGGGTTTCGTTGAAGGCACGAGTCTCAACCTCAACGCCCGCAACTACTACATGAACCGCAACCGCCTGCAGCAGACGGATGACAACATCGAGTGGGGCCAAGGTTTCCTCGGCAAATTCGAGTCGGGCTACACCGAAGGAACGGTTGGTTTCGGCATCGATGCCCACGCCATGCTCGGTCTCAAACTTGATGGCGGTGGCGGCACCGACAACTCCAGCATCCTGCCGGTCAGTGACGGCAGCGGCAAAGCGCCGGGCTCGTTCTCCACGGCGGGCGGCACTCTGAAAATGCGTGCGTTCGATACCGAGCTGAAGGCCGGCGATCTGTTCCTCGCCAACCCGGTGATCGCCGGTGGCGAGACGCGCATGCTGCCGCAGACCTTTCGCGGCCTCAGCCTGACCAACCACAGCTTCGATGGCTGGATGATCGAAGGCGGCCAGGCCAGCTTCACCAAGCCCTACAACCAGAGCGGCCACAAACGCATCGGCACCTCTTACGGCACCCTCGCCGACGGCGACAAGAGCCAGCACCTGAACTGGGCCGGCGTGGCCTGGAGCGGCGTCGAAGGCCTGACCAGCAGCCTGTACGCGTCCGAGCTGAAGGACATCTGGAACCAGTACTACTACGACCTCGACTACACCTGGGCGCTGAATGATCGGGTGACCCTCAACCCGGGCCTGCACTTCTATCACACCCAAGACACCGGCGACGCGCTGCTGGGCAATATCGACAACAACACCTACAGCCTGCATTTCACCGTCGGTATCGGCAACCACAGCGTTACCGCTGCATACCAGCGGGTCAACGGCAACACGCCGTTCGATTACATCAGCCAGGGTGACAGCGTTTACCTCGACAACTCGCAGCAATACTCGGACTTCAACGGCCCGAACGAGCGCTCGTGGAAACTCAAGTACGCCTACGATTTCGCCGGCGTCGGCCTGCCGGGCCTGACCTCGGCGCTGTCTTACTCGCGCGGCACGCTGGACCTGACCAAGGTCGATCCGGGCAGCAAAGGTTACGCCTTGTGGTACAGCGCCGAAGGCCGCAACGCCAAGCATTGGGAGCGGGACATCGATCTTAAATACGTGGTGCAGAGCGGCCAGGCCAAAGACCTCGCGGTGCATCTGCAATGGGCGACCAACCGTGGCGGCAACGGTTACGGCGCGCTGGATACGGACACAGATGAATACCGTGTGATCATCGACTACCCGATCAACGTCTTCTAAGATCGGCGCTACAGTAAAAGGCCAGCCTGATGCGCTGGCCTTTTTCTTGCCTGTGGCAGCGAAGCGGGTACGACTACGCTTACAAGAATCCCTTACCGAAACCGAACCATGATCGCGAGCCGCACCCCTACCGTTCCCGGCACGACCGGACGCTCCGAGCTGCTGCTGATCCTCGGCAGTCTGCTGAGCGTGATCGCGATTGTGTGCATCGTGACGTTTCTGCTGATCCGCGAACACGCCAACGCGCAGGAATCAGCCACCCGCGGCGCCACCACCATCGCCCAGCTGATCGACGCCGACGTGCTGCGCACCGTCGAGCTGTATGACCTGACGCTGCAAGGGCTGATCGCTGCCGCCCAGCGTGACGACCTGAAAGACGTGTCGCCGCAGATTCGCCATCTGGCGTTGTTCGATCGCTCTACTACCGCGCGCTTCAAGGGCGACATCCTGTTGCTCGACAAGCATGGCGAGGTGATCGCCGATTCCTCGCGGGTCGATCCGCTGCCAGGCAATTTCGCCGACCGCGACTACTTCCTCGCCCACGCCTTCAACCGCGACACCGGCATGTTCATCAGCCGTCCGTTCAAACCCCGCTGCGACTGCGATGACGCGAACCAGTGGCGGATCAGTTTCAGCCGGCGCATCTCTTCGGACACCGGCGAGTTTCTGGGCGTGGCCGTGGCGTCGATGAAACTCGATTACTTCGATCAGCTGTTCAACAGTCTCGACATTGGCATCGACAGCACCCTCAACATCATCAACAACGACGGCATCCTGCTGGCACAGAAGCCTTATCTGCAAAGCGATTCGATCGGCAAGAGCTTTGCTGCCCGGCCCAATGTGGTGCGGATCCTGCGCGACAGTAACGGCAATGGCAGTTTCAACAGCATTTCGAGCATGGATTATCAGCAACGGCTGTACACCTATTCGCGGGTCGGCAATCTGCCGCTGACGGTGATCGTTGCCCTGTCCAGTGAGGAAGTGTTCGGCGCGTGGCGACGCACGGCGATCCTGATCAGCGGTGCCACCGGTGTGCTGTGTGCCGGCCTGCTGTGGCTGACCTGGCTGCTGGCCCGGGAGCTGCGCCTGCGCCAGCGGGCCGAACACGAACTGGCGCAACTGGCGGCGACCGATGCCCTGACCGGGGTCGCCAACCGGCGGATGCTCGACCAGTCGCTGCGCCACGAGTGGTTCCGCGCCCAACGCTCGGGCCAACCCCTGTCATTGCTGATGATCGATGCGGACCACTTCAAGGCATTCAATGACCGCCACGGGCATCAGGCCGGCGATCAGGCGTTGCGTGAACTGGCCAAGGTGATCACCGCCAATGTGCGGCGTCCGGCGGATCTGGTGGCGCGGTATGGCGGTGAGGAGTTTTCGGTGATCCTCGCGGAAACCGACAGCGTCGGGGCGCAGCAGATCGCCGAGCACATTCGCGCAGCGGTGGAACAACTGCCAAGCGTGAATGAAGACCAGTCACCGATGACCGTGAGCGTCGGTATCAGTACCTGGACGGCGACGAGCGAAATCAGCCTGGAGCAGTTGTTGTTCGCGGCGGACAGGGCGTTGTATCAGGCCAAGGAAGGTGGGCGAAACCGGGTCGTCGTGGCCTGAAAACAGGCATAAAAAAAGGCCACCCAAAGGTGGCCTTCAAAAAACTAGAGAGGTTTTTTACTCACACCGCCGCAACCGGGCGCATGTAAGAGATTGGTGCAGTGCTGGCGTCTTCGAACGTCACGACTTCCCAGGCATCTTTCTGCTCAATCAACTTGCGCAGCAGCTGGTTGTTCAGTGCGTGGCCGGACTTGAAGCCCTTGAACTCACCAATCAGGCTGTTGCCCAGCAGGTACAGGTCGCCAATCGCATCGAGGATCTTGTGCTTCACGAATTCGTCTTCATAGCGAAGGCCGTCTTCGTTCAGTACGCCATCGGCATCGACCACGATCGCGTTTTCCACGCTGCCGCCGAGTGCGAGGTTGTGCTTGCGCAGGTACTCAATGTCACTCATGAAACCGAAAGTACGGGCGCGGCTGACTTCTTTTACGAACGAAGTGCTGGAAAAATCCACGCTTGCACTTTGGGTGCGGTCCCGGAAAACCGGGTGATCGAAATCGATCTCGAAGCTCACCTTGAACCCTTCGAAAGGGACGAAAGTGGCGCGCTTGTCGCCGTCTTCCACTGTCACTTCACGCAGGATGCGGATGAATTTCTTGGCGGCGTCCTGTTCTTCCAGGCCAGCCGATTGAATCAGGAATACGAAAGGTCCTGCGCTGCCATCCATGATCGGGACTTCAGACGCGGAGAGCTCGACGTAGGCGTTATCGATGCCCAGGCCAGCCATGGCCGAGAGCAAGTGCTCCACCGTGTCTACCTTCACGTCACCGTTGACCAGCGTCGTCGACATGGTTGTCTCGCCGACGTTGGCCGCACGAGCCGGTATCTCGACAACCGGATCGAGATCGGCACGACGAAAGACGATCCCGGTGTCGACAGGTGCAGGCTTGAGGGTCAGGTAAACCTTCTCCCCGGAGTGCAGACCTACACCGGTGGCACGGATAATATTTTTCAGTGTGCGTTGTTTAATCATGGCATGGGCCGCTTCAGCGCAAATTGCGAACTGGTATCAACAAAGGCTGGCGATGATAGCAGACCGAGCCTTTGCTGAACACCAATCACCTGAATACCCCTGATACATTTCATCAATCGGCCTGACGACGCAGGAAAGCCGGGATGTCCAGGTAGTCCAGGTCATCTTGCGGATTCATCTTCGCGGCAGTCGCAGCACCGGCCTGAGCCTGGTTGCGCATGACGGTCGGACGGTCCAGGTCACGGTAGTTCACCGCAGGCTGTTCCTGACGAGCGGGTGCCGGTTGCTGCACTTGAGCAGCCGCCATCGAGGTGTGAACGGTGTTGTCGATGACCTTCACAGGCTTCTCGATTTTCGCGCCCAGACCAGTGGCGACCACGGTCACGTGCAGTTCGTCGCGCATGTCCGGATCGATAACGGTACCGACCTTGACCATCGCGTGCTCGGAAGCGAAGGCTTCGATGATCGAACCCACGTCGGAGTACTCACCCAGGGACAGGTCAGGACCGGCAGTGATGTTCACCAGGATGCCGCGTGCGCCTTGCAGGTTCACGTCTTCCAGCAGCGGGTTGCGGATGGCCGCTTCGGTCGCTTCACGTGCACGGTTCGGACCGCTGGCGCAGCCAGTGCCCATCATCGCCATGCCCATTTCGCTCATCACGGTGCGTACGTCGGCGAAGTCGACGTTGATCATGCCCGGACGCTTGATGATGTCGGAGATACCGCGAACGGCACCGGCCAGTACGTCGTCAGCCTTGGCGAAAGCCGACAAGAGGCTTGCGTCCTTGCCGAGGATGGTCAGCAGTTTTTCGTTCGGAATGGTGATCAGCGAGTCGACGCTTTCCGAGAGCATGCGGATGCCTTCATCGGCGATCTGCATACGCTTGCGGCCTTCGAACGGGAACGGACGGGTCACGACCGCAACGGTCAGGATGCCCATTTCCTTGGCCACTTCGGCGATGATCGGCGCAGCACCGGTACCGGTACCGCCGCCCATGCCGGTGGTGATGAACACCATGTTGGTGCCGGCCAGCACTTCAGCGATGCGCTCGCGATCTTCCAGCGCAGCCTGACGGCCGACTTCCGGGTTGGCGCCGGCGCCCAGGCCTTTGGTCACGCCGGTGCCCAGTTGCAGAATGGTGCGCGCGCCGATGTTTTTCAGCGCTTGAGCATCGGTGTTGGCGCAGATGAATTCCACGCCTTCGATGTTGCTCTTGACCATGTGGTTGACAGCGTTGCCGCCGCCACCGCCAACACCGATAACTTTGATTACCGGGCTTGCGGGGATGTTGTCTACGAGTTCGAACATTTTCCCTCTCCTTACATTCTCTAGTTTTTTCGCCTACTGCTGTTTGTTGCGGTGCTGCGGTAAAGCGTTAGAAGTTGCCTTGAACCCACTTCTTCAAACGGTCCAGCAACGGCGCCTGCGGCTCATCGTTGCTGTAGCTGTCGCGGCTGCCGATGCCCGAGAACGAGATCCCGTCGGACTGCTTCTGCAGGCCGTACATCAACAAGCCAACGCCAGTGGAATAAATCGGGTTGCGTACCACGTCATCCAGGCCTTTCACGCCATGCGGCACGCCCAGGCGGACCGGCATGTGGAAAATTTCTTCGGCAAGTTCCGTGGCGCCTTCCATCTTCGAGGTACCACCGGTGAGCACGATGCCGGCCGGGATCAGGTCTTCGTAGCCGCTGCGACGCAGCTCGGCCTGGATCAGGGTGAACAGTTCGTCGTAACGCGGCTCGACCACTTCGGCCAGGGCCTGACGGGACAGTTCGCGCGGCGGACGGTCGCCGACGCTCGGCACCTTGATGGTCTCGCCGGCACCGGCCAGTTTGGCCAGCGCGCAGGCGTAGCGGATCTTGATCTCTTCGGCGTACTGGGTCGGGGTGCGCAACGCCATGGCGATGTCGTTGGTCACCTGGTCACCGGCAATCGGGATCACGGCCGTGTGGCGGATCGCGCCTTCGGTGAAGATCGCGATGTCGGTGGTGCCGCCGCCGATGTCGACCAGGCACACGCCCAGCTCTTTTTCGTCGTCGGTCAGGACCGAGTAGGCCGAGGCCAGTTGCTCGAGAATGATGTCGTCGATTTCCAGACCGCAGCGGCGCACGCATTTTTCAATGTTCTGTGCGGCGTTTACGGCGCAGGTGACCACGTGAACCTTGGCTTCCAGACGTACGCCGGACATGCCCAGCGGCTCGCGCACGCCTTCCTGGTTATCGATCACGTAATCCTGCGGCAGGGTGTGCAGCACACGCTGGTCGGCCGGGATCGCTACCGCCTGGGCGGCGTCGAGTACCCGCTCCAGGTCAGCCGAGCTGACTTCGCGATCACGGATCGCCACGATGCCGTGGGAGTTCAGGCTGCGAATGTGATTGCCCGCCACGCCGACGAACGCCGAGTGAATGCGGCAGCCCGCCATCAGTTGGGCTTCTTCGATCGCGCGCTGGATCGACTGCACGGTGGACTCGATGTTGACCACCACGCCTTTCTTCAGGCCGCGGGACGGATGAGTGCCGATCCCGACGATTTCCAGCGAGCCGTCGTCCGCAACCTCGCCGACCAGCGCCACCACTTTGGAGGTGCCGATATCGAGACCGACGATCATTTTGCCGCTTTGCACGTTTGCCATGGGTCCTGCCTCTTCTTAATTCTTTGCGACAGCGGGTTGGGCTGTCGTCGGCGCTACTGGTTCCCGCCAGCCAACAGCGAGGCCGTTGGCATAGCGCAGATCGATGCGCGCAATGTTCGTAATCTGTTCTTTGAGCGTTTTGTCATAGATGGCAATGAAGCGGCGCATCTTTTCCACCAGGTTGCCGCGTCCCAGCAGCAGCTCGATCCCGGGGCCGGAACTGCCGGCACCGGTGGTCAGGAACCAGCTGCCACGTTCACGCAGCTCGAGCCGCGCAATCGAGAAGCCCAGTGGCCGGAGCATCTGGCTCAGCACCTGGTATTGCTGCATCACTTGCTGCTGGGCCCGCTGCGGACCGAACAGCTGCGGCAGGTGTTCGTAATTCGCCAGTTCCTTGGGCGTGAACGCCTGGCCCTGGTTGTTGAGCAACGACTCGTCACCCCAACGCGCCACCGGCAGTTGCTCTTCGAGGCGGATCACCACCTGGTCCGGCCACACCCGACGTACTTCGGCGTGGGCGATCCACGGCATCTGCTCAAGCTCGGTGCGCATGCTCGCCAGATCGATGGTGAAGAAGCTCGACGCCACGTAAGGGGCGATCCGCTGTTGCACCGCCTGCTGGCTGATGTAACTCAGGTCGCCCTGCACCGCGATCTTGGTGATCGGCCGGTCGGCGTACGGCAGCAAACGCTGTGCGCCTTCGTAAGTGCCGAACCCCAGGGCCACCAGCAGCACCGGCCAGAACAGACCTTTCAAAAAGCCGAAGTTGGCTTTTGGCAGGCGCGCGGACATCGGCTCTTTGGCCACCATTCGGCTGGCACCCCGCGGCACCGGCTTGCGGCCGGGTGCGGGTGGCTGATGTCTGAGATGAGCGCCTTGCATGGTCTTAACCTCGCGCCTCTTTCTTGCCGTCGGCATCGACACTGGCGGCCAGAATGGCCAGAACCAGTTGCTGGAAATCCAGACCGGCCGCTTTCGCCGCCATCGGTACCAGGCTGTGATCGGTCATGCCGGGAGCGGTGTTGACTTCCAGGAACCAGAATTTGCCGTCGGCGTCCTGCATCACGTCCGCCCTGCCCCAACCGGCAATACCCAGCGCCTCGCAGGCTTGCGCCGTGAGGTCCATGAGTTCTTTTTCCTTGGCTGCATCGAGCCCGCACGGAATCCGATACTGGGTATCGTTGGCGATGTACTTGGCGTCGTAGTCGTAGAACGTGTGTGGCGTACCCAGGGCGATGGGAGGCAACACCTGGTCACGCAGGGTGGCGATGGTGAACTCCGGACCGTGGATCCATTGCTCGACCAACACTTGCGAATCGTAGGTACTGGCCGCTTTCCATGCGTCGATCAACTCGGACGCAGAACTCACTTTGGCCATCCCGATACTTGAACCTTCATGCGCCGGTTTGACGATCAAAGGGAAGCCCAGTTCCGTCGCTGCCGAAATACAATCGGCCTCGCTGCGCAGCACGGCGTGACGCGGCGTCGGAATCCCCAGCGTGTGCCAGACCTGCTTGGTGCGCAGCTTGTCCATCGCCAGCGCCGAAGCCAGGATGCCGCTGCCGGTGTACGGAATGCCGGCCACTTCGAGCAGGCCCTGCATGCTGCCGTCTTCACCGCCGCGACCGTGGAGGATGATGAACGCGCGGTCGATCTTTTCGCTCAGCAGGCGCTGCAGAATATCGGCGCCGACGTCGATGCCGAACGCGTCCACACCCGCGCTTTGCAGCGCAGTGAGCACAGCGTTGCCGGACTTCAACGAAACTTCACGCTCGGCACTCAGGCCACCGAACAGCACGGCCACACGGCCGAAGTCCTTCGGGGCGATGGTGGAGAATAGGTTGGCGTAGGCAGCAGTCATTTCAACTTCCCCTCGACCGATGCCGCCACGGCGCCGGCGAACAACTCGCTTTTCAACAGTTTCGGTGCGAGACCGCCGATATCACCGGCGCCCTGGCACAGCAGAATGTCGCCGGCACGCAGCAGCGGCTTGACCACCGGCGCCAGGTCGACGCCGCGCTCGATGTAGATCGGGTCGAGCTGACCGCGCTGACGGATGCTGTTGCACAGCTTGCGGCTGTCGGCACCCGGGATCGGCTCTTCGCCGGCCGGATAAACTTCCATCAGCAACAGCACGTTGGCATCGGCCAGTACATTGACGAAATCGTCGTACAGGTCGCGGGTACGGCTGTAGCGGTGCGGCTGGTAGACCATCACCAGGCGGCGCTCAGGCCAGCCACCGCGCACGGCTTTGATCACGGCTGCGACTTCGGTCGGGTGGTGACCGTAATCGTCGACCAGCATCACGCTGCCGCCGTCCACCGGCAGTTCGCCGTAGACCTGGAAGCGTCGGCCGACACCCTGGAACCCGGACAGGCCCTGAACGATGGCCTCGTCGCTGACGCCTTCGTCGGTGGCGATGCAGATGGTCGCCAGGGAATTGAGCACGTTGTGATTGCCCGGCATGTTCACGGACACATCAAGAGGCTCGCGATCAGGGCGCAGCACGGTAAAGAAGGTCTGCATGCCCTGCTGACGAACATTGATCGCGCGCACGTCGGCGTCTTCGCTGAAGCCATAGGTCACGGTCGGACGCTTGACCAGCGGCAGGATTTCACGCACCACCGGATCGTCCAGGCACATCACCGCCAGACCGTAGAACGGCAGGTTGTGCAGGAACTCGACGAAGGTTTTCTTCAGCTTGTTGAAGTCACCGTCGTAAGTCGCCATGTGGTCGGCGTCGATGTTGGTGACCACGGCCACCAGCGGTTGCAGGTGCAGGAAGCTTGCGTCGCTTTCATCGGCTTCGGCGATCAGGTAACGGCTGGTGCCGAGCTGGGCATTGGTGCCCGCGGCATTCAGACGGCCACCGATGACGAAAGTCGGATCCAGGCCACCGGCCGCGAACACCGAAGCGATCAGGCTGGTAGTGGTGGTCTTGCCATGAGTACCGGCGACGGCGATGCCGTGACGGTAGCGCATCAGTTCGGCGAGCATTTCGGCACGCGGCACCACCGGGATGCGGCGTTCCAGCGCAGTCGCCACTTCCGGGTTGGAAGTATTGACGGCGCTCGACACCACCAGCACATCGGCGGCTGCGGCGTTCTCGGCACGGTGGCCAATGAAGATCTGCGCACCGAAGGATTCCAGGCGCTCGGTCACCGGCGAAGCTTTCAGGTCGGAACCGGACACTTCATAGCCCAGGTTCAGCAGCACTTCGGCGATGCCGCACATTCCCACGCCGCCGATCCCGACGAAGTGGATGCGACGGATGCGGCGCATTTCCGGTTGCGGCATGGCTTTCTGATTCTCAACCATGGGCCACCTCCAGACAGGTATCGACCACGCTACGGGTGGCTTCGGGTTTCGCCAGACGGCGGGCCGCTTGGGCCATTTGTTCGAGTCGTTGCGGTTGCATCAAGACCTCTGTCAGGCGCGCGGCAAGGTCCGCGGCACCAGTCGTTCTTTGCGGCATCAGGAAGGCAGCGCCTTCGCGGGCCAAATAATCGGCGTTGCGGGTCTGGTGATCGTCGATCGCGTGGGGCAAGGGCACCAGCATCGAGGGCAGACCGGCGGCGGCCAGTTCACTGATGGTCAATGCGCCGGCGCGGCACACCACCAGGTCAGCCCAGCCATAGGCCTGGGCCATGTCTTTGATGAACGGCTGCACCTGCGCATCCACGCCGGCGGCGCGGTAGCGCTCTGCAGTCACTTCATCGTGGTTTCTGCCAGCCTGATGGAACACTTCCGGACGCAAGTCGGCAGCGACTTGTGCCAGGGCTTCAGGCAGCAACTTGTTCAACGGCTCTGCGCCCAGGCTTCCGCCCAGGATCAGCAAACGCGCCTTGCGTCCGGCCAGGGCCGGGCGCGGTGTTTCGAGGAACAGCTCGCTGCGCACCGGGTTACCGGTGGTACGGCGGCTGTCCGACAGGGTAAAGGTGTCGGGGAAGGCTTCACACACCCGGGCGGCGAACGGCACCAGCAACCGATTGGCGGTGCCGGCCACGGCGTTCTGCTCATGAACGATCACCGGCACGCCGGCCAGTTTGGCGGCAAGACCACCGGGACCGGTCACATAGCCGCCGAATCCGACCACGCACACCGGACGCAAGCGGCGAATGATCGCCCGCGCCTGCCACACCGATTTCAGCAGCATGAACGGCGCCTTGAGCAGCGACAGCTTGCCCTTGCCGCGCAGGCCAGTGGCGTTGATACGGTGCAGTTCAAGACCCGCCGCCGGCACCAGATCGTTTTCGATCCCGCGCGGCGTGCCGAGCCAGTGCACGGTATAGCCGCGCGCCTGGAATTCGCGGGCACAGGCCAGCGCCGGGAACACGTGGCCACCGGTGCCGCCGGCCATGATCAATACGTTAGCGCCCATGGTTCGGCTCCTCGGCGAAGTCGCTCTCATGGAATTCCATCTCTTCACTGCCCAGGTGGGTCCGACTCTCCCACTCGATCCTCAGCAACAGGCCAAGGCAGGCGCAGCAGATCACCAGGGAACTGCCGCCATAACTGAGGAACGGCAAGGTCAGGCCCTTGGTCGGCAGCAGGCCGACGTTCACGCCGATGTTGATCAGGAACTGGCCGATCCACAGGAACGACAGGCCGTAGGCAACATAAGCGGCAAAAAACTGTTTGGCTTTCTCGGCCCACAGACCGATGTACATGCCGCGAATACACACGAACACGAACAGCGCCACGGTGCACAGCGAACCCACGGCGCCAAGCTCTTCGGCCAGAACCGAGAACACGAAGTCGGTGTGCGCTTCCGGCAGGTAGAACTGCTTCTGCACGCTGTTGCCCAGGCCGACGCCCAGCCATTCACCGCGACCGAATGCGATCAAGGCTTGCGACAATTGATAACCGGCGCCGAACTGGTCGGCCCACGGGTCGGCGAAGTTGGTCAGACGCGCCATCCGGTAGGGCTGCATCTGAATCAGCAATACCACCGCACCGACGGCCAGCACCACCATCAGCGAGAACCGGAACAGCCCGACCCCGCCGAGGAACAGCATCGCCGCCGCAGCGCCCATCATCACGACGGTGGCACCGAAGTCCGGCTCCATCAGCAGCAGGCCCGCCATCGGCAGCAGCACGATGAACGGCTTGAAGAAGCCCATCCAGCTCTCGCGCACTTCTTTCTGACGACGCACCAGATAACCGGCGAGGTAGATCACCACGAACACCTTGGCGATCTCGGACGGCTGAACGTTGAAGAAGCTGAAACCGATCCAGCGCATCGAACCGTTCACCTCACGGCCGATCCCCGGGATGATCACCATCACCAGCAGGCCGAACGCTCCGATCAGCATCAGCCACCCCAGCCGCTGCCAGGTGGCGATCGGAATCATCATGGTGACGACGCACGCGCCCAGGCCCAGCACCACGTAGATCAGGTGACGGGTCATGTAATAAAGAGCACTGCCCGACTGCGCCGCGCCGACTTCTGTCGATGCCGAAGCGATCATGATCAGGCCCAGACCGAGCAACGCCAGGCAACCGGCGAGCATCGGGAAGTCGAGGTCGATCCCGCGTCCGGTGATCAGCGGCGACGGGTATGGCTTGATGATGTTTCTCAAGCTCATGCCAGATCCTCCACGGCGCGGACGAACTGGTGACCACGGTCTTCGTAGTTCTTGAACATGTCGAAACTGGCGCAGGCCGGCGACAGCAGCACGACGTCACCCGGTTGGGCGGCGGCGCGGCATTGGGCCACCGCATCGACCAGCGTGGTCGCGCGAATCAGCGGCACGGCATCGCCGATCGCTTCGCCGATCTTGTCGGAATCGCGGCCCATCAGGATCACGGCGCGGCAATGGGCCGCCACCGGATCGCGCAGGTCCTTGAAGTCGGCGCCCTTGCCGTCGCCACCGGCGATCAGCACGACCTTGCCGTCGATGTCCGCACCCAGGCCTTCGATGGCAGCCAGAGCGGCGCCGACGTTGGTGGCTTTGGAATCGTTGTAGTAACCGACGCCGTCCAGATCACGCACCCACTGGCAACGGTGTTCGAGACCGGCGAAGGTGCGCAGCGCTGCCAGCATGGCGTCGAACGGCAGCCCGACCGCGTGGCCGAGCGCCAGCGCCGCCAGGGCGTTGGACTGGTTGTGGGCGCCGCGAATCTTCAATTCGCGCACCGGCATCAGGTTCTGGAATTCAAAGGCCAGGTATTTCTCGCCATTCTCTTCACGCAGGCCGAATGCCTTGAAATCGGGTTTGGTCAGGCCGAAGGTCCAGCACGGCTGGCCCTCGCCCATCAGCGGACGGGTCAAGGCGTCCTGACGGTTGACCACGAACTGCTTGGCGCCACGGAAGATCCGGTGCTTGGCCAGGTGGTAGGCCGGCAGACCGCTGTAGCGATCCATGTGGTCTTCGCTGATGTTGAGCACGGTCGCCACTTCGGCGTTGAGCTGGTCGGTGGTTTCCAGCTGGAAGCTCGACAGCTCCATCACGTACAGCTCGACGTCGTCGCTGAGCAGATCCAGCGCCGGCGTACCAAGGTTGCCGCCCACCGCCACGCGCTTGCCGGCCGCAGCCGCCATCTCGCCGACCAGGGTGGTGACGGTGCTTTTCGCGTTGGAACCGCTGATGGCCACGATCGGCGCCTTTGCGTTACGCGCGAATAGCTCGATATCGCCGGACAGCTTCACGCCACGGGCCGCGGCGGCTTGCAGGGCCGGGGTCGCCAGCGCTAGGCCGGGGCTCACGTAGAGCTCGTCGGCACGGCACAGGAACTCGACGTCCAGCTCGCCACAACGCACTTCCACGTGCGGATAGTCACGCTGGAGCGTGGCCAGTTCCGGTGGATTTTCCCGCGTATCGGCCACGGCAAACGCCACGCCCCGGTTCGCCAGGAAGCGAACCAGGGACATGCCGCTCTTGCCGAGGCCGACAACGATGCGGAAGTGGTCAGAAGCGATCAGAGACACTCGTTCTACCTCAGCTTCAGGGTGGCAAGGCCGATCAGCACGAGAATCACGGTGATGATCCAGAAACGGACGATCACGCGCGGCTCGGGCCAGCCCTTGAGTTCAAAGTGGTGGTGAATCGGTGCCATGCGGAACACACGGCGACCGGTCAGCTTAAAGGAGGCAACCTGAATGACGACTGACAGGGTTTCCATCACGAACACGCCGCCCATGATGAACAGGACGATTTCCTGACGGACGATCACCGCGATGGTGCCCAGGGCCGCGCCCAGCGCCAGTGCGCCGACGTCACCCATGAAGACTTGCGCCGGGTAGGTGTTGAACCACAGGAAGCCCAGGCCGGCACCGATCAGCGCGCCGCAGAACACGATCAGTTCGCCTGCGCCCGGTACGTACGGGATCAGCAGGTATTCAGCGAATTTCACGTTACCCGACAGGTAGCAGAAAATGCCCAGGCCACCGCCGACCATCACTGTCGGCATGATCGCCAGGCCATCGAGGCCGTCGGTGAGGTTGACCGCGTTGCTCGAACCGACGATCACAAAGTAGGTCAGCACGATGAAGCCTGCGCCCAGCGGAATGCTGTAGTCCTTGAGCATTGGCAGGATCAGGGTGGTTTCCACCGGAGTGGCAGCAGTCATATAAAGGAAGATCGCCGCACCGAGGCCGAATACCGACTGCCAGAAATATTTCCAGCGGCTCGGCAGACCACGAGAGTTCTTCTCGATAACCTTGCGGTAGTCGTCGACCCAGCCGATGGCGCCGAACAGCAGGGTCACCAGCAGCACGACCCACACGTAGCGGTTGCTCAGGTCAGCCCACAGCAGGGTGCTGACGCCGATGGACGACAGAATCAGCGCGCCACCCATGGTCGGCGTACCGGATTTGGACAGGTGCGATTGCGGGCCGTCGTTACGAACCGATTGGCCGATCTGACGGTTCTGCAGGGTGCGGATCATCCACGGGCCGTAGCACAGCGACAAGACCAGCGCGGTCAGCACACCGAGGATCCCGCGCAGGGTCAGGTACTGGAAGACCGCGAAGCCTTTGTAGAACTGTTGCAGATACTCCGCTAGCAGCAGCAGCATTAATGTTTCTCCAGACTGGACCCGCACAGGGCCGCAACGATGTTTTCCATCGCTGCGCTGCGCGAACCCTTGATCAAAATGGTGGTGTTTTTGTCCTGCTCGGCGTCGAGGGCCTGGATCAGTTCCGCTTGGGTGCCGAAGTGATGCGCCTCGTTACCGAATGCGTTCACGGCGTGGACCATGTTCGGCCCGACGGCGTATAGCGCGGAAACCTTGCCTCGGGCGTATTCGCCCACGTCGCGGTGCCCCTGCTCCGCCCAGTCGCCCAACTCGCCGATATCCCCGAGCACCAGGACGGTGCGGCCGGAAAAGCCGGCGAGTATATCAACGGCCGCGCACATCGAGGTGGGGTTCGCGTTGTAAGTGTCATCGATCACGCGCATGCCGTTTTTAGCCAGCTGCGCGACGGTGCGACCCTTGACCGGTTGTACCGCGCCAAGCCCGGTGGCGATGCCGAACAGCGACACGCCCAGTGCGTGAGCGGCAGCGGCGGCAGCCATGGCGTTGGCGACGTTGTGGGTGCCGAGCAGGTTCAGTTGAACCCGCTCCACACCTTCAGGACTGTGCAGGTTGAACGCCGGGCAGCCGCGGGCATCGGTAGCCAGGTCGCTGGCGTAAAAATCCGCCTGAGTGTTGCTCAAGGCAAACGTCAGCACCTTGCGGGCGCCGGCGCGGGTCTTCCAGATACCAAACGCCTTGTCATCGAGGTTCAGCACGGCGACGCCGTCGGCCGCCAGCCCTTCGATGATTTCGCCTTTGGCTTCAACGATTTTCTCCGGCCCGCCGAACTCACCGACATGGGCGGTCCCGGCGTTGTTGAGGATCGCCACGTGCGGCTTGGTCAGCCCTACGGTGTAAGCGATTTCACCCAGGCGTGAGGCACCCAGTTCGATCACTGCCGCGCTGTGTTCCGGGGCGAGTTCGAGCAGGGTCAGCGGTACGCCGAGGTCGTTGTTCAGGTTGCCACGGGTCGCGTGCACCGAGCCGCGCGTGCGCAGGATGCTCGCGAGCATTTCCTTGACCGTGGTCTTGCCGCTGGAACCGGTAACGGCCGCGACCGGTTTGGTGAACGCGGCACGGTTCAGCGCACCCAACTGGCCGAGGGCCTGGCGGGTGTCCTTGACCAGCAATTGCGGCAGCGTGCTGTCGGCGACTTCGCGCTCGACCAATGCCGCAACGGCGCCTTTGGCGGCGACTTCATTCAGATAGTCATGACCGTCGAAACGCGGGCCGGTCAGGGCAATAAACAGTTGGCCAGCCTTGATCGCGCGGCTGTCGATGCTCACGCCGTCAAAACTGGCGTCGGCACTGACCAGACGGGCGTCGAGCGCGTTGGTCAGTTCGCTGAGTTTCAGGGCCTTAAGCATGGGCCACCTCCCACGCGGTCAGGGCGTGATCAGCCTCGACCAGATCGGAAAACGCATGGCGCTCGCCGTTGATTTCCTGATAGTCCTCGTGACCTTTGCCGGCCAGAACGATCACGTCATCCGCCGAAGCGCCGGCAATCAGTTGCGCGATGGCCTGGCCACGGCCGGCCACGAACGTCACGTTATCCACAGCCGTGAAGCCAGCGCGGATGTCATCGAAAATCACCGCCGGATCTTCGGTGCGCGGATTGTCATCGGTCACCAGCACGCGGTCAGCCAGACGCTCGACCACTTCGGCCATCAGCGGACGTTTGCCGCGATCGCGATCACCGCCGCAGCCGAACAGGCACAGCAGCTGGCCTTTAACGTGCGGGCGCAACGCGGTCAGCACTTTTTCCAGCGCGTCCGGGGTGTGGGCGTAATCGACCACCACCAGCGGCTGGGTGCCACCGCCGAGACGCTGCATGCGTCCGGCCGGGCCTTCGAGCTTCGGCAACACCTTGAGAATTTCGTCGAGGGCGTAGTCCAGACCGAGCAAGGCGCCGACGGCGGCCAGTACGTTGCTCAGGTTGAAACGACCGAGCAGCGTACTGCGCAGATGGTGCTCGCCCTGCGGCGTCACCAGCGTGGCGCGCACGCCATGGTCGTCGAACTGCGCTTCACGCACATAGAGGTAGGCGCTGCTGTCGAGGAGGCTGTAAGTGATCAGCCGCGACTCGCGCTTTTCAACGGCCAGTTGCCGGCCGAAATCGTCGTCGAGGTTGACCACGCGGCACTTCAGGTCATTCCAGGCAAACAGCTTGGCCTTCGCCTCGGCGTAGGCCTCCATGGTGCCGTGGTAATCCAGGTGATCACGGGACAGGTTGGTCATCACTGCGACGTCGAACGCCAGCGCAGTAACCCGGCCCTGATCCAGACCGTGGGACGAAACTTCCATGGCCACGGCTTTGGCGCCGGCCTTTTTCAGGTCGCCCAGAGTCGCCTGCATGGCGATCGGATTCGGCGTGGTGTGCAGGCCGCTTTGCAGCGCGCCATGAAAACCGGAACCCAAAGTGCCGACGATGCCGCAATGCTGGCCGAGCAGGTCCAGCGCCTGCGCCACCAGTTGGGTCACGCTGGTCTTGCCGTTGGTGCCGGTCACGCCGATCAGGTTCAGGTGATGACTTGGCTCACCGTAAAAACGTCCGGCGATGTCCGACAGCTGCGCTGCCAGGCCTTTGACCGGAATCAGCGGCACTTCGGTGATCGGCAGCACGGTGGCGCCTTCCACTTCATAGGCCACGGCGGCAGCACCGCGCTGCAAGGCGTCGGCAATGTGCGCACGCCCGTCGAACTTGCCGCCCGGCACCGCGAGGAACAGGTCCCCCGCGCGTACATTGCGACTGTCGAGCGCCAGTTCACGGATCAACAGATCGTGGCCGGCGTGGGGGAAAATCTTGTTCAGACTCAGAGACATCAGCCGCGCCCTCCATTGGCTTTCAGCGGAACGGCCGGGGTGGCGTTGGCCTGTTGTGTGGTCGGCAGGTTGTCCGGGGTGACGTTCATCAGGCGCAGAGTGCCCGACATCACACGGCTGAACACCGGCGCCGAGACCAGACCACCGAAATAGCCGGCCTTGGTCGGTTCATCGATCACCACGACGATTGCATAACGTGGATCGCTCATCGGGCCGAAGCCGGCGAACAGCGAGCGGTAAGAGTTTTCGGCATAGCCCTTGGTGCCGACCGACGTTTTACGCGCGGTACCGGACTTGCCACCCACGTGATACGCCGGCACCTGCGCACGGAACACGCCGCGCGGAGCTTCGATCACTTGTTGCAGCATGCCTTGCATGGTTTTCGCGACGGCTTCCGGCAGCACCTGGGTGGTCTGCGGTGCCTTGTCGGTTTTGATCAGGGTCAGCGGTGCGAGACGACCGTTGTTGGCCAGCGCCGAGAATGCATGCACCAGCTGAATTGCCGTCACCGAAATACCGTAGCCGTACGACAGCGTTGCGGTCTCGGCCTTGCGCCACTCGCGGTAGTTCGGCAGGTTGCCGACACGTTCGCCCGGGAAGCCGAGGCCGGTGTCCTGGCCGAGGCCGACTTTCTGTGCGAGGCGGAAAATGGTTTCGCCGCCGATATCGAACGCGACCTTACTCATGCCGACGTTACTGGAATTGATCAGAATGCCGGTCAGGTCGAGCACCGGACCTTCGGTCTTCGATACGTCCTTGATGGTGTACTTGCCGATCTGCAGGGAGCCCGGATACACCTCGACGGTGTCGCTCGGTTTCCAGCGGCCGGTTTCGATCGCGGCGCTCATCGAGATTGCTTTCATGGTCGAACCGGGTTCGAACACGTCGATCATCGCGCGGTTACGCATCATCGCCGGTTGCAGGTTGCGACGGTTGTTCGGGTTGTAGGTCGGCTGGTTGACCATGGCGAGAATCTCGCCGGTCTTCACGTCCATGATCACCAGACTGCCGGCCTTGGCGCCGTTCTCGATGATCGCGTTGCGCAGCTCACGGTTGGCCAGATATTGCAGGCGCAGGTCAATCGACAACGCCAAGGGCTTGCCGGCCTTGGCGTTTTTGGTGACCTGGACATCCTTGATCAGCCGTCCGCGCCGATCCTTGATGACTTGCCGCTTGCCGGGCACGCCGGCCAGCCATTCATCGTAGGCCAGTTCGACGCCTTCACGACCGTGGTCATCGATGTCGGTGAACCCGACCATGTGCGCCGTCACTTCACCGGCCGGATAGAACCGGCGGAATTCTTCGATGCCGTAGACGCCCGGCACTTTCAGGTCGAGCACGGCCTGGCCCTGCTCGGGGGTCAACCCGCGCACCAGATAAATGAATTCTTTGTTGGCCTGGGCTTCGAGACGTTCGGCCAGGGCTTTCGGATCCTGCCCCAGCGCGGCAGCGAGCGCAGGCCACTTCTCTTTGGCGGTCTGCATTTCCTTGGCGTTCGCCCACAGCGTGGTCACCGGGGTACTCACGGCCAGAGGCTCGCCGTTACGGTCGGTGATCAGACCACGGTGAGCCGGAATCGGAATGTGCCGAAGACTGCGCGCATCGCCCTGACCTTTGAGGAAGTCACGGTCAACCACTTGCAGGTCGATGATGCGCCAGCAGATCGCCGCGACCATCACGCCGAGAAGTGCCACCATCAGACGGAAACGCCACGGGAAGAGAGCCCCCTCGAGTTTCATCATGGCGCCACCATCTTCACGTCAGCTGCGCCTGGGATGTGCATCTTCAGTTGTTCAGTGGCCAGCACTTCGATCCGGCTGTGGGCGGTCCAGGTGCTTTGCTCCAGGATCAGGCGCCCCCACTCGGCCTGCGCCTTGTCGCGCACGCTCAGTTCGTTGTACAGGGTGTTGAGCAACTGCCGGTTCCAGTGGGCGCTGTAAGACACGCCGATGGCCGACACGAGCACGCCGATGAACAGCAGCAGCATGAAAAAGCTGCCGCCGGGCAGTGGCTTGGCGAAAAGCTTGCTCACCGCAGCTTCTCCGCGACGCGCATGACGGCGCTACGGGAACGTGGGTTGGCTTTGAGTTCGGCGTCGGAGGCCGTCTGCGCTTTGCCATGGACTTTGATTTTCGGTTCGAACGCAACGTGGCGAACCGGCAGGTTGCGCGGCAGGTTGTCGGCTTCGCCTTTCACCAGCTTGCGCATGAACAGTTTGACGATACGGTCTTCCAGCGAGTGGAAGCTGATCACGACCAGACGGCCGCCCACTTCCAGGCATTCGAGCGCGGCTACAAGACCCGCTTCCAGATCGCCCAGTTCGTTGTTGACGTGAATGCGCAGGCCCTGGAAAGCGCGGGTTGCCGGGTTCTTGCCCTTCTCCCACGCCGGGTTGGCGACTTTCAGGACTTCGGCCAGATCGGCGGTGCGCTCGAACGGCGTGATGTCACGGCGTTCGGCCACGGCACGGGCCATGCGGCCGGAGAAACGTTCTTCGCCGTATTCCTTGAAAACACGGGCGATTTCTTCCACTGGCGCGGTATTGACGAACTCGGCTGCGCTGATGCCACGGGACGGATCCATGCGCATGTCCAGCGGGCCATCGTTGAGGAAGCTGAAGCCACGCTCGGCATCATCGAGCTGCGGCGAAGAGACGCCCAGATCCAGCAGAATGCCGCTGACCTTGCCGGCCAGCCCCTGTTCGGCAACCACCGAACCGAGCTCGGCAAAGCTGCGCTGCACAACGACAAAGCGGCCGTCTTCGGCCGCCAGCGTTTGCCCGGTGGCAATCGCTTGAGGATCCTTGTCGAATCCGATGAGCCGACCATCCGGCCCGAGCTTGCTCAGGATCAACCGGCTGTGCCCGCCGCGCCCGAACGTGCCGTCCAGATAGCAGCCATCAGGACGTACGGCGAGAGCCTCGACGGCTTCGTCAAGCAGTACGGTGATGTGGTTAAAGCCGCTATCAATAGTCACAGGATCAGATCACGCAGTTCGTCAGGCATGGCGCCCGGTTGTTGTATGGCAGCCAGGTCAGCGGCAGAAACCGCATTCCAGGCATCTTCGTCCCACAGTTGGAACTTGTTCAGTTGGCCCACCAGCATCGCGCGCTTGTCGAGCTTCGCGTATTCGCGCAGGCGCGGCGGCACCAGGAAACGACCACTGCCGTCGAGCTCGAGGTCAACGGCATTACCAATCAATAAACGTTGCAGACGACGGTTCTCTTCGCGAAGCGAAGGGAGCGCGCGCAACTTGGTTTCAATAATTTCCCACTCATCGAGCGGGTAGACACACAAACATGGATCAACGGCATCAATGGTCACGATCAACTGGCCGGAACTGCGCGAATCGAGCTCGTCACGGTACCGGCTCGGCATGGCGAGACGGCCCTTTGCGTCGAGACTGATAGCGTTAGCTCCGCGAAACACGTCTGCGTTTCTCCAATTTTTATCGTTTTGAGCTCAAAAAACCCACTTCATGCCACTTTCCGCCACTTGCGCACACTATAGGAATGCGCCCACCACACCGTCAAGGCGCGGATTAAAGGAAAACCCTTACAGAACGGAGATTTAGGAGCATAAAAGGAGGAGCAACGAGAATCTGGCGGATGCTTTTATCCAATAACTTGAAGCAGCACTGAAAGCTGCGCTCGAAAGTTAAAGTAATTTGTTAAGAGTAAGATTTTTTCGGTATTACAAAAGCGCTTCTGCTGTTGATTGAAGCACGGTGGGAAATGGCTATTACTGCGTTTGCCGCTGCCGGTTTCAGCGCAGGCCTGCTGATAATAAACAGCCCTGTCGCCTTTAATTCAAGCAGGGAAAAGAAAAAGGTGGAGAGTCGATCTGTAAGCCGGGTTCTGTCTTGAACAGTCATTCGTCTACGATGGCCATCACTGGACATCTTTAGCAACCTACCCGGTCCCAGCGCGGGCCACGCCTTGGGACCCTATTTGGTCTTGCTCCAAGTGGGGTTTACCTAGCCACGAACTGTTGCCAGACGTGCGGTGCGCTCTTACCGCACCTTTTCACCCTTACCGGCGCCGAAGCGCTTAGGCGGTTATTTTCTGTGGCACTTTCCGTAGGCTCACGCCTCCCAGGCATTACCTGGCACTTCGCCCTATGGAGCCCGGACTTTCCTCCCCCCCCTAATTTTCATAGAGGGCAGCGACTGTCCGATCGACTCTCCGCCGCGCAGGTTAACGGCAGAGCGGCCGAAGAACAAGCGCTAATAGCCCGCAAACCGGTCTGCGCGACGGGTTACGCGTCTTTTTGCCGGTCCAGCGCCACCTGATACAGCACGTTTTTGCGCTCACCGGTGATTTGCGCCGCCAGAGCCGCCGCACGCTTGAGCGGCATCTCTTCCAGCAACAGGTTGAGGATGCGCATCGCCTCGCTGCTGACGGCATCTTCAGACTCCGGCGCGGTCCAGCCCGCCACCACCACGACGCATTCGCCACGCTGCTGATTGCTGTCGGCCTCGACGAATGCCCGCAACTCGCTCAGCGGCAAGCCCTTGAGCGTTTCAAAGGTCTTGGTGATTTCACGAGCGAGCAATGCCGGACGATCAGCGCCGAACACCGCTTCCATATCCCGCAGACATTCCAGAATGCGATGCGGCGCCTCGTAGAAAATCAGCGTGCGCGGCTCTTCTTTAATGGCTTCCAGGCGTGCTTTGCGCCCCACAGCCTTGGCCGGCAGAAAACCTTCGAAGATAAAGCGGTCGGATGGCAGACCGGCAGCCGACAACGCCGCGATCAACGCGCACGCACCTGGCACCGGCACCACATTGATCCCGGCCGCACGCGCCTGACGCACCAGGTGATAACCGGGATCGGAGATCAGCGGCGTACCGGCATCAGAAATCAGTGCGACGTTGTCGCCCGCCAACAGACGGGTAATGAAGCGACTGCCCTCATCCCGCTCGTTGTGTTCATGACAGGCTGCCAGCGGCGTGGAGATGCCAAAGTGCTGCATCAGGCGCTGGGAATGGCGCGTATCTTCGGCGGCGATCAGCGCCACCTCGCGCAGGATCTTCAACGCCCGGGCGCTGATGTCATCCAGGTTGCCAATGGGCGTCGCCACCACATAAAGCGAGCCCGCAGCGGAATTCAAAGGACCTGGAGCAGTCAAAGCGCACACCTCATGATCGGTAAAAGCCGCCATTGTAGCGCGTCGTGCGCCGGTCGACGCGCCCGGGTCGGACACGGTTTGTCGCACCATTGTGAGGCTGCGCAGTCTTTGTATCAGCTAAATTGACGGTTTCACGCCAGTAACATCGCGCCCCGGCCAGTGCTTGGGTACAATTCGACGCTAATTTGATCGAGTATCAGGAACACTTACATGATCGCTTGCCTGCGGCTGTTCACTGCCCTCTGCCTCGCTGCCTTGCTGGCGGCTTGCGCCAGCTCCCCTTCCTCCAGCCTTGGCGAACTTCCACGGACCCCGGATGCCACCATCGAGCAATTGCTCGAACAGGCTGCCCAGGCCAAATCGCCGGACAAGGCTGCACTGCTGCGCTTGAGTGCGGCAGACATGGCGTACCGCCAAGGCAATGCCGGACAGTCCGCGCAAATCCTGCAGCAAGTGCCGATGGAGCAACTCCAGCCGGGCCAGCAGGCATTTGCCAGCACGCTGTCTGCTGAGCTGGCCATGACTCGCAACCAGCCGAAAGCCGCGCTGACTGCCTTGAGCCATCCAAGCCTGCAACGCCTGAGCGAAATGTCGGTACCGCTGCAAGTTCGCGCCGGCACCGTTCACGCCCGCGCCCTTGAAGCCGACGGTCAGACCCTGGCCGCCGCCCGCGAGCGCATCTTCATCGCGCCGATGCTGGAAGGCGAAGCTGCCAGCAAGAACCACGAAGCGATCTGGACCCTGATTGCGTCACTGCCGGCCGATCAACTGCAAGCGAACACCACCGATGACCTCGGCGGCTGGATGAGCCTGGCCCTGGCAGTGAAAACCGCCGGCACTCTGGAACAGCAGCAAGCCGCCATCGACAACTGGCGCAACCAGCATCCAAAGCATCCAGCCGCAATCAACCTGCCGCTGCCACTGACCAAACTCAAGGAACTGGCCAGCCAGCCCCTGAGCAAGATCGCCCTGCTCCTGCCGCAGGACGGCCAACTGGCCTCGGTCGGCAAGGCCCTGCGTGACGGCTTCATGGCCGCGCACTATCAGGCTCAGCAAGCCGGTCAGAAACCGCCGGCCATCGAGTTCTATGACAGCTCGAAACTTACCAACCTCGACGAGTTCTACCGCAAGGCCCAGGCCGATGGCGTGCAACTGGTCGTCGGCCCGTTGGAGAAACCGCTGGTCAAACAGTTGAGCACTCGCCCGCAACTGCCGATCACCACCCTCGCCCTGAACTACAGCGAAGGCGATCAAGGTCCGGCGCAGCTGTTCCAGTTCGGTCTGGCCGCTGAAGACGAAGCCCGCGAAGTCTCACGCCGCGCCCGTGCCGACGGTCTGCATCGCGCCGCCATCATGGTGCCGAAAGGCGAATGGGGCGACCGCGTCCTGCGTGCTTTCAGCCAGGACTGGCAAGCCAACGGCGGCAGCATTGTCGCCACCGAACGCGTCGACCAGCCGGTGCAACTGGCCCAGCAGATCGCCGACATGTTCCAGCTGCGTCAGAGCGAAGCTCGCGCCAAGAGCCTGCAGAATGCTGCCGGCACCAACGTTGCCGCCCAGCCTTCGCGTCGCCAGGACATCGAATTCATCTTCCTCGCCGCCACTCCTCAGCAGGCGCAGCAGATCAAGCCGACCCTGAACTTTCAGTACGCCGGTGACGTGCCGGTCTATGCGACCTCCCACGTGTTCAGCGCCAGCGGTGACGTTAACCAGTACAACGACATGAACGGCGTGCGCTTCTGCGAAACCCCGTGGCTGCTGGAAACCAGCGATCCGCTGCGCCAGCAGGTCACCGCGCAATGGCCACAAGCCGCCGGCAGCCTCGGTCGCCTGTATGCTATGGGCGTCGATGCCTATCGTCTGGCGCCACGTCTGGATCAACTGAAAGCATTGCCGGACAGCCGCATCGAAGGCCAGTCGGGCAGCCTGGGAATGACCCAGTCCCAACGCGTCGTCCGTCAGTTGCCATGGGCACAGTTCGTCAGCGGTCAGATCCAGCGCCTGCCGGACACTCCACGCTGATGCCCGACAGGTCACACCTGCAAAGCGGCAAGGATGCCGAGCGTCAGGCGCTCGAGCATCTGCAACACCAGGGTCTGCGCCTGCTGGCGCAGAACTGGTTATGTAAACGCGGCGAGCTTGATCTGGTCATGCTTGATGGCGATACAGTAGTATTCGTCGAAGTCCGTTACCGAAAGAACACTCAATGGGGTGGCGCACTCGACAGCATCGATGGGCGCAAACGGCAGAAACTGATTTTCGCCGCACAGTATTTTCTTCAGCGCGAGTCGCGTTGGGCCAATTCCCCCTGCCGCTTCGACGTGGTGGCCATCGACAGCCACCAGGGTCAGCTGAACTGGTTGCAGAATGCGTTCGACAGTTGACCGCCTGCTCCGACCCGGACACTTTCACTCAACACTTTTGCTCTTTGCTTTGCGGGCTGCACATTCACGTGCCGGACAGCCGCGCTAATTAAGGTCACACAGATGGACATGCAATCCCGAATTCGCCAGCTTTTCCAGGCCAGCATCGACACCAAGCAACAGGCGATGGACGTACTTGCACCGCACATCGAGCAAGCCAGCCAGGTGATGGTCAACGCGCTGCTCAATGAGGGGAAAATGCTCTCGTGCGGCAACGGCGGCTCGGCCGGCGATGCCCAGCACTTCTCCTCGGAACTGCTCAACCGTTTCGAGCGTGAGCGCCCTAGCCTGCCGGCGATCGCGCTGACTACCGACAGCTCGACCATCACCTCGATCGCCAACGACTACAGCTACAACGAAGTGTTCTCCAAGCAGATCCGTGCACTCGGCCAGCCGGGTGACGTATTGCTGGCGATTTCGACCAGCGGCAACTCGGCGAACATTATTCAGGCGATCCAGGCCGCACATGATCGCGAAATGATTGTCGTAGCATTGACCGGACGCGATGGCGGAGGCATGGCTTCACTGCTGCTGCCCGAAGACGTCGAGATTCGCGTACCGGCCAACGTCACCGCACGTATTCAGGAAGTCCACTTGCTGGCGATCCATTGCCTTTGCGATCTGATCGACAGCCAACTGTTCGGGAGTGAAGAATGACCCCTAATCGCCTTGGCCTTCTGGCCTTGACCCTGTGCCTCGGCATCAGCGGCTGCACCTCGGTGGTGAATGCCAGCCGTGAAGCGCCGATCGAAGACGACCGCGGCACCCGCACTTTCGGCAGCAAGATCGATGACTCGCTGATCGAAACCAAAGTCGGCGTCAACGTAGCCAAGGCCGATCCGGCCCTGGACAACGACTCGCACATCGTCGTCACCAGCTTCAACGGCGTCGTTTTGCTGGCTGGCCAGACCCCGCGCGCAGACCTCAAGGAAAAGGCCGAACAGGCTGCCGCCAACGTTCAGCGCGTGAAAAAGGTCCATAACGAACTGCAAGTGTTGCAGCCCTCCTCCCTGCTGGCCCGCCAGAACGATGCCTGGCTGACCACCAAGATCAAGACCCAGATGCTCACCGACGCCAGCATTCCCGGCTCGCGGATCAAGGTCGTGACCGAGAACGGCATCGTCTATCTGCTGGGCCTGCTGACCAAACAGGAAGCCGCCCAGGCGACCAATCTGGTGCAGGGCGTTTCCGGTGTGCAGAAGATTGTGAAGCTGTTCGAGTACATCGACTGACCGCAAAACGCAGGCACAAAAAAGGCGATCCAACCGGATCGCCTTTTTTTATTACTTCACCACTTTCAGGCTTGGCCGGCCGCTTGGGCGCGGTGGCTCGCTGTCCGGTGGCGGAACATCGTCATCCTGCTCGATCTCGTCTTCGTCATCCATCGGCGACTCCAGATCGAACACCATGCCTTGACCGTTCTCCCGGGCATAGATCCCCAGGATTGCAGCAATCGGCACGTACAGACTGTGCGGGACGCCACCGAAGCGACCTTCGAAGGTCACAACGTCGTTGTCCATGTGCAAGTGCCGCACGGCACTCGGCGAAATGTTCAGGACAATCTGCCCGTCACTGGCAAAGCCCTGTGGCACCTGCACCGCCGGGTACTCGGAATTGACCAGCATGTGCGGGGTGCAATCGTTATCCACAATCCACTCGTAGAGCGCGCGGACCAGATAAGGTCGACTGGAGTTCATAGCGGCTCCTTAAGCCTTAGCGCATGTCGCGTTCGACACCAGACAGACTCGCCTGGAAAGCCTCACGCGCAAACTGACGCTCCATATAATCAAGCAGCGGCTTGGCCGGCCGCGGCAGTTCTATACCCAGAATCGGCAAACGCCAGAGTATTGGCAATAGGCAGCAATCCACCAGACTTTGTTCCTCACTGAGGAAAAACGGCTTGTCGGCAAACAGCGGCGACACGCCCGTCAGGCTTTCGCGCAATTCCTTGCGCGCCACGGCACGGGCCGCTTCCTTGGTGCGCGAATCCAGAATCAGATCCACCAGACCACACCAGTCACGCTGAATGCGGTGAATCAGCAGACGGCTGTTGGCACGCGCCACCGGGTACACGGGCATCAATGGCGGATGCGGGTAACGCTCATCCAGGTATTCCATCACCACGGTCGACTCCCACAACGCCAGGTCACGATCGACCAGCGTGGGCAGACTGCCGTAAGGGTTCACTTCAATCAGTTTAGGCGGCTGACGACCAGCCTCCACAAAAATGATTTCGGCGCTGACACCCTTCTCTGCAAGCACGATGCGCACTCGGTGGGAATAGTGGTCGGCGGGGTCGGAGTAACAGGCCAACCGATTGGTCACGCCCATGGCGATCCTCCTCGCTTGTTGAAATAGTCGGAGCCGGAAAAACGCGCGCGCCCAGAGGGCGCCTCCCGCAACGGCTGGCGTACCAGGCGTTGCGTTTTCAGAGGCGCCCTTGGGCGCGCGCGATTAACAGCAATTGCTTGAAGCGTATCAGTGCACGTCTTTCCAGTATTCACGCTTGAGCAGATAGGCGAACACAAAGAAGAACGCCAAGTACAGCAAGACATAAGTACCGATGCGCTGATGTTGCAGCTTAACCGGGTTAGCCGAGTAAGCCAGGAAGGTTACCAGATTCTTGACCTTCTCATCGAACTGCTCTTCGTTGAGGGTTCCGGTTTTCGGCAAGATGGTCAGCTGATCGCACGCTTCATGAGTCAGAGGCGTACCGGTCAGCGGGTCATATTGCTTCTTGCCGTCTTCGACGATCTGTACCTGTTTGCAACCCACGACCTGACGACCTTGCAGGCCGACCAGCACGTTAGGCATGCCGACATTCGGGAAGACCTTGTTGTTCACGCCCCATGGACGTGCAGGATCTTCGTAGAACGACTTGAGGTAACCGTAGAGCCAGTCAGTGCCGCGAACACGAGCCACCAGCGTCAGGTCCGGCGGCGCTGCGCCGAACCAGGTCTTGGCGTCGGCCGGCTGCATGCCGATGTTCATGTGATCGCCGATCTTGGCGCCGGTGAACACCAGTTTCTCCAGCATCAGTTCGTGCGGAACGCCGAGGTCATCGGCCACACGCTCGTAACGCTGGAACTTGGCACTGTGGCAACCCATGCAATAGTTGGCGAAGGTACGCGCACCATCCTGCAGGGCAGCCTTGTCGGACACGTCGATGTCGACCTTTTCCAGTTCCGGACCACCGTGTTCGGCCGCGAAAGACAGCACTGGCAGAGCAGCAAAAATCAGAGCAAAAAATAACTTTTTCATCAGCCAGTCACCCTTTCCGGAACCGGTTTGGTCTTCTCGAGCCTGGTGTAGAACGGCATCAGAATGAAGTAGGCGAAGTACAGGAAGGTGCAGACCTGCGACAGCAGCGTACGGCCTGGCGTCGGGGCCAGAACGCCCAGAATGCCGAGGATCACGAACGAAATGCAGAACACCACCAGCCAGATCTTGCTCATCCAGCCTTTGTAGCGCATCGACTTGACCGGGCTGCGGTCGAGCCACGGCAGGACGAACAGCACCGCAATCGCCGCCCCCATGGCGATAACACCCATGAGCTTGTCAGGGACCGCACGCAAGATTGCGTAGAACGGTGTGAAGTACCAGACCGGTGCAATGTGCTCAGGGGTCTTGAACGGGTTGGCTTGCTCGAAGTTAGGCTTTTCGAGGAAGTAACCGCCCATTTCCGGGAAGAAGAACACAATGAAGCAGAAGATGAACAGGAACACCACGACGCCGACGATATCTTTTACGGTGTAGTACGGGTGGAAGGCGATACCGTCCAGCGGGATACCGTTTTCGTCTTTGTGTTTCTTGATGTCCACGCCGTCCGGGTTGTTCGAACCGACTTCGTGCAGCGCCAGGATGTGCAGCACCACCAGACCGAGAATCACGATCGGCAGGGCAACCACGTGCAGGGCGAAGAAGCGGTTCAGGGTGATCCCGGAAATCAGGTAGTCACCGCGGATCCACTGGGTCAGGTCGTTGCCGATGACCGGGATCGCGCCGAACAGCGAAATGATCACCTGGGCACCCCAGTAGGACATCTGGCCCCACGGCAGCAGGTAACCCATGAAGGCTTCGGCCATCAGCGCCAGGTAGATCAGCATCCCGAAGACCCACACCAGCTCGCGCGGTTTCTGGTACGAACCGTAGAGCAGGCCACGGAACATGTGCAGATAGACCACGATGAAGAACGCCGAAGCGCCGGTGGAGTGCAGCAGGCGCAGGATCGAACCGTACTCGACGTCGCGCATGATGTATTCGACGGAGGCGAACGCTTCTTCCGCCGACGGGGTGTAGCTCATCGTCAGCCAGACACCGGTGACGATCTGGTTGACCAGAACGAGCAGCGCCAGCGAGCCGAAGAAGTAGAAGAAGTTGAAGTTTTTTGGAGCGTAATACTTGCTGAGATGGTCTTCCCACATCTTGGTGGCGGGGAAGCGCGCATCAACCCAATCCATGAACTTGCTCATCACGCTTTCTCCGTATCGACGCCAATGACAATCAGGTCATCGGTCTCATAGGAATGCGGGGGTACTGGCAGGTTCAAAGGCGCAGGTTGCGACTTGTAGACGCGGCCAGCCAGATCGTAGTGGGAACCGTGGCAAGGGCAGAAATAGCCGCCTACCCAGTCTTTGCCCAGATCTGCGGGTGCCACTTCGGGACGGAAGGTCGGTGAGCAACCCAGGTGAGTGCAGATCCCGATCAGCAGGAGGATTTCCGGCTTGATCGAACGCACTTCAGGGTCGACATAAGTGGGTTGCGTGGAGTTTTTGGAGGTCGGATCGGAGAGCTGGCCCTCGATCTTCTTGAGATTCCCCAGGATTTCCTCGGTACGGCGGACAATGAACACCGGCTGGCCGCGCCATTCAGCAATCATCTGCTGTCCTGGCTCGATTTTGCTGACATTCACTTTCACCGGTGCTCCGGCAGCCTTTGCCTTGGCACTGGGAAACCATGACCCCACGAACGGGACCGCAGCCCCCACCGCTCCTGCAGCACCCACCACGGATGTGGCTGCTACCAAGAAGCGACGCCGGCCTGCATTCACGCCGTCATTGCTCATTCAGTCCTCTCCCATCAGCTTTGTGGCCTGTTAAATCAGGCGTCTACTAAATTGAAACTATGTACTTATAAAAATTTTGCCGAATGGTAATGAAAACCCCCAATTCTGACAAGGTAATTACCCGGAGGGCTGGCCCTCAAGCCTTGTAGTATAGGGGGTCTACGAATGTGGCAAGTTGTCACAGCGCAATTATTCAAGAAATCGCACGCATAAAAAAACGCCCGGTTCCGTGAGGAATCGGGCGTTCTTTTTGAACGTGGAAGCGAAATTAACGCTTCGAGTACTGCGGACGCTTACGCGCTTTACGCAGACCAACTTTCTTACGTTCAACTTCACGGGCGTCGCGGGTAACGAAGCCAGCTTTGCGCAGAGCGCTACGCAGGGTTTCGTCGTAGTCCATCAGAGCGCGAGTGATGCCGTGGCGGATTGCGCCAGCTTGACCACTTACACCACCACCGATGACGGTGACGTAGATGTCGAACTTCTCGACAGTCTCAGTCAGTTCCAGCGGCTGACGAACTACCATGCGGGCAGTTTCGCGACCGAAGAACGTGTCCAGGGAGCGGTTGTTGATGGAGATGTTACCAGTACCCGGACGCAGGAAAACGCGTGCGGTTGCGGTCTTGCGACGGCCAGTGCCGTAATTTTGAGTCGCCGACATAATGAACTATTCCGTTAAATCTTCAGTTCTTGGGGCTGCTGAGCAGTATGAGGGTGTGCAGCGCCCGCATAGACTTTCAGCTTACGGTACATGTCGCGACCCAGTGGGTTTTTAGGCAGCATGCCTTTAACCGCGGTCTCGATCACGCGCTCAGGGGCCTTGGCGATCAGCTTTTCAAAGTTGATCGACTTGATGCCGCCCGGGAAACCGGAGTGGGAGTAGTACATTTTGTCAGTGGTTTTAGCACCGGTAACACGGATCTGCTCGGCGTTGATTACGACGATGTAGTCGCCGGTGTCAACGTGAGGAGTGTACTCAGGCTTGTGCTTGCCACGCAGACGGCTCGCGATTTCGGTGGCCAGACGACCCAGGGTCTGACCAGCAGCGTCGACGACAAACCAGTCGCGCTTTACTGTTTCCGGTTTAGCAGTAAAAGTTTTCATTCTTTATAGCCTCAGGGGCCGCCTGTAAATAAGACGGCGGATCTTACTGAATAGTGCGTACTTTGACAAGTCAAAGGCAGCCGGATACAGACGCTTTCGGGGGCTCGGGTCGGCGCGTCCGTTCAACGGCAAGATTCTTCGGCGGCGGGGCATCACTTCCACTGCAGAAAGAGGTCGGCAATTATGCAGATTGCGAAAAAAATTTCAACCTGCTTTTATGCTTGTTTTGCCCAAGGAGCACCCGATGGACTATCGCCAGCTAGGCCGTACCGACCTGAACGTGAGTGCAATCTGCCTCGGCACCATGACCTGGGGCGAGCAAAACACTGAAGCTGAAGCCTTCGCCCAGATCGAACGGGCAAAAGAGGCCGGGATCAATTTCCTCGACACTGCCGAAATGTACCCGGTGCCGCCAAAAGCCGACACCTACGCCACCACCGAGCGCTACATCGGCAATTACTTCAAGAGCCGTGGCGACCGCGCCGACTGGATTCTCGCCAGCAAGATCGCCGGCCCCGGCAACACCATCGACTACATCCGCGACAAGAACCTGCGCCACAACCGCCAGCACATCACCGAAGCCGTGGACGCCAGCCTCAAGCGCCTGCAGACCGACTACATCGATCTGTATCAATTGCACTGGCCGGAGCGCAGCACCAACTTTTTCGGACAGCTGGGCTACAAGCACCAGACCGAAGCCAACCTGACGCCGCTCGAAGACACCCTTGAAGCACTCGATGAGCAAGTGAAGGCCGGCAAGATCCGCCACATCGGTCTGTCCAACGAGACCCCGTGGGGCACCATGCGCTTTCTCGCCCTGGCCGAAGCCCGTGGCTGGCCGCGCGCCGTGTCGATTCAGAACCCGTACAACCTGCTCAACCGCAGTTTCGAGATCGGCCTGGCGGAAATCGCCATCCGTGAACAGTGCGGCCTGCTCGCCTATTCGCCGCTGGCGTTCGGTTTCCTGTCGGGCAAGTACGAAGGTGGGGCGCGTCCGCCGAAAGGCCGCCTGAGCCTCTACAGCCGCTTCAGCCGCTATTTCAACCCGCAATCGGAGGCGGCCTGCAGCCGTTACGTGGCGCTTGCCCGTGAACACGGCCTGGATCCGGCACAAATGGCCCTGGCCTTTGTGAATCAGCAACCGTTCGTCACCAGCAACATCATCGGAGCGACAACGCTGGAGCAACTGGACAGCAACATCGCCAGCTACGAGCTGAAACTGTCGAAGGAAGTGCTGGAAGGGATCGAAGCGATTCACAAGGATCATCCGAACCCGGCGCCGTGATCCAGGACGATGATCGTTCCCACGCTCAGCGTGGGAACGCATACCGCGATGCTCCGCGTCACTCCCAAAGCGGACGCAGAGCGTCAATGGCGGCATTCCCACGCAGAGCATGGGAACGATCACACGCTCGGATCAAAGCGACCGCGCAATGATCTCCTTCATGATTTCATTGGTGCCGGCATAGATCCGCTGCACCCGCGCATCCGCCCAGGCCCGGGCCACCGGGTATTCCCACATGAAACCGTAGCCGCCATGCAGCTGCACGCACTCGTCGAGCACCTTGCATTGCAGGTCGGTGCCCCAGTACTTGGCCATCGCCGCCGTCGGCACGTCGAGCTTTCCTTGCAGATGCAGCTCCAGGCAGCGGTCGACGAACACCCGGCCGATCTGAATCTCGGTGGCCATTTCCGCCAGTTTGAAGCGGGTGTTCTGGAAGTCGGCAATCGACTTGCCGAACGCCTTGCGCTCGCGGGTGTAATCCAGCGTCCATTGCAGCGCCGCCTCGGCTGAAGCCAGACCGCCAATCGCCACGGTCAGACGCTCCTGCGGCAGTTCCTGCATCAGATAGGCAAACCCTGCCCCGGCCTGACCCAGCAGGTTTTCTTTCGGCACTCGCACGTCCTGGAAGAACAATTCCGACGTGTCCTGCGCCTTCATTCCGACCTTCTCCAGGCGCTTGCCCTTGTCGAAGCCCGGCGTGTTCGCCTCCACCAGAAACAGGCTGGTGCCCTTGGCGCCGGCCTTGGGATCGGTCTTGGCGACAACGATCACCAGATCCGCCAGGAAGCCATTGGTGATAAAGGTTTTCGAGCCGTTGATCACATATTCGTCGCCATCCAGCACCGCCGTGGTCTTGACCCCTTGCAGGTCGGAACCGGCACCCGGCTCGGTCATGGCGATCGCGGTGACCATCTCGCCGGACACCAGTTTCGGCAGGTACTTCTGCTTCAGCGCCTCGCTGCCGTAATGCAGGATGTACGGCGCAACAATGTCCGAATGCAGCGAGAAACCGATGCCGGTCAGACCCAGCCGCCCCACTTCCTCGATGACAACCGCGCTGTAAAGAAAATCTGCGCCCAACCCGCCGTATTCCTCCGGCAGGTGCGAACAGAGCATCCCCGCCTCCCCCGCCCTGTTCCACAGTTTGCGGTCGATGTAGCCTTGTTTTTCCCATTGCCCATGGAACGGCACGGCCTCTTTTTCGAGGAATGTTCGTACGCTGTCGCGGAACAATTCGTGCTCGGAGCTGAACAAGGTTCTGGGAATCATGCGGCACCTTTTCTTTATTGTTGGAGGGATCAGACCTTTAGAGACTAAGCCTCGCTTCCGATACAGGACACTGGACACATCCGACAAAAAATAAGACGATCCAGCCGTCTGGTGACCACTTTCCCTTATAAAAACAAAAGTTGAATTATGCCCAAGCAAGTCTCCACGCCCTTGCGGCGCGTCAGCATCCTGGCGATCGACCGGGTTTTCGCTTCCACCCTCATGCAAGCCAAGGATTTCTTCCATCTGGCCAGCCTGCGTTACGGCAAACAACTGGGCCACGGCCTGACTCCGGCGTTCGAAACCCGCCTGGTCAGTCCCGACGGCAAACCGGTGAACAGCTTCAGTGACGTGGTCATGCCGGTGGACGGTGGCCTGGAAAACGCCGACGTCATCATCCTCCCGGCGTTCTGGGACGATTTCGATACGCTGTGCCAACGTTATCCACAGATCCTGCCGTGGCTTCGCGAACAGCATGCCCGGGGCGCCGTGCTCTGCGGCGAGGCCACCGGGGTGTTCTGGCTGGCCGAGGCCGGGTTGCTCAACGGCAAGGAGGCGACCACCTACTGGCGCTTCTTCAACGTCTTCGCCGAGCGTTTCCCGCAGGTCTACCTGAATCAGGACAAGCACCTGACCGACGCCGACAACCTGTATTGCGCCGGCGGCACCACCTCAGCCTGCGATCTCTACATTTATCTGATCGAGCGCTTCTGCGGCGCCAATGTGGCCCAGGCTGTGGCCCGCGACATTCTCTATGAAGTGCAGCGCAGCTACGCCCCGGGACGCATTGGTTTCGGCGGTCAGAAGTTGCACCAGGACGTGATCATCCTGCAGATCCAGCACTGGCTCGAAGAGCATTTCGCCGACAAATTCCGCTTCGAAGACGTGGCCCGCGAGCACGGCATGAGCATTCGCAATTTCATGCGCCGCTTCCAGACTGCCACCGGCGACAAGCCGCTGCACTATCTGCAACGGCTGCGCATCGAGACCGCCAAGGGCTTGCTCTCCGGCAGTCGCAAGAGCATCAAGACCATCAGCTACGAAGTCGGCTACGACGATGCGAGCTTCTTCGCACGGCTGTTCCGCCAGCACACCGAACTGTCGCCGAACCAGTACCGGCAGCAGTTCCAGCAAGCTGCCTGACGATTCGACCAGACACAAAAAAGGGCCTGCATCTGCAGGCCCTTTTTGTTTGCCGAATCCGCTTAAGGCTTGTGTGCCCGGGACAGGAATTCGTGGGATTGCATCTCCAGCAGACGGCTGAGGGTGCGCTGGAACTCGAACGTCAGGCGTCCGCCGGTGTACAGGTCTTTCAACTCGACTTCGGCAGAAATGATCAGTTTGACGTTACGGTCGTAGAACTCGTCGACCATGTTGATAAAGCGACGGGCGATGTCGTCGGTGGTGACGCTCATCTGCTCCACGCCACTGAGCAGCACGGCGTGGAAGATCTTGCCCAGTTCGATGTAGTCGTTCTGGCTGCGTGGGCCGTCGCACAGCTCGCGGAAGTCGAACCAGGCCACGTCATCGCAAGTACGCAGGGCACGGATTTCGCGGTTCTCGATGATCAGCACATCGTTTTCCACCGCCGCCGTGCATTCCGGCGTCAGCGCGCGGAAGCTCTTGCGCAGGCTTTCATGGGCGGCTTCGTCGAGCGGGAAATGGAACAGCTCCGCTTGTTCGAGGTGGCGCAGACGGTAGTCGACGCCGCTGTCGACGTTGACGATCTCGGTGTTCTGCTTGATCAGCGCGATGGCCGGCAGGAAGCGCGCGCGTTGCAGGCCGTCCTTGTACAGGCCGTCCGGCACGATGTTCGACGTGGCGACCAGGGTCACGCCGTTCTTGAACAGTTCTTCCATCAGCGTGCCGAGGATCATGGCGTCGGTGATGTCGGAAACGAAAAATTCATCGAAGCAGATGACCCGCGACTCAGTCGCGAAGCGCTTGGCGATGATGGTCAGCGGGTTTTTCTCGCCGCCGAGGGTCTTCATCTCTTCGTGCACGCGCTTCATGAAGCGGTGGAAGTGAGTGCGGGTCTTTTCCTTGAATGGCAGCGCTTCGAAGAAGGTGTCCACCAGGTAGGTTTTGCCGCGACCCACGCCGCCCCAGAAGTACAGGCCCTTGACCGGCGTCTGATCCTTTTTGCCAAACAGCTTGCCCAGCAAACCCGGCTTGTTCTGCTCGGCCGCGATCAGATCGTCGTACAGGCGTTGCAGATGACGCACGGCAGTTTCCTGCGCCGCATCATGGAAGAAGTCCGGGCGTTTCAGATCAGCTTGATATCGTTCTAGGGGCGTCATAATTCGTTAGCAAGGCAACAAAAACGGGCCGTCACTGTAGCGATGGCCCGTGGGAATGGCAATCGGCCCTTGGTCGGGCCGGCCCGTTGATTATTCCTGAACCGGTGTCAGAGCGACCCGCAAGGCCTCGACGGCCGCATCCCGCGCAGCCACGTCGGCGAACGCCGGGCTGTCGCCAACGCACTCGCCTTCCAGCCAGACGCTGAAGCTCAGCTCTTCGCTGCGCACATCCAGCGCCTGACCCGATTGCAGCTGCTTGGTCACCTGACCGGCGGTTTTACCGTCGGCGAAGTTGCGCGACAGCAGCAATTGCTCGCCGTCGGCCGCCAGCAGACGGAAACGGAAGCTGCCGTCGTCTTCACGGAAGCTGACGAAACGTGCGGCTTTCGCGGCTTTCTTCTTGGTGGTCGCGGCCACCTGAACCTGATTGACGAAGGAGCGCAGGCCGACCGCTTCACGCAGCTCGTTGAGGAACGGCGTCGCCACCGCACGGGCCTTTTTGGCGCCGTGTTGCAGGATGTCTTCCAGATCTGCCGGACGCTCGATCAACTGGTGATAACGCTCGCGGGACTCGCCCAACTCGTTGTCCAGCAGCTGGAACAGACGGTTCTTCGCCTCGCCCCAACCCAGACCGCCCAGCAGTTCGCTGCGGAATTCGTCGGCCTGCGCCGGCGTGGAGAAGGCCTGGAACAGAGTGAACAGGTGCGAGTTGTCCGGATCTTTCGCTTCGCCCGGCGCGCGGGAGTCGGTAACGATGCGCGAGATCGCGTCCTTCATTTCCTTGGCGCTGGAGAACAGCGGAATGGTGTTGTCGTAGCTCTTGGACATCTTGCGACCGTCCAGGCCCGGCAACGTGGCCACGCTTTCCTCGATCAGCGCTTCGGGCATGGTGAAGAACTCCTTGCCCTGGCCGAACAGGTGGTTGAAGCGCTGGCCGATGTCACGGGCCATTTCCACGTGCTGGATCTGGTCGCGGCCGACCGGCACCTTGTGCGCGTTGAACATCAGAATGTCCGCCGCCATCAGCACCGGATAGCTGTACAAGCCCATGGTGATACCGGCATCCGGGTCTTCGCCGGTCTCGACGTTCTTGTCCACCGAAGCCTTGTAGGCGTGGGCGCGGTTGAGCAGGCCTTTGGCGGCAACGCAGGTCAGCAGCCAGGTCAGCTCGGGGATTTCCGGAATGTCGGACTGACGGTAGAAGGTCACGCGATCCACATCCAGGCCACCGGCCAGCCAGGTCGCGGCGATTTCCAGACGCGAGCGCTGGATGCGCAGCGGGTCATCGCACTTGATCAGGGCGTGATAGTCGGCCAGGAAGTAGAACGAGTCGGCATTGCTGTCGCGGCTGGCGAGGATCGCCGGGCGGATGGCGCCGGCGTAGTTGCCCAGGTGCGGGGTGCCGGTGGTGGTGATGCCGGTGAGGATGCGGGTACGGTTCGTCATGGGTAATCGCTTGTCAGACTGCAATCAATTCGAGAGACGCGGCAGGATCAGATCCTTGAGATCGGTCAGCTTGCCATGAAAAAAGTGTCCGCATTCTGCCACTTTCAGCAGCTCATGGGGGCGCGGGAGTTTTTCAGACCAGTCGTAGACCAGCTGCGGATCGATCACTTCATCGGTTTCCGGCTGGATCACGGTCAGCTCACCCTGCTGCGGCAATTGATCCTGATTGCCCAGACGCATCACCGCCGGCGCGACCATGAACAGATGCTTGAGCGCGATGCCCCGGGATTCGAGACGACCGCCGAGACTTGCTGCAACAAATCCGCCGAAGGAGAAACCGAACAGGGTCAGCGGCAGATCCGGGTGTTTTTCCAGCAGCCATGCGGCGGCGGCCTGGGCGTCGTCGACTTCACCAGTGCCCATGTCATGGGAGCCTTCGCTGGCACCGACGCCGCGATAGTTGAAGCGCAAGGTGATCAGGCCGGCGTCGCGTGCGGTGCGCTGCAGGGTCGAGACGACCTTGTTGAGCATGGTGCCGCCCTGCACCGGGTTCGGGTGGCAGATCAGCGCTACGCCGCGGGGCTGCTCGTTGTCCAGATACAAAGACTCAAGTTGCCCCACCGGGCCATCAATCACTACAGGGGTTTCACGCATCAGCAAGGAAGGAACTCCGTGACCTCGAATCGGGTCGACTCGTCTAGCAAATTGTCTGTGCCAGTCTATTGCGAGTGAATCGCGGTATACAGCGCAGGTTCGAGCCGTTAACGTAAAGCAAAGCCGTTTATAGAGGAAGGACTCGTGGAACACTCGCTCTTAGTTTGGTTGTTACCGACTCTTGCCCTGGTTGTGGGTGTCGCCATTGGTTTCCTGATCGCTCGCGTTGCGCCGAACGCCGCGCCCAGCCGCACGCAGCGTCAACTGGATGATATTCAGGAACGTTTCGACAGTTATCAGAACGAAGTGGTGACCCACTTCAACAGCACCGCCAATCTGGTCAAGAAGCTGACCCAGAGCTATCAGGAAGTGCAGGATCACCTCGCCGAGGGTGCCAACCGCCTGGCCCTGGACGAGCAGACCCGTCAACGCTTGCTGGCCTCGCTGCACGCCGACGCGGCACAGGCCCCACGGGAACGCCTGACGCCACCACGGGATCAGGAACCGCCGCGTGATTACGCGCCGAAGACCCCGAACTCGCCGGGCATGCTCGACGAGCATTACGGCCTGAAGAAGTAATCAGCCTTCGCGCCAACAAAAAGCCCCCGGACAATCACTTGTCCGGGGGCTTTTTTGTACCTGACGGTTACGGGTACTGCTGAACCGTGCCCGGCTGCTGCTGACCACCGTACTGCTGGCCCGGAATCGCCTTGAGGTTAACCTCGACGCGACGGTTCTGCGCCCGGCCATTGACGTCACCGTTGCTGGCGATCGGATTATCCGGACCGGCACCGCGGGCGCTCAGGTTGGCACCGCTGACGCCTTGCGAAGTCAGGTAGGTGGCCACGCTCTGCGCACGACGCTGGGACAGGTCCATGTTGTGCTGACGACTGCCAGTGCTGTCGGTGTAACCGACGATTTCGATCTGGTTCTGGTTGAACTCTTTGAGCGAGTTGGCCAGGTTGTTCAGCGGCTGATAGAAGCTGGAAGCGATGTTCGCCGAATCGGTGGCGAACGTGATGTTGCCCGGCATGATCAGCTTGATCTGGTCGCCCTGACGCTGCACTTCAACCCCGGTGTTGGCCATGCTGGCGCGCAGTTTTTTCTCCTGCTGGTCGGCGTAGTAGCCGTAACCGGCGGCCGAGGCACCGACGACGGCTGCGCCGATCAGCGCACCCTTGCCGCGGTTGTTGTGGTCGATGGCGGCACCGGCCAGCGCGCCGGCCAGCGCACCGAGGCCACCGTACTTGGCGGTTTTGCTCATGCCCTGGGAGCCACCGTCGGCCTGACCCTGATTGTCATACGGGTTGGGCGAGGCGCAGCCGGACAAGACGGCCACGGCAGTAGCGACAATAATCAAACGACGCGTGGTGAACATGGAGTGCTCCTACATTTTGCATTCTGTGGTGCAGCGGCCATTGGCAACTGGCCCGTGCGGGCGTTGGATCATGACAATGCACAAAAATTCCGCCGGGCACCCGTGACAAAATGTTTAGGCACGCACAAACGGGTTCTCGCGCATCTCATCCCCCAGACGCGTATCCGGACCATGCCCGGCTACAACGGTCGCGTCTTCATCCAGGGTGTATAGCCGTTGCTTGATCGATCGCACGATGGTCGCCTGATCGCCGCCCCACAAATCCGTGCGCCCTACTCCGCGACGAAACAGCGTGTCGCCGGCAATCAACAGCTTAGCCTCGGAAAACCAGAAGCTCATGGAACCTGGCGTATGCCCCGGCGTGTGCAGCGCCACGCCACAGCCGCAGGCCAGCTCTTCATCATCGCTCAACCAGCGATCGGGAGACGGCACCGGGGTGTAAGGCACGCCGAACATCTGGCACTGCATCTCGAGGTTGTCCCACAGGAACTGATCCTCTTTGTGCAGATGCAAGGTGGCGCCGGTCTTCTCTTTCATCTGTCCGGAAGCCAGAAAGTGGTCGAGGTGCGCGTGAGTGTGAATGATGCTGACCACTTTCAGACCGAGGGCATCGAGCCGGGCCATGATCAGGTCAGGGTTGCCGCCCGGATCGACGACAATGGCTTTTTTGGTGATCGGATCCCCGATGATCGTGCAGTTGCACTGGAGCGGGCCGACGGGGAAAGTTTCGCGAATGAGCGCGGGATTTGCAGCGGTCATGGGAGATCCTGAACAGACATTGAAGACAGTGCGCAGAGGCTGATTTCCGCCATTTTACGTTGTTGGCTCGCAGGATGCCGACACAGCGCAAAACAGCAGATTCAGTTCAACACCCCCAACTCTTTCGCCCGCGCCACCGCTTGCGTGCGCCGTTCCACACCCAGCTTGCTGTTGATGTGACTGGCGTGCGTTTTCACGGTGTGCAGCGAGATGAACAGCTGATCACTGATTTCCTGATTCGAGCAGCCCTGAGCGATCAACCTCAGGACGGCGAGCTCACGACTGCTGAGCGATTCGGTCGTCGTGGATTCCGCTGCAGGACGAGCCGGCGCCTGGGGGAAATGTTCCAGCAATTGCTGACCGGCAGCTGTCGGTGCAGTCAGTGACAGTTGCCCGCGCAACCAGTCAGCATGCTCTTTGACCAGCACATCGAAAGGTTGCAGGACGCCGCCGGACGCCGCTTCCAGTGCCTGACTCAATGCCTTGCGCGCTTCAGGCTCACGATTGTTTGCCAACAGCAACACCACTTTTTGCGTCAGCGCCATCACGCTGAGCAGTTGCCGTCCGGTTTGCTGGCCGTTCTCCAGCAGCACGTTCAATCGCCCTTCGGCGAGCATCGGTTGCCCCTGTATGACGTCCAGCAACGCCTGTTGCAGCTCGACGTGCAAGGGCAGTTGCGGATGAAATTCCGGCGGTGCCGCCGCGTATTCACCGGTGTAGGTCTGGCCCAGTCGCGCCAGCCAGGCTTCGGCCAGATCGATACGCCCCTGAGCCAGCCACAGCTCACATTTGACCAGGGTGATCATCGCCAGGTAGTAGATCGGCGGGACATCCCATATGTGCATCAGCCTTTCGGCTTCGGCCAGTTCGGCGAAGGCCTTGGCGAAATCGCCGCTGCTGCCGTCGAGCCGGGCGATCACGCAGTGGCCAATCAGCACGCTGATGTCACGACAGGCCCTTGCTTCAGTCAGGCCCGCCTGCAATCGCGCCCTTGCCGCCTGAGGCTGCAATCGCATGGCCAGCAGAAAACCCTCATACAGCGTCAGTCGCGCACGCACGGCGTACAAACGCTGCGCGGACAATCCGCGCAAGCGCTCCAACCCTTGGCGCACTTCATCGAGCGCACGCAGGATTTCGCCGCGGGCCTGCAGGACGCGGGCACGATCATAATGCGCCAGCGCCTCGAACAAGGGATTGCCGACCCGCTGCGCCAGCTCAAGCGACTCGCGGTTCAGGCCCCGTGCACGCCACAGATCGCCGTCGGCAATCGCCAGGTTGGACAGGGTCGAGAGGCACATCAGGCGTTGGCCGTAACGCTTGGCCGGCAGGCTTTCCAGTGCTTCGCTGCAATACTCGATGGTCTGCTCGCGATGGCCCCGCCCGCGGGCGATGATGCCCTTGAGCGCCAGCCATTGAGCCAGCATGGATTTCTGGGCGGTGGCCGAAGGTGCCGGCAGAAAACGACTCAGATGACTGGCGAGTTCTTCGGCCGCATCAAGCTGACAGGCCAGCCCCAGCGCCCAGCTGTACAACACGATCAGGCGCGGGGTGCTGATCAGCAGGCTGTCGGGCAGGTCCATTTTCCAGCGCAGCAGCATGCCGACGTTTTGCTCGGCCAGCAGTTGTTCCTCGGACAGGTTTTGTACCAGATTGGCCGCGACGTCCAGATGCCCTGCGCGCAGCGCCTGCTCGACAGCTTCATCCAGAAGGCCCTGGGCATTGAACCAGCGGCAGGCGCGCAGATGCAGCGTCGCGGCCGGCACCAGTGCCCGGGCGATAGGCCGGCTGCGCAACAGGTCGGAAAACAGGTGGTGATAACGATACCAGTGCCCATGCTCGTCCAGCGGCACGAGGAACACCTGATGCGCCAGCAGGAAACGCAGGATTTCCGCACTGTCGTGGGCTTCGCGCACCGCGTCGCACAGCTCGCTGCAAAAGCGTTCCTGCGGCGCGGTGTCATAAAGAAACGCCTGGACCTCGGCGGGCAGGCAATCGATGACTTCTTCCAGCAGATATTCGCGGATCAGCCCTTCCCCGCCGTTCAACGCTTGTGGCAAGGCTGATTCGGTGCCGACTTCAGCGATCGCCAGCAGCCAGAAACGCAGCCCGGCCACCCAGCCTTCGCTGCGCTGGATCAGGTTTTCCAGCGCTTCACCGCGCAGGGAACTGCTGTGACGATCAAGCAGTGCCAAGGCTTCGTCGTGGGTCAGGCGCAGGTCCTGTTCGTGCAGTTCCAGCAACTGGCGCGACAGGCGCAGACGTGCCAGGTGCCAGTCCGGGCGCTGCCGACTGGTGACCATGACCACCAGGCCGTCCGGTAAATGATTGAGGAAAAATTGCAGGCAACGGTCGAGCACCGGCCCTTGAGCGAGGTGGTAGTCATCCAGTACCAACAGCAGCGGAGCCGTCGGTTGCAGATGCAGCGCCAGTTCATCCAGCAGGCCGTCGAGCCATTCTTCGAACGCAAACGGCTGATGACGTTGACGCATTTTCAGCAGTCCCAGTGCCCGGCTGCCCAATTGCGGAAAATAGTCCTGCAGACCTTCGAGCAGTCGCTCGAGAAACCGCCCCGGATCGTTGTCCCGCGGACTCAGACCCAGCCACAGGCTTTGCCAGTGCGCCGGCAGACTCTGACAGAACTCCACCGCCAGCGAGCTCTTGCCGAACCCGGCTGGGGCGCTGACCAGCAACAAACGCCCTCCGAGCCCGGCGCTCAGGCGCTCGCACAAACGGGGTCGCAGCACGTAGCCGTCGGGTAGCGGCGGACGGAAAAAACGTCCGTCCAGTGCCGCGACGGCAACGCTTGCAGGGCCCGGAAGTGGGGACAGATCAGTCATGGCCGGCTCTTGTTCGTATGGCTGTTGGCGGCGTAGCAGATGCCCGCAGACTAGCCTTAAACGGAGCGGTTATGAAGGTCGTTGCTACAAATGGCTACAAAAAGGCTACGGAAAAAGCGACAGGCAAAAAAACGCCCCGAACCGGTCGGGGCGTTTTAACGAGGATGCGGCCTCGGTTTACAGGAGCTTAGCGAATACCGTCCTGGCGCAGGGCTTGGGGCGTGAAGTCTGCGGTGGTTGCAGTGAAGCCGAAGTCATACGCCGATTTCTCTTCGTTCTTCATGCCCAGAGCCAGGTAGCGGCCGGACTGCAGGTCGTAGAGGGTTTCCAGGGTGTACCAAGGCACCTGCACGTTGTAGTAGTCCTGGGAGTGAGCTTCCGCCACGCGCCACAGTTGGTTGCGACCGTCGTAGTGATCGATCACGGCCGCTTGCCAGGTGTCTTCGTCAATGAAGAAGTCACGCTTGGCGTAGATGTGACGCTGACCTTCCTTCAGGGTCGCGGTCACGTGCCAGACGCGACGCAGTTCATAGCGCGCCAGATCCTGGTTGATGTGCCCGGCCTTGATGATGTCGGCATACTTGAGCTTTGGATCGTCGAGCTTGTAGCTGTCGGAGGCGATGTACATCTCTTGCTTGCCGACCAGTTTCCAGTCGTAGCGATCCGGTGCGCCGTTGAACATGTCCAGGTTGTCGGAAGTACGCAGACCATCCGCCGCGGTACCCGGGCCGTCATAGGACACTTGCGGTGCGCGGCGCACACGACGCTGACCGGCGTTGTAGACCCACGCCGAACGCGGTTCCTTCACCTGATCGAGGGTTTCGTGCACCAGCAGTACACCACCGGCCAGACGTGCCGGCGCGGTCACTTTCTGCTTGAAGTAGAACAGGATGTTGCCCGGGTTCGCCGGATCGTAATCTTTCATTTTGTCGCGGAACACGAACTGGTCCTGGAAATACACCAGGCTGAACGAGCCGTTCGGTTGCGGCGTGGCCTGGGTCACCAGACGGGTCACGCTACCGCCACGATAGCGGGTGATGTGGTTCCAGATCACTTCCACACCGGTTTTCGGAATCGGGAACGGCACGGCGGTATCGAAGTTTTCCAGGCCGTTGCCGCCCGACACCAGCGTCGTGGTGGTGGCGTTCTTCTTGATGGCGGCGAATACCGCATCCGGCACGGTGGCACCGCGATGGGATGGGTAGACCGGCATCTTGAAGGTATCAGGGTAACGCTGGAACATCGCGTACTGACCCGGCGCGAGCTTGGCCTTGTACTGATCGACGTTCTGTTTGGTAATGGTGAATAGCGGTTTTTCACTGGCGTACGGGTCGGACAGGAAGCCTTTGCTGTCGACAGTGCCGGCGTTCTTCGGCATCGGTTTCCAGGCCGGGATCGAGCCGTCGGCGTTACCGGCCATTTCGGCGCCCATCGGGGTCAGGCTCTTGCCCAGTTTGTCCGCTTCGGCGGCAGGCACTGCCGCCATGACGCCGGTCGCCAGCAGCGACAGGCCCAGAACACCGGCGTGGAACAGACTCTTTGTTATTTTCATAAATTCGTTCGTCCTGAATGCAGTGCTTAGAAGTTCACGCCGAGGCTGAGCGCCACGAAGTCGCGGTCATCCACGGTGGTGTACTTGCCGTCGAAGAAGTTGGTGTAAGCCAGGCTCGCGGTATAGGTGTTCTGGTACTCGGCATCGACGCCCAGGCTCACCGCCTTGCGACCTTCTTCAAAGTTGCCGCCAGGGCCTGGCGAGTAGCCGCTGACGTCATGGGACCAGGCCACGTTCGGTTTGAGGTTCACGCCGGCGAACACGTCGTTGTATTCCCAGATGGCGCGACCGCGATAACCCCAGGAAACCGACGTGGTGAAACCGTCATTGTTGCAATTGCGGCTACGGTTGTTCTGTGGGGAACCTGGCCCGGCGCCATTGATGGTGCCGTTGTTGAGGATGTTGACGCAGGTGTTGGTGCCGCCGGTGGCTGGCAATTCGCCCGGGCCGAAGACCGGGTCGCGGCCATAGCGCTTGTCGGATCGGCTCTCCAGACCGCCCACGTAAGTCGCGCCCACTTCACCCACCAGCGTCAGACGGCTCGCGCCCATGACCTGATCGAAGAAGTGCGTGAAGGTGGTCTGCAGTTGAGTGATTTCCTTGCGCTCGTAACCGTGCAGATCCTGACCCGGCACGCCGTCGAGCAGCGATGCGTTCGCAAACGTGCCGCCCAAGGGACGCACACCGGCGAACAGGATGTCGGTAGAGTTCAGTTGTACCGGCGCATTCGGACGGTAGCTGATTTCACCGCTCCAGGCGGTGCCGGTAGGCAGGGTGGTGGAGAAGCTCAGACCGTACAGGCGGATGTCTTCTGGATACTCGACGAAGTAGTTCGAGTTGCCTGCAACCACCAGCGGCCCCAGGGCCCGGAATGCTGCCGGCAATGCCGCCACGCCGTTGTAGACCGATTGCGGTGCACCCGTGGCGCTGAAGATCGGCGCACGGCTGTGATAGTTCATGAAGTAGGCACCGAACTCGGTGTCCAGTGGCTCGAACATGTATTTGAGGGATGCGCCCCACTGACCGCTGTCTCGGGCATCCCGATCAGGACCGCGACGTACCAGCACGCCTTCCTCGTTGACGTCGACGCCGTTGGCTGCCAATGGCCCCAGGGCAATGGCCGGGATCTGCGAGCGCTTGTTCAGCACGCGCAGGTTGTCGGTGCAGCCGTCGGCAATGATGTCCGGCTGGGAGAAGAAGGTGCCGCAGTTGTCGACGACAGTCTGGTCCCACTCGAGCTGATAGAAGGCTTCGGCGGACAGGTTTTCGGTCAGGCTCTGGGACACGTAGAACATGTTGACCGGGATCAGGCCTTCCTTGATCTCGGCGCCCGGACGGCGGAACGCGGACACGTCGATCGGGTTGATCGAGTTGATGCCGCCGCCGATGAAGGTACTTTCACCCCAGCTCACCACCTGTTTGCCCAGGCGCACGGAGCCCGGCTGATCGGCGATCGAATAGTTGTGGTAGACGAAGGCATCGAGGATCTGACCGCCGGCGGACTTGGCGCCTTCCTTGCGATTGCTGTCGCTGATGTCCTTGAACTCGCGGCTCTCGTCCTTCAGTTCGAAGTCGTACCAGTACTTGCCACGTACAAACACGCCGGTGTCGCCGTATTTCAGTTCGAGGTCATGGATGCCCTTGAAGATCTTCGAGAACGTTTCGCCGCTCTTGAAGTTGGCATGGCCGTCGTCGGAAGTCTGGGACAGACCGTGACCGCCGTTGTTGACGCCGATGAGGTTCTTGTTCGGGCTCTGGGTGGACCAGCTGGCACCGATCGACAGGGAGGAGTCGAACTGGCCTTCGATTTCACCGACGTTGAAGCTGACGCCGAATGCGGGCCCGGCGAGCGAAGAAGCAAGACTGACGGCCAGAGGCAGCTTTGCCCGGCGCCAGAACTGGTTTACTGAGGTCATCGACGCTACTCCATGTGCATTATTGTTATGGCAGTGAGTACTTTTAAAAACGCCTGAAGGACCGGGCGCCAGAGGCTTCCCGAGATCGCTTCAATGTTGCATCGCCCCGTTTGTGCGTTTGCCCCGTTCTTAAAAATCCTTGAGCGGACTATAGCCAGCAGGTGGTACTGCTTGATCCCTCTAAAGTGTGATTTGCAGCTGCCGGCCACTCTGGAACAGTCCTTTCGCCAGTCCGACACATGTCGGCACGGCAAGGATGGCTGAAAATTCGAATTTCACAAGCCAAGCGCTTGCTTGGTGGGTCTGGCGCGCCGTTTTCGGCGCGCCAGAGGAGGCTCAGAGCGTCGAGAGGAAGGTGCTGTTGTTGGCCTGCCATTCGGTGATGTCGAGGCGGATGCGCTTCTTGTCGAGCTTGCCGACACTGGTCTTGGGAATTTCAGTAACAAGCGCGATCTGGCTCGGAATCGCCCACTTGCTCAAGTGCCCCAGTTCAACGAATGGCTTGAGGTGTTCCTTGAGCTCGCGCGCCCCGATGGCGTGCCCTTCGCGGACCACCAGCAAGGCAAACGGACGCTCGCCCCACTGCGGATCGGCGATGCCCACCACTGCTACTTCACGTACCGCGACGTGACGGCTGATCAGGTCTTCGAGGTCCAGCGAGGAGATCCACTCGCCGCCGGTCTTGATCACGTCCTTGATCCGGTCGCGAATGTCGATCACGCCCATGCTGTCGAGCGTGGCGACGTCGCCGGTGTGCAGCCAGCCGCCGGCCCACAGCTCGGCGCCCTTCTGCGGTTCGTTGAAATAACCCTCGGTCAGCCACGGTGCACGCAACACCAGTTCGCCCTGGGTCTCGCCGTCCGCCGGGAGGAAATTGCCCTCGGTGTCGACAATCGCCGCTTCGACCAATGGCCCCGGCACGCCGGCCTTGATGCGGTAGGTGGTGCGCTCGTCTTCGGTGCCTGCCATCAATTCATCGTTGAGGTGCGCGCACGAGACCAGCGGCCCGGTTTCCGACATGCCATAGGCGGCCGTCAGTTGAATGCCCTTGCTCTTGGCCGTTTCGTACAGCGTACGATTGAGCGCACTGCCGCCGATGACGATTTTCCAGCCGCCAAAATCGGTGCCTTGCGCGCCCTTGGCGTTGAGCACCATCTGCAGGATGGTCGGCACACAATGGGAGAATGTGACCTTTTCCTTGCGCCACAACTCGACCAGAAACTCCGGGTCGTAACGCCCCGGATAAACCTGCTTGAGCCCGAGCATTGTCGCCACATACGGCAGACCCCACGCATGCACGTGGAACATCGGGGTGATCGGCATGTACACGTCGTTGGTGCCCAGCAGCCGCACGCTGTCGATGGCGCCCATGATGGTCGACACGCCCATGGTGTGCAGTACCAGTTGCCGATGGGTGAAGTACACGCCCTTCGGATTGCCGGTGGTGCCCGTGGTGTAAAACGTAGTGGCGACCGAGTTTTCGTCGAAATCCTGGAAGTCGTACTGCGGACTCGCGGCCGCCAGCAGTTGCTCGTACTCCCCCACCAGATTCGGCAAATCCGCGGTTTTTTCCGGCAGATCAGTCAGCAGCAGGGTTTTCTCCACCGTGGTCAGGTGTGGCGCGATGGCCTGGTACAGCCCGACAAACTCGCTGTTGACCAGCACGAAGCGGTCCTCGGCGTGGTTCATGGTGTAGAGGATCTGTTCCGGCGACAGGCGCACGTTGATGGTGTGGATCACCGCGCCGATCATCGGAATCGCAAACATGCACTCGAGGTAGCGATGGCTGTCCCAGTCCATCACCGCCACGGTGTCACCGGCCTTCACGCCGGCCGCCGTCAGTACGTTGGCCAGCCGCGCGACCCGCTCGATCAGGGTCGGGTAGCTGTAGCGCAGCTGGTCACGGTAGATGATCTCGCGGGTTTTCTCGTAACGGGCGCCCGACATCAGCAGCCGTTTGATCAGCAGTGGATACTGGTACGCCCCTTCGGCGGGCGGAATAACGCGAGTCTGCAACATAAGAATCCCTTTTCTGACTGCACGGTGTTGGCTTTGGAGTTTCGTACTCTAGAACCGTTATACGTCAGCCAAATCAGCCAAAGGAATGATTTGCAGAGCCGTACAAATGCTAGCTTTGCGCCAGCATTTGCCGAAACAGATGACAGCCCAGAAGGATCAATGCATCTCGGTGAACGCGAGTTTCACGCCGATGGCGATCAGCACCGCGCCCATGGTGCGGTCGAACCAGTGGCCCATGCGGGCGAAACCGGCGCGCACGCGCTGCTGGCTGAACAGCATGGCCACCAGGCAGAACCAGGTGGCGGTCGCGACGGCGAGATAAATGCCGTAACCGGCCTGGACTGTCAGCGGGGTGTGCGGGTTGATCACCACGGTGAACAGCGACAGGAAGAACAGCGTGGCTTTCGGGTTCAGACCGTTGGTCACGAAGCCTGAGGTGAAGGCGCCCCGGGCGGTGCGCTCGCCAGCTTCTTTGTGCAGGTCGTCGGTCACGGTTTTCGCCGGTTGCGCACGCAAAGCCTTGAAGCCGATGTAAAGCAGGTACGCGGCGGCCGCCCATTTCAAGGCGTTAAACAATACGATCGATTGGGAAACGATCAGCCCGATTCCCAGCAGCGAATAACCCACGTGCAGGAAAATCGCCGTGCCCACGCCCAACGCGGTCCAGGTCCCCGCGCGTCGCCCGTGGGTCACGCTTTCGCGCACCACCACGGCGAAATCAGGACCGGGGCTGGCGACGGCCAACAGGTGGATCAGGGCAACGGTCAAGAATTCGGTCCAGTACATGGGGGCTCCTTTCGGCCAAGCGTAACGAGTTGTTTCATCTGGTAGGCTCGGCAGATTACGCCTTCCCTTCAAAGCACAACAGGTACAGTTGATGACGAACGCCCACCGCGCCGTATTCCTCGATCACCCGTCGCTGGATCTTGGCGATCTCGATCTGAGCCCTTTGCGTGACTGCTTCAGCGACCTGCAACTGTTCGCCCAGACGCTGCCTGCGCAAGTGAGCGAACGCCTGCAAGGTGCGACCGTGGCAATCAGCAACAAGATCCTCATCGACGCCGCCGCCATGGCCGCCAACCCACAGTTGAAGCTGATCCTGATCACCGCCACCGGCACCAACAACGTCGATCTGGCCGCCGCCCGCGCCCACGGCATCACGGTGTGCAACTGCCAGGGTTACGGCACGCCGTCGGTGGCGCAACACACGATCATGCTGTTGCTCAACCTCGCCACACGCCTGGCCGATTATCAAAAAGCCGTCGGCGAAGGCCGCTGGCAGCAGGCGAAACAGTTCTGCCTGCTGGATTACCCGATCGTCGAGCTGGAAGGCAAAACCCTCGGCCTGCTTGGACACGGCGAACTCGGCGGCGCGGTCGCGCGTCTGGCCGAAGCCTTCGGCATGCGCGTGTTGCTGGGGCAGATTCCGGGGCGACCGGCCCGTCCGGATCGTCTGCCGCTGGAAGAATTGCTGCCGCAGATCGACGCCCTCACCCTGCACTGCCCGCTCAACGAACACACTCGGCACTTCATCGGCGCCCGCGAGCTCGCCTCGATGAAACCCGGCGCGTTCGTGGTCAACACCGCCCGGGGCGGGCTGATCGACGAACAGGCCCTGGCCGACGCCTTGCGCAGCGGTCATCTGGGCGGCGCGGCCACCGATGTGCTGAGCGTCGAGCCGCCGACCAACGGCAATCCGTTGCTGGCTGCCGACATCCCGCGCCTGATCGTCACCCCGCACAACGCCTGGGGCAGCCGCGAAGCGCGGCAGCGTATCGTCGGCCAACTGGTGGAAAACACCCAGGCGTTCTACAGCGGTAAGGCGCTGCGGGTCGTCAGTTGATAAACTGCGGCACTTTTTTTCACAGGAGCAGTTATGGATCCGCGCAGTGAAGTACTGCTTCGTCAGGCCGAGTTATTCCAGGGTTCGGTGTTGCTGGCCGGTTTGCCTGCCGATGATCTGCTGGGGCGCCTGCCCGATGCGTTTGGCTGGTGCTGGCACGCCGGCGATCAGGCCGCACTCGAAGCCCGCTTCGCAGGCCGCAGCCATTTTGGCGTGAACGTGCCGGAGCGCGAATTCACCAACGCCGTGGTGTTTTTGCCCAAGGCCAAGGACCTGACCGATTACATCCTCAATGCCGTGGCTTCGCGCCTGGCCGGGCGTGAGGTGTATCTGGTCGGGGAAAAGCGCAGCGGTATCGAAGGCGCCTCCAAACAGCTCAACCCGTTCGGCAAGCCGCGCAAGCTCGACAGCGCGCGCCATTGCCAGCTGTGGCAAGTGATCGTGGCTAACGCTCCCGAAGCCAAACCGCTGGAAAGCCTGGCGCAAACCTACGAACTGCCGCTGGCCGAAGGCCCGTTGAAAGTCATCAGTCTGCCGGGCGTGTTCAGCCATGGCCGACTGGATCGCGGCAGCGCCCTGCTGCTGGAGCACCTGGACAAACTGCCAAGCGGTCATCTGCTGGACTTCGGTTGCGGCGCCGGCGTACTCGGTGCGGCGGTCAAGCGTCGTTACCCGCACAATCAGGTCACGTTGCTCGACGTTGATGCCTTCGCCGCCGCCAGCAGCCGGCTGACCCTGACGGCCAACGGTCTGGAAGCCGAGGTACTGACCGGTGACGGCATCGACGCCGCGCCGATGGGTTTGAACGCGATTCTGAGCAACCCGCCGTTCCACGTCGGCGTGCACACTGATTATTTCGCCACCGAAAACTTGCTGCGAAAAGCGGCCAAGCATCTGAAAAACGGCGGCGAACTTCGCCTGGTTGCTAACAGTTTCCTGAAGTATCAACCACTGATCGAAGAGCATCTCGGGGTCTGCGCGATCAAGGCCGAAGGCAATGGTTTCCGGATTTACCGGGCCAAGCGCGGCTGAAAATTAGCACTTGCCGAATGGATTCCGCCTAGGCAGAATCCGCTCCGTCCTAGGGGAGTAGTCTCCCACGAGCGCCAAGCTCGTCCGGCATACGTCAACATACTTGATCCTCAGATCATGGCGTATGCGACCCAAGCGTCCGCAGCAGACGGATCGCAGGGTTTGACAAGACCTATGACACGCACACCTTACCCGGGGCGGGAAGGCTGTACGTGTCATAGCCGTGTCGACCCGCCCCTTAGGAAATCCTGATGCTGGACTCGTTACTCGTTCCCACCGCAATCGTTGCCTTGGCCGAAATCGGCGACAAGACGCAACTGCTCGCGCTGATTCTCGCCGCTCGCTTCCGCAAACCCTGGCCGATCATTGCCGGTATCGTCGCTGCGACCCTGGCCAACCACGCGGCAGCCGGTGCGGTCGGCGCCTGGTTCGGCAGCTTCTTCTCCGATTCCGTCCTGCACTGGATTCTCGCCGCGAGCTTCGCCGCTACCGCCCTGTGGACGCTGGTACCGGACAAGATGGACGACGATGAAGCCAGCACCGCCCGCAAGTTCGGGCCATTCCTGACCACGCTGATTGCGTTCTTCCTCGCGGAAATCGGCGACAAGACTCAGATCGCCACCGTGATGCTGGCCGCGCAATACCCGGAGCTGTGGCTGGTGATTATCGGTACGACGGCGGGGATGCTGATTGCCAACGTGCCGGTGGTACTGGCGGGTAATTTTGCGGCGGAGAAACTGCCGTTGACCCTGATCCGTCGATTGGCCGCCTCGGCGTTCCTGATCCTGGCGATCGTCGCGGTGTACAAGGCGATGCAGAGCAGCGGCTGGGTTTGATCCGGCAGATCGCTCCCGCACCGAGTGCGGGAGCGATCATGGTTTCAGGACTTGGGCGCTTTCTCGTAAAGCGGCATGACCTTCGGAATCGCCGCCTGCAACGCAGCCGTGCGGCTGCTGGAAGACGGGTGAGTGCTCATGAACTCCGGCGGTGCGCCTTCAGAGGCCTTGCTCATCTTGTCCCACAAAGTGATGGCGGCGTTCGGGTTGTACCCGGCACGCGCGGCGAGTTCCAGACCGATCAGGTCAGCCTCGTTTTCGTTGGCGCGGCTGTTGGGCAGCGTCATGCCGTAGTTGGCCACAGTGTCGGCCAGCGCCAGGCTGTCCTGCCCCAGGCCGAGCAACGCACCGGCGCCCTGCTTGGCCATTTCGATGCCATAAGCCTTGGACATGGCTTCACGACCATGCTCGCGCAGGGCGTGGGCGATTTCATGACCCATGACCGCGGCGATTTCATCGTCGGTGAGCTTCAGACTGTCGATCAGCCCGGTGTAGAAAATGATCTTGCCGCCAGGACCGCAGTTGGCGTTGAGCTCGTCACTCTTGATCAGGTTCACTTCCCATTTCCACTGCGCCGAATCCGGACGGAAATTCGGTGCTTGGGCGATCAGCCGGTTGGCGATGGCCTGAATGCGTTTGGCATCGTTGCTGGTCTTGTCCAGCACGCCTTTGGTGGACGCCTCGCCCACGGTCTTCTGGTAGGACTGGGCATACATCTGGTCGACCTCTTGCGAGGACAGCATGCTGAACATGTACTGCTTGCGCTCCACGCCCACGGCGCCGCCGCTGGTGGTGTTGACCGACTGACAACCGGCCAGCAACAGCGCTGCGCTCAGTGCACTTACAACCAATGTCTTGTTCATTCAAAAGCTCCCTGAAAACCTGCCGCGTATCGTAGGCGGGTAATTGTATCGACGCCAGATACAACGGACGTGTTGCATCTACTTTCAGAAAACTCCCGCCAGACCTGTAGGAAAAAATTCACATCCGCCACCAGGCCCGCTGCAACTACGTCGCGCACTGATCCATTTGCGACATTGCGCTGCAATTACTCCCTCTTTACCTCATGGCGCAATAGTGGCTGCCGATACAGCAGCGCAGACGTCCTCTCGCGTGCGGAGCTCCCATGAAGTTCAAGTCGATCCAGTTTTCCGTAGCCGCCCTGGCCGGCGCCATCGTACTCAGCGTAGTCGCCGCGCTGGTGCTGTACGCGCTGTTCTCCGGTGCCCGCACCCAGGAAATGGTCCAGCAACGGACCCAGGCCCAGTTCGAGCAAGTCATCGAACAGCGCCTGACCTCGCTGGCACAAACCCAGGTCAGCCAGATCCAGCGCGAACTGGAAGCGCCGCTTCTGATTGCCGGTGGGCTGGTACGGGTCAACGCCCTGCTCGGCAAGCCGGGCGCCGATGGCCAGCCGCGACTGACCGTCAGCCGTGAGCAACTGATCAGCCTGATCAAGGAAAACGTCGAGAAGAACCCGAAGATTCTCGGCACCTACATCGGTTGGGAAAAGAACGCACTCGACCACAACGATCCGGCCTACGTCGGCACCAGCGTGGTCGGTATCGACGCCGCCAACGGGCGTTTCCTGCCGTGGTGGTTCCGCAACGACGATGGCACCCTCGGTCTGGACAAACTGGTGGACGTCGACGACCAGAAAGTCCTGTCCACTGGCGTGCGCGCCAGCGAGTACTACCTGTGCTCGAAGGAAACCAAAAAATCCTGCGTGATCGATCCGGCCCCGTACAAGGTCGGCGACAAGATCGTCATGCTCGCCTCCTTTATTGAACCGATCATGCTCAACGGCGCGTTCCAGGGCATCGTCGGCGCCGACCTGTCGGTGAACTTCATCCAGGAAATGCTCCTGGGCGCCAACCAGAAACTGTACAGCGGCGCCGGACAGATGGCCCTGATCGGCGGCAACGGCCGGATCGTCGCCTACACCAAGGACCCGAGCAAATTCGGCGAGAAGGTCAGCGACATCCTCGACGCCCAGCAGATTGCCAACATGGCCAATCTCAAGCGCGGCGAAGTGACGTACACCGTCAATAAAGAGCAAGGCCGGATCGAGTTGTACCTGCCGTTCGGCATTGGCCAGACCGACGCGCGCTGGACGCTGATGCTGCAACTGCCGCTCGACGCGGTAATGGCCGACCTGCAAAAGCTGCAAGGCGACCTCGACGCCCAGCGCAAATCCGACACCTTCGGCATGGCCATGGTCGGTCTGATCATTGCCGGTCTCGGCTTGCTGGTGATCTGGTTGGTGGGCCACGGCATCGCCCGTCCGCTGAAGCAAATGGTGACCATGCTCGATGACATCGCCCAGGGCGAAGGTGATCTGACCCGTCGTTTGACCAGTGATCGCAATGACGAACTCGGTTCAATCGCCAAAGGCTTCAATACCTTCCTCGCCAAATTGCAGGGGATGATCACGCAGGTAGTGTCGTCGGTACAGAGCGTCAGCGATTCCTCGGAGCACACGGCCGACATCGCGATCCGGACCAATATCGGCATACAGAAACAGATGGCCGAGATCGATCAGGTCGCCACCGCCGTGCAGGAAATGACCGCCACCGCGCAGGACGTGGCGCGCAACGCGACCCAAGCGGCACAAGCCGCCAGCCACGCCGATCAGGCCGCCAGTCAGGGCATGCAGATCGTGCGCGACACGTCGAATTCGATCGGCGTGCTGGCCGTAGAAATCGGCAAGGCCGTGGACGTGGTGCAGACCCTGGCCAAGGACAGCGAAAACATCAACGCGATCCTGATCGCCATTCGCGGAATCGCCGAGCAGACCAACCTGCTGGCCCTCAACGCGGCGATCGAAGCGGCCCGCGCCGGTGAACAAGGACGCGGTTTTGCGGTGGTGGCCGATGAAGTGCGCAACCTGGCGCAGAAAACCCAGAAGGCCACCGAAGAAATCCAGAGCATGATCCAGCAACTGCAACAGGGCACCCGCGATGTGGTGCGGGTCATGGAAGACAGCCAGAATCGTACCGACGAAAGCGTGCAGCACGCGGCCAAGGCAGCCGAGGCGCTGGAGACCATTACTCAGGCGGTATCGGTGATCAACGACATGAACACCCAGATCGCCAGCGCCGCCGAAGAACAGAGCGCGGTGGCCGACGATATCAACCGCAACGTGATCAATATCGGTCAGGTGGCCAATGAAGTGGCCGGTGGCGCGGATGAGTCGAGTTCGGCGAGTGCCGATCTGACCAAACTGGCGGAGCAGCAGCGGCGGTTGATCAACCAGTTCAAGGTTTAAGAGCCACCCCCTCACCCCAGCCCTCTCCCGGAGGGAGAGGGAGCCGACCGAGCTGTCTTCCGTCATACATCGACCTGGTAATTAGTGTCGATTATGGATTCAGCAAAGAACTTTCAAGTCGGTGTATTACTGCAATATCTCTCGGTCAGTCCCCTCTCCCTCCGGGAGAGGGTTAGGGTGAGGGGGGCTCTTGATCTGCTGCTAGGCCGGAGTCAGGCACTCCGGCCCGTTGAGCTTCGGATCATTGACAAGGTTCGCCAGCACCCGCTCGCGCAAGGCGGCGGGTTCGCTGGCGAGCAAACCCTGCAGAACATGCAACGGCGTTTCAGGATCAAGCCACGCCGCCTGCCCCGCCTCATCAAGAATCAACGGCCGGCGCTGACTGGCCGCTGACTGAGTGATCACCGCCGTGCTCAGCCACACCTGTTCCTGCACCGGATACGCTTCCCAGATCGCCGCAAAAAACAACGACGCCCCTTCCCCCGGCGTCAGCCAGTACGGCCGTTTGCGCACGTTGCCGCGCCATTCGTAGAAACCGTTGGCCGGCAGCAGGCAGCGGCGCAGGCGCAGGGCTTCGCGGAACATCGGCTGTTCGGCAACGGTTTCGGCCCTGGCATGGGCCGGGGTGCGCGACATGTCGGTCAGCCATGGCGGTGTCAGCCCCCAACGGGCACGGGCCAGCGTGCGCTGGCCGTCGGGTTCGGCGCGCAGCATCAACACCGAATCGTTGGGGGAAATGTTCCACTGCGCCTGCTGATCGGCGGGAAAACCTGGCAGGCTCGCGAAATCGCGGTTCCAGCGAAACAGGGCATAACGTCCACACATGGGGCAGCACGACTCACAAATAAAACGAACGCCAGCCTAACAGACCAGCGTCCCGGGATAGCTGTCCGGTTCATCGCCGGGCAGCGGCAGCGCGGCATTGTACGCACTGATCAGCTCGCGGGCGTATTCGGCCTGGTCGTTATCGACCGACAGGCCCAACAGTCCGAAGATCGGCAACTCCCCCGTGCCGCCCAGCAGATCGCGCCCGACCAGATGCGCCTCGATGCCCTCGCTGGCGAGCATGCCCTTGAGCATCTCGCCTTCCATCAGGTTTTCCGGCTCGTAGATTCGCTGCATGGCCGCGCCTCACTCGTTTTCGCTGAAGACTTCCAGAAACCAGTCCTCTCCATGGACCTGCAATACAAAGGTGATCGGCCGACAGCACACCTGACAGTCTTCAATATAGGTCTGGTCGCCAGCGGAGAGATCCACGGTCGTCTCGACCTCTTCACCACAATACGGACATTCATATACTGCGCTTTCCAGCATCGCGGTCTCCCGGGTGACTTGTGCGTATAATCGCCGGTCTATTTGCAGGGCTATTTTTGTCTGGCTACTTTTTCAGACCGTGCCCCGTTGGTTTTCGATCAAAACCTTTACTTACCCTAGCCGTTTCCAACAAGAGAGCATGATGGGCGAATTCGATGCCATCCGACCTTACGACGACAGCGAAGTACCTGCGGTACTGGCGCGACTGCTCGGCGACAAGGCGTTTCTAGATATCCTCACCCACTTCCGCTTCCCGCGTTTTGCCGGTGCCTTCGGCTGGATGCTCAAACCACTTATAGCCCATCGGCTGCGTCGTGAGTTTGCCGACGTGACCTCCGTGGCCACTTTGCAGGACAAGGTCGAGTTCTACGTCGACCACACCATCGAGCGCGCCACCGACGGCGTGACCTACACCGGTGTCGAGCAGTTCAAGTCCGGCAGCGCTTATCTGTTCATCGCCAACCACCGCGACATCGTGATGGACCCGGCCTTCGTCAACTACGCCGTGTACCACGCCGGCCTGCCGACCCCGCGCATCGCGATTGGCGACAACCTGCTGCAAAAGCCGTTCGTCAGCGACCTGATGCGCTTGAACAAGAGCTTCATCGTGCATCGCTCGATCACCGGGCGCCGCGAGAAAATGGCCGCTTACCAACTGCTGTCGGCCTACATCAACCACTCGATCCGCAATGACTGCGCCTCGATCTGGATCGCCCAGGCCGAAGGCCGCGCGAAGGACGGCGACGACCGTACCGAGTCGGCGATCCTCAAGATGTTCCACATGAGCCGCAAGGACGAGCCGTTCGGCGAAGTCATTCAGTCGCTGAACCTGAGCCCGGTGTCGATCAGCTACGAATACGACCCATGCGACCAGGCCAAGGCCCGCGAGCTGTACATCCGCGCCACCACCGGCACCTACAGCAAGGCGCCGGGCGAGGATGACGTGAGCATTGCCAAGGGCATCACCGGCTACAAGGGCCGGGTGCACGTGAACTTCGCCGCGCCGATCACCGAGCTGTTCGAGGACACCAAGCAATTGGCGGTCGAAATGGACAAGCAGATTCTCGGCGGCTACCGGTTGTTCCCGGTGCATTACCTGGCATACGCGCAGTGGGCTGATGCCGATCCGCAGTTGAACGTACCGAAGGCTGCCGAAGTGTTCGGTGCCGAGGAACTGGCCAAGGCCCAGGAAGAATGGCAAAGCCGTCTGGACGCTTGCCCGCAAGAGCATCGTCCGTATCTGGTGCTGCAATATGCGACGCCGGTGCGCAATCAGTACCGGGTCAAGGCTGGACTGCCGCTGTAAGCGGTGTCGGCTGGATACAAGAACGGCGCCTTCGGGCGCCGTTTTTCGTTCAGAAGCGGGTACTGATCCAGGACACCAGCAACGCCAGGCCCAGGCAGGCAAAACCGAAGCGGTAGAAGAAGCGGTTCATGCGCAGGGTCGCCCAATCCAGCACCGGTTCCTGATCCGGCTGACTCTGACGCTGGGCCGCGATACTGGCCATCGCCCGTTGTTCACGGCGGCGGGTCGCGTGCAGCAGCCAACTGCCGGGGAAGGCCAACAGCAGGGCCAGCAGGTTGATCAGTTTGGCGGGATGGGCGGTAAACAGCGTCATCAAATGCAGCGACATCACAGACCTCAATCTAAACCGGTATGGCGAACGCCAGACCGACGACCGCGGCGCGGATTCTACCGAAACCCTCCCCGACTGCCCTAGCCTTTGCGACAAATAACCCGTCAATCGACCGATGGCTGTCCTGTGTCACGGCATCGTCATTTGTTTCAGTCACCCTGCGCGCCTCTAAACCGACACGGAACGCGACATGCTTCACGCTGAAAACCAGGATCGCCTGTACCTCATCTCCCCGTCCGACGAACAGCAGACCCTCATCGGCAGCCTTGCCTTCAATGTTCAGGACCGTCACTGGCTGGTGTATTGCGCCCTCGGCGGGCACCAGCATGCGGACTTGCCCGAGACTGATTTGCTGACTGGTGTCAGCGTCCTCGACTTCTATTCGCAAGCTGCCTGAACGAAAAAGCCCGGAACCATCACTGGCCCCGGGCTTTTTCACATCAACCGAAAAATTATTCGGCGAGGACCTGACCCACGGTCGGATCCTTGAACAGACGGGTCAGCGCATCGCTCAGCACATCGCTGACCAGTTTGGTGTTGGTTTCCTGGTTCGGCGCCATGCCGAAACGCTGGTCCAGCGAGGCACCGTAACGGCCGCTGTAGCGACGGTTGGCGTTCTGCACGTCGGAGCGGAAGGTCGCACCGATGGTGGCTTCAGTCACGTACATGCCTTCCTTCGGCGACTGGTATTTCAGTTCGGCCAGGGTCACGGTCAGTTGCGGTGCATTGGGCGCGTTGTTGGTCGGGGTGAACCCGAGCAGACGCACGGCGGCTTCAGCCTGGGCCTGCAGCTTCGGCAGGATCTGCTCGCGCTGCACGGTGATGGCGCTGGTTTCCGGGTACAGGCCGCCACGGGTGCCGAGAGTTGGCGACGGACGACCGTCGACCACGCGGACCACGACAGGCTGACCATGGCCGACCGGTGCCAGCTGAGTGGTCAGCTTCGGTTCCGGGCTCAGTTGTTGCGGGCTGTGGGCGCAGCCAACCAGGGTCAAACTGGTCACAGTGATCAAACCGAACAACAGGCGTTGCAACATGCTCTTCTCTCCAGAATCAGGCACAGACAGGCCGGCAGTATAGCGGTGGGCCACTGTGGGTCACCAGCACTGAAATGTCAGACAAAACCCGCCGCCAGCGGTTCCTGTCACACATTCTTCACTCCCCATACACGTTCGCGTCACGGCCTTTTGACAATCTTGCTCACAGATCCCCAAAAGGAGCACTGCCATGCGCTATCTGATCTCGTTGTTCGCCCCACGCCCGCTGCACCGCAGCTTCGCCCTGCTCGACCGCAACGGCCATTGCCAGGCCTTCAAGCAATGCAGCCTGCAACCGATGGGTGACGGCTGGGTGGAAATCGAGGAAATCCGCCTCAACTGGCTGCACCAGCCACTGCCCGCCAGCGCCCGGGTCGAACAGCAGCGCCCACGCGCACGTGCTCAGGCGATGTTGAGCATCTGACCGGATGCCTAATAAAAGTCATTAAACTCGACCAACTCCCCGCATTTCTTCGATACAATCTCCCCCCGATTATAAGGACGTCTCCTGATCGGGCCCCGCAACAGCGTCAATGCGCTTGCATTGGCATCCAAATCGCCCACAGAGAGCCGCCCACACAGATCGAGTGAAGCTGGCGTGCTTGCTGTTTCCCTGGCAAATCCCGCTTTTCGCGAATCTGCAGAGCTGTCATGACGCTCGGCCACTGAGTTGTTTGCCCCCTCGGGCACGGTGCCAGCCCCGGACAGCCCTTTTTGAGGTTCACGTCTTCAAAAGAGCGTGAAAAAAACGGGTTTTCACAACTTCACAAGAGTGTGGCGAGCAAATGAATAGTTTTGCGTCTGAACATGCACCATTAGCGTCTGAAACAGCCCAACGACACAGGAACGGGAACGCCTCGAATACCGGAGCCTGAAGCCTGTCCGCTACGGATTTGGTTGCACAAACGGATGTCTCGACCATAAGTCGAATTGCCAGCCCCGTGCCGAAATGAGTTCATAGGACTCTTGAAGCCAGGCCGCACGCATCCGTCGAAGTTGCGAAAAATTGCGAAGATTCGGACATGGCACACCTGACCAAGGATACCCGGGGCTCAACTGACCTGCCCTGGACGCCTGGCAGCCATGCCGACAATTTGGTGCTGCAGATTTTGGAGACGCGTTAAATGGCGCATAACGAAGCAGTCGACGTAGTTCTGGTTGGGGCCGGCATCATGAGTGCCACCCTCGCAGTACTGCTCAAGGAACTCGACCCGGCGATCAAGCTGGAAGTCGTCGAGCTGATGGATTCCGGTGCCGCGGAGAGTTCCAACCCCTGGAACAACGCCGGTACCGGCCACGCCGGCCTGTGCGAGCTGAACTACACGCCACAGGCTGCCGACGGCACCGTCGACATCAAGAAAGCCGTGCACATCAACACCCAGTTCGAGGTGTCGAAGCAGTTCTGGTCGTACCTGACCAAGAAAGGCACGTTCGGCTCGTGCAAATCCTTCATCAGCCCGGTGCCGCACCTGAGTTACGTCGAGGGTGAGAAAGGCGTGTCGTTCCTCAAGGAACGTTTCAATACGCTGCGCAAGCACCACGCCTTCGCCGACATGGAATACACCGAAGACAAGGCGAAGATGGCCGAGTGGATGCCGCTGATGATGCCGGGTCGTCCAAAAGACCAGGTGCTCGCCGCCACCCGCGTGATCAACGGCACCGACGTCAACTTCGGCGCCCTGACCAATCAGCTGCTCAAGCACCTGACCAGCGCACCCGATGCCCAGGTCAAGTACTGCAAGCGCGTGACCGGTCTCAAGCGCAACGCTAACGGCTGGACCGTCAGCATCAAGGACGTCAACAGCGGCAGCAGCCGTGAAGTCGACGCCAAATTCGTATTCCTCGGCGCCGGTGGCGCGGCCCTGCCGCTGCTGCAAGCTTCGGGCATCGAAGAAAGCAAAGGCTTCGGCGGCTTCCCGATCAGCGGCCAGTGGCTGCGTTGCGACAACCCGGAAGTGGTCAAGCATCACCAGGCCAAGGTTTACAGCCAGGCCGCCGTGGGTTCGCCACCGATGTCCGTGCCGCACCTCGACACCCGCGTGGTCGACGGCAAGAAATCCCTGCTGTTCGGGCCATACGCCGGCTTCACCACCAAGTTCCTCAAGCATGGCTCCTTCATGGACCTGCCGCTGTCGGTTCGCGCCGGCAACATCGGGCCGATGCTGGCCGTGGCGAAAAACAACATGGACCTGACCAAGTACCTGGTCAGCGAAGTGATGCAGTCGATGGAACAGCGCCTGGAATCCCTGCGTCGTTTCTACCCGGAGGCGAAAGCCGAAGACTGGCGCCTCGAAGTGGCCGGCCAACGGGTACAGATCATCAAGAAAGACCCGAAAAAAGGCGGCATCCTGCAGTTCGGTACCGAACTGGTGGCTGCGAAGGACGGCTCCCTCGCCGCCCTGCTCGGCGCTTCGCCGGGTGCTTCGGTGACCGTTTCGATCATGCTGGAACTGATCGAGAAGTGCTTCCCGGCCAAGGCCAAGGGTGAGTGGGCTGCCAAACTGGCGGAAATCTTCCCGGCCCGTGAAAAGGTCCTGGAAACCGACGCTGCGCTGTATCGCAAGATCAACACGCAGAACAACGTCGCGCTGGAACTGGTTGAAGCCAGCAACGAGACCGAAAGCTACGCCTGATTCGTCTCCATGAAAAACGCCCCGCACTCGGTGAGTGCGGGGCGTTTTTTTATGCCTGTGGAAAACTTCGGGCGATCAGCCGCGTGCTTTCTCGATCAGCTCGATGTATTCCGGGGCGTTGCGCTGATCGCGGATCTGGTCGACGAAGGTCTTGCCGTGCTCGTCCTTGCCGTCCACGTCATAACCGGCTGCAACGAAGAACGTCAGAAAACGCTCGAAATCGTCGATGCGCAGGCCACGGTAAGCCTTGACCAGTTTGTGCAGCGACGGCGAGGTGGCGTCGACCGGCTCAAAATCGAGGAACAGCTTGATCTGCTCATCGCCGATCTCGTCACCAATCACTTGCTTCTTATCTTTACGCATTGCCGACTCCAGCTCGCAGACATTTCACGGGGCGGGCAGTTTACCCCTGCGCAGGCACAAGGCTCAACGCGAGCGCGTGCTGCCGGTGTGCAAATCGGCCCAGATGTGGCCATTGGCATAGGTCAGGAACTGGCAATACACGGTGTCGTTGCGCAACAGATCGATCACCACCCGGTACTGGGCCAGCGGGTAGAAGAGCGTCAGGGTCTTGCTCTTGTCGTCATAAATCGGTTTTTTCAGGCTTTTGCTTTCGCCATCGAAGTTGACCAGCACCTGATTGATCGTCGCGCCCTTGTTCAGGGATTTGCCCTTGAGGCGGATCATCAATGGCGAGGTCACCGGGATCGGCTGTTGGTTGGACTGGCGCTGGGCCCCCACGACCACGGAATAATCGGTGACCTGCAACAGTTGCTGCTGCTCGGGTTCGGCATCGCGCAGGGTCAGGTCGTCCGGCGGCAGGAATTGACTGTGCATCGGGGCGGCGGCCAGGGGCAGGCTGAGGGTCAGCAACAGGGCGGCGCAGCTGCGGATCAAGAGGCTCATGACAGGCTCCGGGGGGCGGGGCCGAGCACTCTAGCACGGGTTTTACAGGGTTCTGTAAAGCAAAAGGCGCAAGCTTCACCTACGGACGCTTGCGCCTTTTCATTGCGGATTCGCTCAGTCGAATTGCGCGTGCATCCAGGCCTGATACTCCGCAACCCCGGCCTCGCCTTCGCGTGGGGCCCAGTGCGCAAGCTCGCCCTCTCCAACCGGACGATAGGGCCCAGCCTTGCACTCGAACATCAGACTGTCGGCTTCCAGAACGACCAGACCGTGGAATACCCCGACTGGCAGATCCACCCCAAGGCACTCGCCACCGGCCTGCAATACCTGCTTTTTCACCACCGCACCGGTTTCGTCAAAGATCAGCAAACCGAGCTTTCCTTTGAGTACCAGCAAGGTTTCCGCCTTGTTGTCACCCAAATGACGGTGTGGCGGAATGTAGGTGCAAGGTTGCAGCCCTACCGCCATGCGGTGGCAGGCCTCCTCCATCTGATGGAAGTTGTGGTGCTGACGCCCGCGAGGACTGGCCGCGGCTTTCTCGGCCAACTCGGCAAACAGCGTTTGATCAAGAAAGCCCGGCGTGTTCATTGATTACATTCCCTTGACGGCAAAAATTCCGTTGGCGTTGCGCCAGTAACCTTTGTAGTCCATGCCGTAGCCGAAGATGTAACGGTCGATGCACGGCAGACCGACGAAGTCGGCTTTGAGGTCAGGACGAGCCTTGCGGTCGTGGTCCTTGTCGATCAGCACAGCGGTGTGCACTTTACGTGCGCCGGCGTGACGGCAGAAGTCGATGATCGCGCCCAGGGTGTGACCTTCGTCGAGGATGTCGTCGATGATCAGCACGTCGCGGTCGATGAACGAGACTTCCGGCTTGGCTTTCCAGAACAGATCGCCGCCGCTGGTTTCGTTGCGATAGCGGGTGGCGTGCAGGTAGGACGCTTCCAGCGGGAACTGCAGATGGGTCAGCAGTTTGCCGGAGAAGATCAGGCCGCCGTTCATCACGCAGAACACCACCGGGTTGCTGTCGGCCAGTTGTTCGTTGATTTGTGCACCGACGCGGGCAATGGCAGCCTCGACTTCAGCTTCGGTGTACAGGCAGTCAGCCTCTCGCATGATTTGACGGATATGCTCGAGATCAGCGGACATGGCGCTCTCCAGGGGGGACGGATTTCGGAAAAGCGGGCAAAGGTACGCATCAACCGGGGCCGAATCAAGCATTTGTGGACTAACGTACTGTATGTCCTATAGGACATCACCCTCGGATAGATTAATCTAGGCCGGTTTTTTTGCCCGCCGCCGGAGCCTTTCCCCATGTCCATCCAAGAGATCCGCCATCCGCTGATCCGTCACAAACTTGGCCTTATGCGCCGTGCAGACATCAGCACCAAGAATTTCCGCGAACTCGCGCAGGAAGTCGGTGCCCTGTTGACCTATGAAGCGACCAAAGACCTGCCGCTGGAAACCTACGATATCGAAGGTTGGTGCGGCACCGTGTCGGTCGAGAAAATCGCCGGCAAGAAGATTACCGTCGTGCCGATCCTGCGTGCCGGCATCGGCATGCTCGAAGGCGTGCTGAGCCTGATCCCGGGTGCCAAGGTCAGCGCCGTCGGCGTTGCCCGTAACGAAGAAACCCTGCAGGCCCACACCTATCTGGAAAAACTGGTTCCGGAAATCGACGAACGCCTGGCAATGATCATCGACCCGATGCTCGCCACCGGCAGCTCCATGGTTGCGACCATCGACCTGCTGAAGAAGGCCGGTTGCAAGGACATCCGCGCGATGGTGCTGGTTGCCGCGCCGGAAGGCATTGCCGCTGTCGAGAAAGCTCACCCGGACGTGATCATCTACACCGCGTCCATCGATCAGAAACTCAACGAGCACGGTTACATCATTCCTGGGCTTGGCGATGCCGGTGACAAGATCTTCGGCACCAAGCAGAAGGACGCGTAAGCATGCAGCAAGAGTTCAACGATCCGCTCTGGCGCACGGTGCTGTCCGGCGCACAGATGCTGTTCGTGGCTTTCGGCGCCCTGGTGCTGATGCCACTGATCACGGGCCTGGACCCGAACGTGGCACTGTTTACCGCGGGTCTGGGCACGATTCTGTTCCAGATCGTCACCGGGCGTCAGGTGCCGGTGTTCCTGGCATCGAGCTTCGCCTTCATCACCCCGATCATTCTCGCCAAGGGCCAGTTCGGCCTCGCCGCGACCATGGGCGGCGTGATGGCGGCCGGTTTCGTCTACACCTTCCTCGGCCTGGCCGTGAAGATCAAAGGCACCGGTTTCATTGACCGTCTGCTGCCGCCAGTCGTAATTGGCCCGGTGATCATCTCCATCGGCCTGGCCATGGCGCCGATTGCCGCGAACATGGCGATGGGCAAGGCCGGCGACGGTTCGGAGTTGATCCATTACCAGACCGCAATGATGATCTCGATGCCGGCGCTGCTGACCACGTTGATCGTGGCGGTGTTCGGCAAAGGCATCTTCCGTCTGGTGCCGATCATTTCCGGCGTGCTCGTGGGTTTCGCCATGTCCTTCTATTTCGGTGTCGTCGACACCGCTAAGATTGCGGCGGCCCCATGGTTTGCGCTTCCTCATTTCACCGCGCCGGAGTTCAACTGGCAGGCGATCCTGTTCATCGTCCCGGTAGCATTGGCCCCGGCGATCGAGCACATCGGCGGCGTGATTGCGGTCGGCAGCGTGACCGGTCGCGACTACCTGAAGAAACCAGGCCTGCATCGCACCCTGCTCGGTGACGGCATCGCCACCACCGCAGCCGGCCTGTTCGGCGGTCCACCCAACACGACCTACGCGGAAGTCACCGGCGCGGTGATGCTGACCAAGAACTACAACCCGAAAATCATGACCTGGGCGGCGATCTTCGCCATCACTCTGGCGTTCATCGGCAAGTTCGGCGCCCTGCTGCAAAGCATTCCGGTGCCGGTGATGGGCGGGATTCTGTGCCTGTTGTTCGGTTCGATCGCGGCGGTGGGGATGAACACCCTGATCCGTCACAAGATCGACCTGGGCGAGGCGCGCAACCTGGTGATCGTGTCGGTGACCCTGGTGTTCGGGATTGGCGGTGTGCTGGTCGGCACCGGCACCGGCCCGGACGACTTCGGCCTCAAAGGCATCGCGCTGTGCGCGGTGGTGGCGATTGCGCTGAACCTGATCCTGCCGGGCAATGACAGCTGGAAGCACAAGAAGGCGGATGAGCCGCTGATCTAAGCCTTGGCTTCAAGATCGTTCCCACGCGGATCACCCCACACTGATCGTTCCCACGCTCTGCGCGGGAATGCCTCTGGGGACGCTCCGCGTCCAGTGACGCGGAGCGTGGGAACGATCAATCATCGACGATCATCAAAGGGCCAGTGGCGCCCGTTCACACAGCGTTGCCAACGCCTTCGCCCATTGCGGGTCGTCATTCAGGCACGGCACCAGCACCAACTCCTCTCCCCCCGCTTCGCAGAACTGTTCCTTGCCGCGATCGCCGATCTCTTCCAGGGTCTCGATGCAATCGGCAACAAACGCCGGGCACATCACCAGAATCTTCTTCACGCCGTTTTTGGCCAGCTCATCCAGCCGCGCTTCGGTGTAGGGTTCGATCCACTTCGCCCGGCCCAGCCGCGACTGAAACGACACCGACCACTTGCCGTCCGGTAGCCCCATGCGCTCAGCGAACAGCGCCGCTGTGCGCAGGCATTGGGCGCGATAACAGGTGGCCATTACGGCCGCCGAGGCGTTCTTGCAGCAATCTTCATTTTTGAAGCAATGATTGCCGGTCGGGTCGAGCTTGGTCAGATGCCGTTCCGGCAAACCGTGGAAGCTCAGCAACAGGTGATCGTAATCCTGCTGCAAGTGCGGCTTGGCGCTCGCCACCAGCGCGTCGAGGTATTCCGGCTGATCGTAGAACGGCTGCAACACCGACAGCTGCACATCGAGCTTTTTCTCACGCACCACACGCTTGGCTTCTTCAATCACCGTGGTGGTGGTGCTGTCGGCGAACTGTGGATAAAGCGGCGCGAGGGTGATGCGTTTATGCCCCGCCGCGACCAGCTTCAACAGGCTTGTCTCAATGGATGGCTCGCCGTAACGCATGGCCAGCTCAACCGGGCCGTGAGTCCACTGCGCCTTCATCTGCTGCTGCAGACGGCGACTGAGCACCACCAGCGGCGAACCTTCGTCCCACCAGATCGAGGCGTAGGCATGGGCCGACTGCTCCGGGCGCTTGATCAGGATCAGCGACACCAGCAGACGCCGCACCGGCCACGGCAGGTCGATCACGTACGGGTCCATCAGGAATTGATTGAGGTAGCTGCGCACGTCGGCCACCGAAGTGGAGGCCGGCGACCCCAGGTTGACCAGAAGCAAGGCGTGATCGGTCATGCAACGTCCTATTTCAGAGGCGGCCGGAAAGATCGTCCAGGGCCGCGCGTAAATCCGTGAACCGGAAAGTGAATCCCGCTTCCAGCAAGCGTTTCGGCGTGGCCCGTTGGCCACCCAGCAATAGCAATGACATCTCGCCGAGCCCGACCTTCAACGCGAGGGCCGGCATCGGCATGAACGCCGGGCGGTGCAGCACGCTGCCCAGCGTCTTGGCGAATTCGCGATTGCGCACAGGTTTCGGCGCGCACGCATTATAAGGACCGCTCGCCTGATTGCGGTGCAGAAGAAAATCAATCAGGGCGATTTGGTCATCGATATGAATCCACGGCATCCACTGCCGACCGTTGCCCAAAGGCCCGCCCAGCCCGAGCTTGAACGGCAGCAGCAGGCGCGACAAAAAGCCGCCCTCGGCCGACAGCACCAGCCCGGTGCGCACCAGCACCACACGAATATCCATCGCTTCGGCGCGTTGCGCGGTTTCCTCCCAGGCGATGCACAACTGGCTGGCGAAATCGTCGATCACCGGCGGCGAGTCTTCGGTCAACTCGCGCTCGCCGCCGTCACCGTACCAACCCACGGCCGAACCCGAGATCAGCAGCGACGGTTTCTGCCCGCGATGTTCCAGCCACGCCAGTAACGATTCGGTCAGCGTAATCCGGCTGCTCCACAACAATGCCTTTCGCCGATGGGTCCACGGCCGGTCGGCAATCGGCGCGCCGGCGAGGTTGACGATCACGTCGACCGGCTCGTCGCCAAGTTCTTCCAGACGCGCAATACCACGCACCTGGTCGCCACAGATTTTCGCGACTTTTTCCGGACGACGACTCCAGACCGTCAGGCGATGACCCTGCCCGGACCAGTGCCGGCAAAGCTGACGTCCGATCAATCCAGTACCGCCGGTCAGCAATATGTGCATGACTTCAACCTCGCGTGGCGTTTTACCCCGATCACTAGTCTATTTTTATAAACAGGGATCTTTTCTATCGGGCAGGCTCTATTGTTTAACCATAGGCCAAGCTGTCAGAACCAGAACGCTGGAAGTTATACCAAAAAACAGAATTGTACAGGTTTCATCCACGGCGTAGTCTGTACAGAAAGGTAAACGAGGCCCCTATGACTGTACCTATCGCAATCATTGGCACCGGCATCGCCGGACTCTCCGCCGCCCAGGCCCTGACGGATGCCGGGCATACCGTTCAGTTGTTCGATAAAAGCCGAGGCAGCGGCGGGCGCATGTCGAGCAAGCGCAGCGATGCCGGCTCGCTGGACATGGGCGCGCAATACTTCACCGCCCGTGACCGACGCTTCGTGACCGAAGTCCAGCGCTGGCAAAGCAAAGGCTGGGTCGCCGAATGGGCACCGCAGCTCTACACCTTTCATGGCGGGCAATTGAACCTGTCGCCGGACGAACAGACCCGCTGGGTCGGCACGCCGCGCATGAGCGCCATCACCCGAGGCCTGCTCGATGGACTGGAAGTGCAGTTCGCCTGCCGGATCACCGAGGTCTATCGCGGTGAAGAACACTGGCACCTGCAGGACGCCGAAGGCTTCACCCACGGGCCGTTCAGCCACGTCGTGATCGCCACGCCGGCGCCTCAGGCCACCGCCCTGCTGGCCGCCGCGCCGAAACTCGCCGGTGCCGCCGCCGGGGTAAAAATGGATCCGACCTGGGCGGTCGCCCTCGCCTTCGACACGCCGCTGGATACGCCGATCGAAGGCTGCTTCGTCCAGGACAGCGCCCTCGACTGGCTGGCCCGCAACCGCAGCAAACCGGGACGCGACACCACGTGCGACACCTGGGTCCTGCACGCCACCAGTGCCTGGAGCCGGCAGCACATCGACTTGCCCAAGGAAGCGGTGATCGAACAATTGCACGGCGCCTTCGCCGAATTGCTGCACAGCGCCATGCCGGCCCCGACCTTCAGCCTCGCCCACCGCTGGCTCTATGCCCGGCCGGCCAGCAGTCATGAATGGGGCACTCTGGCCGACGCCGACCTGGGTCTGTACGCCTGTGGTGACTGGTGCCTGTCGGGTCGGGTCGAAGGGGCGTGGCTCAGTGGTCAGGAGGCGGCAAGACGCTTGCACGAACACTTGCAGTGAACCGTATCAATCCGCGCAAATTACTGCTGTCGAAATGGACAGCAGCCCACCCGCAAAACCGTGAAAAGCATTTTCTGGTGACCGAACTGTTCCGCGACGAAGAAGGTACGGTGCTGGCGATCGAATTGCAGGCGGTGCTGACCCGGCGTACCGAGCAATGCGACTGGCAGGTCCTGCAGGATGACTCACGCTGGAAAATGGGCTGGCGCTAAAAACCTCAAAAAAACTTATACAAACAATTTGACTTGTACACCCATGAATCTATGCTGAAGGCATGTTGTACAGATCAGTTTGTCTGTACAGGTTTAGATTCGAGGTTGCTGCATGTCCGACTCATCGACGTCCCTACCGAAAATCGCCATCAGCGCCTGCCTGATGGGCGCCGAGGTCCGCTACAACGGCGGACACAAGGAATCGCGGCTGTGCAGCCGCACCCTGGCCGAGCATTTTGAATTCGTTCCCGTCTGTCCTGAAGTAGCGATCGGTCTGGGAATTCCCCGCGAGCCGATTCGACTTGTGGGCGACCCGGCCAAGCCTGAAGCGGTCGGCACCGTCAATCCGTCGATTAACGTCACCCAGCCACTGGCCGCTTACGGCGAGAAAATGGCGGGGGAACTCAGTGACATCTGCGGCTACATCTTCATGCAGCAATCGCCCTCCTGCGGTCTGGAGCGCGTGAAGGTCTACCACGCCAACGGTGCACCGGTGAATGGTGGCGGGCGTGGCATTTACGCCGAGGCGTTCTGTGCGCAGCATCCGGATCTGCCGGTGGAGGAAGCCGGGCGCCTGAACGATCCGGTGCTGCGGGAAAACTTCATCACCCGCGTGCTCGCCTACCGCGAATGGCAGCAGGTGCTCGAGCAGGGCTTGAGCCGCCGTGCACTGACCGAATTTCACTCGCGCTACAAATACCTGCTGATGGCCCACAACCCGGTGCAATACAAGACGCTGGGCAATCTGCTGGGCAACATGGGCCAGACAGCGCCGGACGAGCTCGGCCCGCGCTATTTCAGCGAACTGATGGCGGCGCTGAAAAAATGCGCCACCCGCCGCACCCACAGCAATGTCCTGCAGCACATCAGTGGCTACCTGAAACAGGTCATCACCCCCGAAGACAAACAGGAAGTGCAACACATCATCGGCCAGTACCGGCACGGCATCGTGCCGCTGGTGGTGCCGCTGACGCTGCTCAAGCATCACTTTCGCCTCCACCCGGATCCCTACATTGCGCAGCAGGTGTACCTGCAACCGCATCCGGAAAACCTCAGCCTGCGAAACGCCATTTGATGAACGACTCACCCGACACCAGCGCCCGTGAAGACCTCGGCGCCGACTTCAAGAAAGCCCTCGACGAAGGCTGGCTGCCGATCCGCGAAGTCGCGCGCCAGACCGGCGTGAATGCCGTGACCCTGCGCGCCTGGGAAAGACGCTACGGGCTGATCGTTCCGCAGCGCACACCCAAGGGTCATCGTCTGTACAGCGCCGACCATGTGCAGCGCATCCAGAACATCCTCACCTGGCTCAACCGCGGCGTGGCGGTCAGCCAGGTCAAACCGCTGCTCGACACGGCACAGGCGTTAAACGAACCGGTGGAAGACGAATGGCATCCGCTGCGCCAGGCTGCTTTGCTGGCGGTCACTCACCTGAACGAGCGCAGCCTCGACGACAGCATCAACCAGGCGATGGCGTTGTATCCGCCGCGCACACTTTGCGAGCAATTGCTGCTGCCGCTGCTGAGCGATCTCGAACAGCGCTGGCAGGGCCAGTTCGGCGCGCAGATGGAGCGCGTGTTCTTTTTTGCCTGGTTACGCAGCAAATTCGGCGCACGCATCTACCATAACAACCGTCAGTTGCGCACCGCGCCGCTGCTGCTGATCAATCACTCGGATTTACCGCTGGAGCCGCACCTTTGGCTCTGCGCCTGGCTGATCAGCAGCGCCGATTGCCCGGTGCAGGTGTTCGACTGGCCGCTGCCGGCCGGAGAGCTGGCACTGGCAACCGATACCCTGCAAGCCCGTGGCGTACTGCTGTATTCCAGCAAAGCCCTGAACCTTGCGCAGCTACCGAAACTGTTGAATGGCGTCAGCTGCCCGAAACTGATTGCCGGACCCACGGTGTGCATTCACCACGCCGAGTTGTCCGCAAAGACTTCCGACTTCGCTGATCTGCTCCTGGCCGAAGATCCTCTTTCGGCGCATCGGGTACTCATTCAGCGTGGGTTGATTTAATGATTCAGACAGAGACCGACATGCAATTGATCTGGCTGCGCAGCGACCTGCGCCAACACGACAACACCGCCCTCGCGGCCGCCGCCGAGCGTGGCCCGACCGTGGCTGTGTACCTGTTGAGCCCGCTGCAATGGCAGGAACATGACGACGCGCCGTGCAAGATCGATTTCTGGCTGCGCAATTTGCGCGATTTGAGCAAAAGCCTTGGTGCCCTGAACATCCCGCTCCTGATCCGCACCGCGCCTCACTGGGATCAGGCACCCGCCGTGCTGCTGGAACTGTGCCAACAGCTGAAGATCGAGGCCGTGCACGTCAACGAGGAATACGGCATCAACGAAAGCCGTCGCGACGAGGCCGTTGCCGAGGCGTTGCAAGCCGAAGGCATCACCTTCCACAGCTACCTCGACCAATTGCTGTTCAAACCCGGCAGCGTACTGACCAAAACCGGCACTTACTTTCAGGTGTTCAGCCAGTTCCGCAAGGTCTGCTACGAGCGCCTGCACCGCTCGATGCCGTCGCTGAAACAGGCCCCGGGCAAACAGCAAGCGCTGAACATCGCCAGCGACCCCGTTCCAGAAGCCATCGAAGGGTTCCCGACACCGGTCGAATCCCTGCGCGCCCTGTGGCCCGCCGGTGAGACCGAGGCCCGGCGCCGACTCGACACGTTCGCCGATGCGCAGATCGACTACTACAAGAGCGAACGCGACTTCCCCGCCAAACCCGGCACCAGTCAGCTCTCGGCCTATCTGGCCGCCGGCGTGATATCGCCGCGCCAATGCCTGCACGCCGCCCTGCAAAGCAATCAGGGCGAATTCGAAAGCGGCAAGGTCGGGGCTGTCACCTGGATCAACGAGTTGCTGTGGCGCGAGTTCTACAAACACATCCTCGTCGGTTACCCACGGGTTTCACGCCATCGCGCATTCCGCCCGGAAACCGAGGCCCTGGCCTGGCGCGATGCGCCTGCGGATCTGGCCGCCTGGCAGGAAGCCCGCACCGGTTTGCCGATCATCGACGCGGCCATGCGCCAATTGCTGGAAACCGGCTGGATGCACAACCGCCTGCGAATGGTGGTGGCGATGTTTCTGACCAAGAACCTGCTGATCGACTGGCGCGAAGGCGAGCGTTTCTTCATGCGCCACCTGATCGACGGCGACCTGGCCGCCAACAACGGCGGCTGGCAGTGGAGCGCCTCGACCGGCACCGATTCGGCGCCGTACTTCCGGATCTTCAACCCGGTCAGTCAGTCGGAAAAATTCGACAGCGAAGGCTTGTTCATCAAGCACTGGCTTCCGGAACTGGCCGGCCTGAACAAGAAAGAAGTCCACAACCCGGCCAGTGCCGGCGGACTGTTCGGCGTGGCGGACTATCCGGCGCCGATCGTCAATCTGAGCGCATCACGGGAACGGGCGCTGACAGCGTTCAAGAACCTGCCGTCACGCGCATCTCAAGGAGTGAGCGATGAGTGAATTTCTGCGCAGTTTCGCCCAGCGGTTCGCACAGTTGAACAAAGACAATTTGCGCACCCTGGACGAACTGTACAGCGAGGACATTCATTTCACCGACCCGCTACACGAAGTGCAGGGGCTGACGAACCTGCGCGCTTACTTCAGTGAGTTGTACGCCAACGTCAACGAACTGCGCTTCGATTTCCACGGCTTCGACCAGATCAGCGACGGCGAAGGCTATCTGCGTTGGGTCATGAGCTACCGCCACCCGCGTCTGAGCGGTGGGCAACTGATACGCGTCGCGGGCTGCTCGCACCTGCTCTGGAGCGACAAGGTTTACCGCCACCGGGATTACTTCGATGCCGGAGCGCTGCTTTATGAACATTTACCCGTATTGGGCCGGGTGATCGCCTGGCTGAAAAGGAGATTGGGATGAGTCGTACAGCTCCACGGCGATATTGGCTGACCGGTGCCAGCAGTGGCATCGGTGCAGCATTGGCAGAAGAAATCCTCAAGACCGGTGCACATCTGGCGGTGAGTTCCCGTCAGGTCGCACCGCTCAAAGTGCTGTCGCAACGTTATCCGGGACAGGTACTGGTGGTGCCCGGCGATCTGACCAACAGTCAGACCGTGCGTGAAATCGGCGAACAGATCGCAGCGGACTGGGGCTCGCTGGACTCGGTGATCCTCAACGCCGGCACCTGCGAATACGTCGACGCCCGTCAATTCGACGCGTCGATCATCGAACACGTAGTACGCACCAACCTGCTCGCCAGCAGCTATTGCATCGAAGCCGCCCTGCCGTTGCTGCGCAACGGTACGGCACCGCATCTGGTGGGGATGGCCAGCTCGGTGACCTATGTGCCGTTGCCCCGCGCCGAAGCCTATGGCGCGTCGAAGGCCGGGCTGCGCTATCTGTTCGAATCCCTGCGCATTGACCTGGCGGCCGAAGGCATTGAAGTCACGGTAATCAGTCCAGGCTTCGTCGACACGCCCCTGACCGCCAAAAATGACTTCCCGATGCCGCTCAGTTGGCCTGTGGATAAAGCCGCGCGGCATATCTTCGCCAAGCTGAAGGACCGGCCGCTTGAGATCGCTTTCCCGGCGCTGTTCATCGCGGCCCTGTGGCCACTGTCGAAAATGCCCGCGCGGGTACAACTGGCGATCGGCAAGCGCATGGTGCGCAGCAACCCGCCGCTCAAGGATGCAACATGAAAATCGCCATTATCGGCAGTGGCATCGCAGGATTGACCTGCGCATACCTGCTTGCTCGCCGACATGACATCACCGTGTTCGAAGCCGACGCCCGGGTCGGCGGTCATACGCACACGGTGCCGGTCACCGTGGACGGGCGCGAGTATGCGGTGGACACCGGCTTCATCGTGTTCAACGACTGGACGTATCCGAACTTCATTCGTTTGCTCGGCCAGTTGGGCGTGGCCTTCAAGCCCACCGAGATGAGTTTTTCGGTCAACGATCCGGACACAGGCCTGGAATACAACGGCAACAACCTCAACAGCCTGTTCGCCCAACGCAGCAATCTGCTGTCCCCCGGATTCTGGGGCATGTTGCGCGACATTCTGAGATTCAATAAAGAAGCCCGGCGCGACCTTGCCGAACAGCGGATCACCGCGGACACCACACTCGACGATTACCTCAAGGCCGGCGGTTACGGCGAGCGTTTCATCCTGCACTACATCGTGCCGATGGGCGCAGCGATCTGGTCGATGCCGATGGCCGAAATGCTCAATTTTCCGTTGCAGTTCTTCGTGCGTTTTTTTGAGAACCACGGGTTGCTGTCGGTCAGCAACCGTCCGCAATGGCAGGTCATCGAGGGTGGTTCCAGCGCTTACATTGCGCCGTTGACCGCATCGTTCAAGGAGCGTATCCGCCTGAATTGCCCGGTGGGCCGGATCGATCGCGATGCGCACGGCGTGGTTATCCACAGCCCGGCCGGCATCGAACGTTTCGACAAAGTGGTGCTGGCCTGCCACAGCGACCAGGCCCTGCGACTGCTGGGAAATCCTGACGATAAAGAACGGGAAATCCTCGGCGCCCTACCCTATGCCGATAACGAAGTGGTGCTGCACACCGACACCCGCCTGCTGCCCACACGCAAACGGGCCTGGGCCAGCTGGAACTATCGCCTCGGCGGAGCCGGTCATACCCGGGCGGCCGTGACCTACGACATGAACATTCTGCAAGGCATCCAGAGCGACACCACGTTCTGCGTCAGCCTAAACCAGAGCGCTGGCATCACGCCGTCCAAAGTGCTCGCGCGCTTCACTTATGCCCACCCGCAATTCAGCCTCGCGGCGGTGACGGCACAGCAGCGCTGGGCTGAAATCGACGGCGCGCAACACACGCATTACTGCGGCGCCTATTGGGCCAACGGTTTTCATGAGGACGGCGTGGTCAGCGCCCTGCGCGTGGCCGCAGCCTTTGGAGAAAGTCTGTGAACAGCGCGCTCTACAGTGGCTGGATTGCCCATCGGCGATTCGCACCGCGCCGTCATCAATTCCGTTACCGGATCGGCATGCTGTATCTGGATCTGGCTGAACAGGAAGCGGTGCTGGGCCTGTCCCGACTGGCAGGCGCCAGCCGCTTTGCACCGTTTTCATTTCGCGAAACCGATTACCTGAAAACCTTCACCGGCCGGGGCGTGCGCCTGAGCGATGCGGTGCGCCAGCTTGTCGGCGAAGCCCTGGGCCATGCGCCGCAAGGTTCGATCTGCCTGCTGACCCAGCCACGCAGCTGGGGCCTGTCGTTCAACCCGGTGAGTTTTTTCTATTGCCACGAGGCCGACGGCCAACTGGCGGCGATTCTCTGCGAAGTCAGCAATACCCCGTGGCGCGAGCGTTTTCACTACGTGTTGCCGGCCAGAGCGCCCAGCAATCTGCAGGACTTTCACCAGCACTTTGCCGTGGCCAAGGCCTTTCATGTGTCGCCGTTCCTGCCGCCGGATCTGGAATACCGCATGAGCTTCAGCCCTGCCGCGCAGGTCCTGGGTGTGCACATGGCCGACTGGCAAGGCGAGCAAAAACTGTTCGACGCCACCCTCGACCTGCGACGTGAACCCCTTGATCGACACCACTTGCACCTGCACCTGTGGCGCTTTCCCTGGATGACCGCCAAGACCGCGCTGGCGATCTATTGGCAGGCGTTGCGCCTGTTGCTCAAGCGCACCCCGGTGTATGACCACCAACGCGCCGACGACCGTTTTCGAACCGCCACTGTACCGACCGAGGAACGCCACCATGAAATCCACTAGCGTCTCGGCCAAAGCGAGCCTGTTCAGCCCTCACGGCCTGAGCGGTTCGCTGCTGCGCCGGGGAGTACTGCGCCAGCTGGAGCAGCTCAAGCAGGGTCAACTGATCGTCATCGAGGACGGCGAGCGCCACGTCTTCGGCACGCCGGGCAGCGCGCTGGTAGGAGAAATTCAGGTGCTGGATCCGGCCGTCTGGGGCCTGGTCGCCGGCAATGGTTCGATCGGTGCGGGTGAAGCTTTCATCCATGGCTACTGGCGCTCGCCGGACCTGACGGCCGTGGTGCGGGTCTTCGTCAGCAACCTTGAAGTGCTCGACGGGATGGAAGGTGGCCTGGCCCGGCTCGGTCGCCCGCTGGTGCGCGGGCTGCACTGGCTCAACCGCAATACGCGCAAGGGCTCGCAGAAAAACATCGCCGCGCATTACGACCTCGGCAATGACCTGTTCGAGCAGTTCCTCGACCCGACCATGATGTATTCCGCCGCGCAGTTTCTCAGCCCCGACGACAGCCTGGAGCAGGCGCAACTGAACAAACTCGAGCGGATCTGTCAGAAGCTCGCGCTCAAGCCCGGCGACCATCTGCTGGAAATCGGCACCGGCTGGGGCAGCATGGCGCTTTACGCGGCGCAGCACTACGGCTGCAAAGTCACCACCACGACGCTGTCGAAGGAGCAGTTCGCCTTCACCGCAGCCCGTATCGAACGCCTCGGCTTGCAGGATCAGGTGACGCTGCTGCTCAAGGATTACCGTGATCTCACCGGCCAGTACGACAAACTGGTGTCGATCGAAATGATCGAGGCGGTCGGCCACCGCTTCCTGCCGACCTATTTCAAGCAATGCGCGCAGCTGCTCAAGAGCAACGGCCTGATGCTGCTGCAAGCGATCACCATCCGCGAACAGCGTTACGAACAGGCCCGCCGTGGCGTGGACTTCATCCAGCGCTACATTTTCCCCGGCGGTGCCCTGCCCTGCGTACAGAAAATGCTCGAAATCGTCGGCCGCGACACCGACATGAACCTGCTGCACATGGAAGACTTCGGCCTGCATTACGCCCGCACCCTGCGTCTGTGGCATGAGAACTTTCGCCATGCTCACGGCCGTCTGACCGAATTGGGCTATGACGATTACTTCCTCAGGCTGTGGGAGTTCTACCTGTGTTATTGCGAGGGTGGATTCCTAGAGCGCACCATCGGCACTGCACAGCTGGTGCTGGCCAAACCGGCGGCGATGACCGCGCCTTTGCTGGGCCGGTTCGATGCTTGAACGGTTGGCCAACGCGGTGCTATTCCAGATCGGCTGGCTGGCCTGCGTGCTCGGTGGTAACAGTCTGTGGTTGCTGCTGGCGCTGGCGGTGCTGGTGATTCATCTGTGCTGGATCAGCAGTTGGGCGCAGGAAGGCCGATTGATCCTCAGCGTGGTGATCATCGGCACGGCGGTGGACAGCGTGTTGCGCGGTTTCGGGGTTTTCGAGTTCAAGGACCTGTCACCGCTGATTCCGCTGTGGCTGATGTTGCTGTGGGCGTTGTTTGCCACGACATTGCGTCATTGCCTGCAATGGAGCGCGAGGCCGTGGTGGCTGGCCAGCCTGCTGGGGGCGGCAGGTGGCCCGCTGTCCTATGGCGCCGGCGGACGACTGGCCGGTGTGCAGTTTCCTTTCGGTGAGTTACCGACTCTGATCGGCATCGCGCTGCTGTGGGCGTTGCTGTTTCCGCTGCTGCACCAGTTGTCCCGGCGACTGGCGCGCTAAACGCCTGTCAGGCCTTTCACACGGTCATCGGCCACTGCCGTACACTGGCGCCATGAAAACCATTCCCCACCGGCAAATCGCCGAACCCGTGGTCACCTGCTCGACCTGCGCAGCCTGTTGTTGCCAGCTCGAAGTGATGCTGATCACCGACACCGGCGTACCCGAGCGTTTTATCGATACCGACGATTGGGGTGGTGAGGTGATGCTGCGTCTGGACGACGGCTGGTGCGCGGCGCTGGATCGCGACACGATGATGTGCACGATTTACGAGAAGCGTCCGCTGATCTGCCGCGAGTTCGAGATGGGCGCGCCGGAATGCATCGACGAACGTCAGGGGATTGCCACGGCGTATCGCTGAATAAAAAAAGGAGCGCCAGGCGCTCCTTTTTTATGGGGCTTACTTTCTGGGGGCTTATAGCGGCATCGTGTAATGCAATGCGTAGCTTTCGACCCCATCGTTGTCGCTGCTCAGACCGGCGTTGGAATAGTGCGTCGCACGGATTCCCACCTCATGCCCGCCATTGAAGCGCAGGCCGAAACCGATACGGTCTTCGAACTGGAAGGAGCCGCCGAGCTTGTTGTCTTCGTACTCGGTGTTGGAGAACAGCGCCACGCCGATCCCCGCCTCGACATACGGTTTGACCGACTGACCGGCAAACTCGTAAACAAACACCGGCGAGAACGACAGGCTGTTGTTGCTGGAGGTCTTGTCACCTTCCCAATAGGTATAGGCGCCGCTCCAGTAACCGGTCAGACGACCGACGTCACTTTGCAGCCAGCTCTTGTCCCAGTCGAAATTCATGCCCAGGCGATAAGTCATCGTCGAATCGCTGGTGGCACCCACTGCAAACTCGACGCCAGCAGCCTGTGCGGTAAAACTTTGCCCCATCAGTGCAGCCGCAATCGCGGCCAAGCAGAATAGTCGCTTCACGTTGAAACTTCCTTTTCCGGAACGATCGTTTGGTTTTTCTAGGTCACTCTGCGCTATAGAAATCTGCGCTTGGTCAGAAGTTCAGCTGACTTTTTAGATATTTCACATTTTTTTTACAAGTTGAATTTCTCGACTTCGCCGGCGACTTGCCCCAGCAGGGCCAGGGTCTTGCGTAAAGACGCGGGATCAGCGCTGGTCCAGAATCTGACCGGTCGGTTCGGTCCTTCGGCGAGCAGATCCCGCTCGGCGAGCAGCCGCTGCAATTGGCGGGCTACTGCCGCGCCGGTGTCGATCAGGCTGATGCTCTCGGGGATCATCGACTTGAGCATCGGCTTGAGAAACGGATAGTGGGTGCAGCCCAGAATGATCGTGTCGCAACCGTTCGCCAGTAGCGGATCGACGTAGTGCTTGAGCAATGCACGCAACTCGGGGCTGTGAAGATCGCCGCTTTCAATCCGCTCGACAAGTCCGGGGCACGGCTGCGTGATGACCCGCACATCCGTGGCAAAACGATCGAGCAGCGCTGCAAACTTCGCACTCTGCAAAGTGCCGGTAGTGGCTAGCACGCCCACCACGCCGCTGCGGGTGGCGGCGGCGGCCGGTTTGACCGCCGGCTCCATGCCGACAATCGGCCACTCGGGAAAGTCCCGGCGCAAATCAGCGACGCCGGCCACGGTCGCGGTGTTGCACGCGATCACCAGCGCCTTGGCGCCCTGCTCGCGGAAAAAACCGGCCATCACGCTGCAACGCTGGCGGATGAATTCCGGAGTTTTCTCGCCATAAGGAATATGGCCGCAATCGCCGAGGTAGAGCAGCGATTCAGTCGGCAGCAGACGCTGGATTTCCGCCAGCACCGACAATCCGCCGACGCCGGAATCGAATACGGCGATCGGCGCTTCACGCATGCTGCGAACCACAGACGCTGCAACCCGGATCGCGCTTGACCCGCAGCTCACGGAATCGCGAGCCCAGTGCATCGATCAACAGCAGACGCCCCACCAGCAGCTCGCCGAATCCCGCCAGCAACTTCAAGGCTTCCAGCGCTTGCAGGCTGCCGACCAGACCGACCAGCGGCCCGACCACACCCGCTTCGCTGCAAGTCAGTTCGGCTTCGCTGCCGTGACCGTACAGGCAGTGGTAGCACGGGCTTTCGGCGCTGCGCGGGTCGAACACCGAAAGTTGTCCTTCGAGGCGAATCGCCGCGCCGCTGACCAATGGCTTGCGCGCGGCCACGCAAGCGGCGTTGACCGCTTCGCGGGTGGAGAAATTGTCCGAGCAGTCGAGCACCAGATCCACCGACGCCACGGCTGCGGCGAGAGAATCTTCGTCCAGCGCCTGACGATGAGGAATCAGTTTGATTTCAGGGTTGATCGCGCTCAGGCGCTTGAGCGCCGAGTCGACCTTGCTCATGCCGACGCTGTCGGTGTCGTGGATGATCTGGCGTTGCAGGTTGGTCAGGTCGACCGTGTCGAAATCCGCCAGGTGCAATTCACCAACACCCGCCGCCGCCAGGTACAGCGCCACCGGCGCGCCGAGACCGCCGAGGCCGACGATCAATACCCGGCTGTCCTTGAGCTTCAACTGGCCATCGATGTCGATGTGTTGCAGCAGGATCTGCCGACTGTAGCGCAACAATTCCTGATCATTCAGCACGGCAGGCGCCCCAGGCTGATCCGTTGATGGCCGCCCAGATCGGTGCGGCTGTGGACTTCGTCGAAACCTTGCGTCAGCAGCAGATCGCGCACGGCTTCGGCTTGATCATAGCCGTGTTCGAGCATCAGCCAGCCACCGGCCTCCAGATGGGCCGGCGCCTGGGCGATGATCAGGCGCAGATCGTCGAGCCCGTCGATGCCGGCCACCAAGGCGCTTTCCGGCTCGAAGCGCACATCGCCTTCCACCAGATGCGGATCGGCCGCGCGAATGTACGGCGGGTTACTGATGATCAACTCGAAACGCTTGCCTTCGAGGGCGCTGAACCAGTGGCTGCTCAGCACCGTGGCGTTGTTCAAGTGCAGGCGCTGGCGATTGCGTTCGGCCAGGGCCACCGCTTCCAGCACGCGATCCACGGCGGTGACTTTCCACGCCGGGCGCTCGCTGGCCAGAGCCAGGGCAATCGCCCCGCTGCCGGTGCCCAGATCGAGAACTTTGGCCGGGGTCGCCGGCAGCAATTCCAGTGCGGCTTCCACCAGCAGTTCGGTGTCCGGGCGCGGGATCAGCGTGTGCGGCGCGACTTCCAGATCCAGCTTCCAGAAACCCTGCTGACCCAGAATGTAGGCGACCGGCTCGCCGCTGCGACGACGTTGCAGGTACTCGGCAAAAACCAGTGCGGCTTCGCTGGGCACGATGCGCTCGGGCCAGGTGTGGAGAAAACTGCGCGACTTGCCCAGCGCGGCGGCCAGAAGCAATTCGGCGTCCAGACGCGCGGTGGGCGAGTCCGGCAGTTCGGCGGCGCGCAACAGGCTGGCGATGATGGTCATTTACTCACCTATCGCTGCGAGCTGGTCGGCCTGGTATTCGGCCAACAACGGCTCGATCACCGCTTCGACGCCACCGGCGAGGATTTCGTCGAGGGAATACAGGGTCAGGTTGACGCGGTGGTCGGTGACCCGGCCCTGGGCAAAGTTGTAGGTACGGATGCGCTCGGAGCGGTCACCGGAACCCACCAGCAATTTACGTTCGCTGGCGATGGCGTTGGCCGCCGCCGCCGTCTGCTGGTCGTTGAGTTTGGCCGCCAGCCAGGCCATCGCCCGGGCACGGTTCTTGTGCTGGGAACGTTCTTCCTGGCACTCGACAACGGTGCCGGTCGGGATGTGGGTGATGCGGATCGCCGAGTCGGTGGTGTTGACGTGCTGACCACCGGCCCCGGAGGAGCGGTAAGTGTCGACGCGCAAATCCGCCGGGTTGATCTCGATGGCTTCGCGCTCGTCCGGCTCAGGCAATACCGCCACGGTGCAGGCCGAGGTGTGGATTCGGCCCTGGGATTCGGTGGCGGGTACACGCTGTACGCGGTGCGCGCCGGATTCGAATTTCAGCTTGCCGTAAACATTGTCGCCTTCGATGCGGGCGATGACTTCTTTATAGCCGCCGTGTTCGCCTTCGTTTTCCGAGAGTATCTCCACGCGCCAGCCACGCCGTTCGGCGTAACGCGAGTACATGCGGAACAGGTCGCCGGAGAAGATCGCCGCCTCGTCGCCACCGGTGCCGGCGCGGATTTCGAGAAACACGTTGCGCCCGTCGTTGGGATCCTTGGGCAGCAACATGCGTTGCAGGTCAGATTCCAGCGTGATCAGCAACTCCTTGGCTTCGCGGACTTCTTCCACGGCCATTTCACGCATGTCCGGGTCGCTGTCCTTGAGCAGCGCCTGCGCGCCTTCAAGATCGCTTTGTACGCCGAGCAGCTTTTTATAGCCTTGTACCACCGGCTCAAGTTCGGCGTATTCCTTGGAATAGGCGCGGAATTTGGTCTGGTCGGAAATGACTTCGCCGTCGCCGAGCAGCGCGGTCAGTTCCTCGAAACGGTCCTGGAGAATGTCCAGCTTATTGAGCAGTGACGCTTTCATTGCGGTTTTTTATCCGAAAAGCTATCCGGTGAGCCCTCGAGGGCAAAGAGTTCCTGAGCCATGGCCAGCGCATCGAGGCGGCCTTCGGCAGAAAGCTTTTTCAACTGCACGCTCGGGGCGTGCAGGAGTTTGTTGGTCAGGCCACGGGCCAGTTGCCCGAGCACGTCTTCGGCGTTGCCGCCATTGGCCAGCAGGCGCAGGGCCTTTTGCAGTTCTTCGTCGCGCAGGCGTTCGCTCTGTTGACGATAGGCCTTGAGCACGTCGACCGCCGCCAGCTCGCGCAGGCGCACCATGAAATCGTCGGCGCCGACCGAAACCATCTCTTCAGCCGCCTGCGCTGCACCCTGACGGCTCTTGAGGTTTTCGGCGACCACTTCGTGCAGATCGTCGACGCTATAGAGGTAAACGTCGTCGAGTTCGCCGACTTCTGGCTCGATGTCACGGGGAACGGCGATGTCGACCATGAAGATCGGCTTGTGCTTGCGCAACTTCAGCGCGCTTTCCACCGCGCCCTTGCCGAGGATCGGCAACTGACTGGCGGTAGAACTGATGACGATGTCGCTGCGCACCAGTTCGGCCGGGATGTCCGAGAGCAACACCGCGTGGGCACCGAACTGTTCGGCCAGCAGGCTGGCGCGCTCGAGCGTCCGGTTGGCGACCACGATGCGCTTGACCCCCAGTTCATGCAGGTGACGGGCGACCAGGGTGATGGTCTCGCCGGCGCCGATCAGCAGGGCCTGGCTGCGTTGCAAGTCGCTGAAAATCTGTTTGGCCAGGCTAACGGCGGCAAACGCCACGGACACCGGGTTCTCACCGATCGCGGTGTCGGTACGCACTTGCTTGGCGGCGTTGAAGGTCGCCTGAAACAGTCGCCCGAGCAGCGGCCCGATGGTGCCGGCCTCGCGGGCAACGGCGTAGGCCGATTTCATCTGGCCGAGAATCTGCGGTTCGCCCAGCACCAGCGAGTCGAGCCCGGAGGCGACGCGCATCATGTGACGAACTGCCGCATCATCCTCATGCACATAAGCACTCGCGCGCAGCTCATCGAGGCTTAAATGATGATAGTCGGCCAGCCAGCGCAGCACGATATCGGCCGAAAGCTGATCCTGTTCTATATACAGCTCACTGCGATTGCAGGTGGAGAGGATCGCAGCTTCGCGGCTGTCGGTGAGTCGGCAGAGCTGCTGCAAGGCCTCCACCAGCTGCTCAGGGGTAAAGGCCACGCGCTCGCGGACGTCTACTGAAGCAGTCTTGTGGTTGATACCGAGTGCAAGGAAGGCCATTCAAGGTCGCTGATGGTGACGTGAAGCCGGCAATTGTCCTACTTCGTCAGATTCAGAACAACTACCGCTGACTATTGTCCCAATTGTCGGCCCCTATAATGGCCACAATCGAGACTCGGTTATGTTTGGCCGAAGGCTTGTGTCATGATGATCCGACCGCAGGTTAGTCGTCCTCTTCCTATATGAATAGATCTTCCGCGTTGCTCCTCGCTTTTGTCTTCCTCAGCGGCTGCCAGGCCTTGGCCCCCGTTTCGCAGGACGGTGCCTCACCGGTCGAAGACACCACGCCGGCCCCTGAAAAGCCCAAGGTTTACAGCTCGTTCAGCCAGGAAACGGTGTTCAGCCTGCTGAGCGCCGAGCTCGCTGGCCAGCGCAATCGTTTCGACATTGCCCTGGACAACTACGTGACCCAGGCCATCAACACCCAGGACCCGGGCGTTTCCGAGCGTGCGTTCCGCATCGCCGAGTATCTGGGTGCCGATCAGCCGGCTCTCGATACCGCGCTGATCTGGGCGAAAAACGCCCCGGACGACCTCGAAGCGCAACGCGCCGCCGCCGTGCAACTGGCTCGCGCCGGGCGTTATGACGACTCGATGGTCTATATGGAGAAAGTCCTGCAGGGCAAAGGCGACACCCATTTCGACTTCCTCGCGCTGTCGGCCGCCGACACCGATCAGGAAACCCGCAACGGCCTGATGAAAAGCTTCGACCGCCTGTTGCAGCGTCACCCGAACAACAATCAGCTGATTTTCGGCAAGGCCCTGCTGATGCAGCAGGATGGCGACACCAAAGGTGCGCTTGCCCTGCTCGAAGACAACCCGCCGGAAGACGGCGAGATCGCCCCGATCCTGCTGCGCGCGCGCCTGCTGCAAGGGCTGAATCGCGGCGACGAAGCGCTGCCGCTGCTGCAAAAGAGCATCAAGAAGTATCCGGACGACAAGCGCCTGCGCCTGACCTACGCGCGGATGCTGGTGGAACAGGACCGGATGGACGACGCCAAGGTCGAGTTCTCCACCCTGGTTCAGCAATACCCGGAAGACGACGAACTGCGTTATTCCCTGGCGCTGGTCTGCCTGGAAGCCAAGGCCTGGGACGAGGCCAAGGGCTATCTGGAAGACCTGATCGCCCGGGAAAGCCATGTCGATTCGGCGCACCTGAACCTGGGCCGCATTGCCGAAGAACGCAACGACCCGCAAGGCGCGCTCATCGAGTACGCCCAGGTCGGCCCGGGCAACGACTATCTGCCGGCGCAGCTGCGTCAGGCCGATATTCTGATGAACAACGGCAAGACCGCCGAAGCCCAGAGCAAACTGGCCGCCGAGCGTGACGAGCAGCCGGATTACGCGATCCAGTTATACCTGATCGAAGCCGAAACCCTGTCCGCCAACAATCAGGGCGACAAGGCCTGGAAAGTCCTGCAACAAGCGTTGCAGCAATACCCGGACGATCTGAATCTGCTTTACACCCGTGCGATGCAGGCGGAAAAACGCAATGACCTGGCGCAGATGGAAAAAGACCTGCGCCTGATCATCAAGCGCGATCCGGACAACGCCATGGCCCTCAACGCCCTCGGCTACACCCTGTCCGACCGCACCACCCGCTACGCTGAAGCCAAGGCGCTGATCGAGCAGGCGCACCAGATCAACCCGGAAGACCCGGCGGTTCTCGACAGCCTCGGCTGGGTGAACTTCCGCATGGGCAATCTGGAAGACGCCGAGAAATACCTGCGTCAGGCCCTCGAGCGCTTCCCCGATCACGAAGTCGCCGCGCACCTGGGCGAAGTGCTGTGGGCCAAGGGCAAGCAGCGCGAAGCGAAACAAATCTGGGGCAAGTTCCTCAAGGACCAGCCTGACAGCACCATCCTGCGCAGCACCATCAAGCGCCTGACCGGATCCGAGACTCTTTAACTCATGTTTTTGCGCCACGTCATAGTTTTCAGCTTCATCGCCCTGCTCGCCGGTTGTGCGGGCTTCGGCGCCCGTGAGTCGGTCGAAGGCCACGGCAATCCGGCACAGTGGGCCGCGAACAAACAACACCTGACCGGCCTCGACGGCTGGCAGATCGACGGCAAGATCGGCATCCGCGCCCCGAAAGACTCGGGCAGCGGCACGCTGTTCTGGCTGCAACGTCAGGACTACTACGACATTCGTCTGTCCGGCCCGCTGGGTCGTGGCGCCGCTCGGCTGACCGGCCGTCCGGGCGCGGTGTCGCTGGAAGTGGCGAATCAGGGCCGTTATGAAGCGCCGACTCCGGAAGCACTGGTCGAAGAACAACTGGGCTGGAAACTGCCGGTCTCGCATCTGGCCTGGTGGGTTCGCGGCCTCCCGGCACCGGACAGCAAAAGCCGTCTGACTCTGGACGGCAACAGCCGTCTGGCCAATCTGGATCAGGATGGCTGGCAGGTCGAATACCTCAGCTATGCCGAACAGAACGGTTACTGGCTGCCCGAGCGGATCAAGCTGCACGGCACCGACCTGGACGTGACGCTGGTCATCAAGACCTGGCAACCGCGCAAATTGGGGCAATAACGCATGACCGCTCCACGCCTCACTCTGCCCTCGCCGGCCAAACTCAATCTGATGCTGCACATTCTCGGTCGCCGTGAAGACGGTTATCACGAGTTGCAGACGCTTTTTCAGTTCCTCGACTACGGCGACGAAATCACCTTCGCCGTGCGTGACGACGGCGTGATTCGCCTGCACACCGAATTCGACGGCGTGCCCCACGACAGCAACCTGATCGTGCGCGCGGCGAAGAAACTGCAGGAACAATCCGGCTGCTCGCTCGGCATCGACATCTGGATCGACAAGATCCTGCCGATGGGCGGCGGCATCGGGGGTGGCAGTTCGAACGCGGCCACCACCCTGCTCGGCCTCAATCACTTGTGGCAACTGGGTTGGGATGAAGATCGCCTGGCTGCACTGGGTCTCACACTGGGCGCGGACGTGCCGGTGTTCGTGCGTGGCCACGCAGCTTTCGCCGAAGGTGTCGGCGAGAAACTGACCCCGGTCGAGCCCGCCGAACCGTGGTACGTCGTGCTCGTTCCGCAAGTCTCTGTTAGTACGGCAGAAATTTTTTCAGATCCATTGTTGACACGTAACACGCCGCCCATTAAAGTGCGCCCCGTTCCCGAGGGAAACAGTCGAAATGACTGCTTGCCGGTGGTCTCGAGGCGTTATCCAGAAGTACGTAACGCATTGAATTTGTTAGGTAATTTTACCGAAGCAAAACTCACCGGAACTGGAAGTTGTGTGTTTGGGGGCTTCCCAAGCAAAGCTGAAGCTGATAAAGTCTCGGCCCTTCTGACAGAGACCCTTACAGGGTTTGTAGCGAAAGGAAGCAACGTTTCGATGTTGCATCGCAAGCTGCAAAGTCTGCTCTAAAGGAACCAAGTGCCCGGCACTTGCAAGCAACAGATACAGGGGCGTCGCCAAGCGGTAAGGCAGCAGGTTTTGATCCTGCCATGCGTTGGTTCGAATCCAGCCGCCCCTGCCATTTTCCTATACTCATCCAGGTATACCCTCAGCCTTCAGGTACTGCGCGTGTCCAAGATGATGGTCTTTACGGGGAACGCTAACCCCGATCTGGCTCGGCGTGTCGTACGTCAGCTGCATATCCCTCTCGGTGACATCTCTGTCGGTAAATTTTCCGACGGTGAAATTACAGCCGAGATCAATGAAAACGTTCGTGGTAAAGACGTCTTCATTATTCAGCCGACTTGCGCTCCGACCAACGATAACCTGATGGAACTGGTAGTGATGGCTGATGCCTTCCGCCGCTCCTCGGCTACTCGTATCACTGCTGTTATTCCTTATTTTGGTTATGCCCGTCAGGATCGCCGTCCGCGTTCCGCACGTGTGGCTATCAGCGCGAAAGTCGTTGCTGACATGCTCACCGTAGTCGGCATCGACCGTGTTCTCACGGTTGATCTGCATGCTGACCAGATTCAGGGTTTCTTCGATATTCCGGTAGATAACATCTACGGCTCCCCGGTTCTGGTGGATGACATCGAAGATCAGCGCTTCGAGAACCTGATGATCGTGTCCCCGGACATTGGTGGCGTCGTGCGTGCACGTGCCGTTGCCAAATCCCTGGGCGTGGATCTCGGGATCATCGACAAACGCCGTGAGAAAGCCAATCACTCTGAAGTGATGCATATCATCGGTGATGTCGAAGGGCGTACCTGCATTCTGGTCGATGACATGGTCGATACCGCCGGCACTCTGTGCCACGCGGCCAAGGCCCTGAAAGAGCATGGCGCAGCCAAGGTCTTTGCCTACTGCACACACCCTGTGCTGTCGGGTCGGGCCATCGAGAATATCGAAAATTCCGTGCTGGACGAGCTGGTGGTCACTAACACCATCCCGCTGTCCGCTGCAGCACAAGCCTGTGCACGTATCCGTCAACTGGATATCGCACCGGTTGTTGCCGAAGCGGTTCGCCGCATCAGCAATGAAGAATCGATCAGCGCGATGTTCCGTTAAGGGCCCTGCCCTTCTCGAAATGTCTCGTTGACGAAAAGCGCCCCGCCCCCGCATTCCTGCGGGGGCGGGGCTTTTTTGCCCATACCGTGTTCGGCGCTGGTCGCAAACGCCACTCGGTCATGGCTATTTTGGAGATACAAAATGAACGATTTTACTCTGAATGCTGAAGCGCGTTCCGACCTGGGGAAAGGTGCGAGCCGCCGCCTGCGTCGTCTCGCTGCCCTGGTTCCAGCTGTTGTTTACGGTGGCGACAAAGCCCCTGAATCCATCAGCATGCTGGCCAAAGAAGTTGCCAAACTGCTCGAAAACGAAGCGGCTTACAGCCACATCATCGAGCTGAACGTTGGTGGCACCAAGCAAAACGTGATCATCAAGGCTCTGCAGCGTCACCCGGCCAAAGGCCACGTGATGCACGCTGACTTCGTACGCGTTGTAGCTGGCCAGAAACTGACCGCTATCGTTCCTGTGCACTTCATCAACGAAGCTGCTCCAGTGAAGAAAGGCGGCGAAATCTCGCACGTTGTTGCCGAGATCGAAGTTTCCTGCCTGCCGAAAGATCTGCCTGAGTTCATCGAAGTCGACCTGGCTAACGCTGAAATCGGCACCATCGTTCACCTGTCCGACCTCAAAGCTCCTAAAGGCGTTGAGTTCGTTGCTCTGGCTCACGGTAACGACCTGGCTGTTGCCAACGTCCACGCTCCACGTGTTGCTCCAGAAGCTACCGAAGAAGGCGCAGCAGAGTAATTCACTCTGTCATGCCTGAGTGAGCAGGTAACATCGCGGACTGGAACGTAGCGAGAAAGCGGGCGGGAACGCGGAGTTTACATCCATGGTAAATGAGCATTTTTCGTCCACTTTCGCCGCCTTCCCTGATCGCGGCGATGTTATCCACCACTCAAAGGAAGGGCCCCTATCGTGACTGCCATCAAACTGATCGTTGGCCTGGGAAATCCAGGCGCTGAATACGAGCAGACCCGGCATAACGCAGGGGCCCTTTTTGTTGAGCGCATCGCCCACGCACAGAACGTGAATCTCGTGGCCGATCGCAAGTATTTCGGCCTGACCGGGCGCTTCTCGCATCAGGGTCAGGATGTTCGTCTGCTGATTCCCACCACCTACATGAACCGCAGCGGCCAGGCCGTGGCGGCACTCGCCGGTTTCTTCCGCATCAAGCCTGAAGAAATCCTGGTGGCGCACGACGAACTCGATCTGCCTCCGGGCGTCGCCAAACTCAAAGTCGGCGGCGGCCATGGCGGTCACAACGGGTTGCGCGACATCATTGCGCAATTGGGCAATCAGAATACGTTCCACCGCCTGCGGCTTGGCATCGGCCACCCGGGCGTCGCCAGTATGGTTTCAAATTTCGTCCTGGGTCGTGCGCCACGCGCCGAACAGGAAAAACTCGATGCCAGCATCGACTTTGCCCTCGGCGTGCTGCCGGATATCCTCGCCGGTGAATGGAACCGCGCGATGAAAAACCTGCACAGCCAGAAGGCCTGACTCTAATCCGAGGGGAAACACCATGGGATTCAATTGCGGCATCGTCGGCCTGCCTAACGTCGGCAAGTCCACCCTGTTCAACGCCCTGACCAAATCCGGGATCGCGGCCGAGAACTTCCCCTTCTGCACCATCGAGCCGAACAGCGGCATCGTGCCGATGCCGGATCCGCGTCTGGACGCTCTGGCGGCCATCGTCAATCCAAAGCGCATCCTGCCGACCACCATGGAATTCGTCGACATCGCAGGCCTGGTTGCCGGCGCGTCGAAAGGTGAGGGCCTGGGCAACAAGTTCCTGGCCAACATCCGCGAAACCGACGCGATCGCTCACGTCGTGCGCTGCTTCGAAGACGAAAACGTGATCCACGTTTCCAATAGCGTCGACCCGAAGCGCGACATCGAAATCATCGACCTGGAACTGATCTTCGCGGACCTCGACAGCTGCGAGAAGCAACTGCAGAAAGTCGCGCGCAACGCCAAGGGTGGTGACAAGGACGCAGTGGCCCAGAAGGCCCTGCTCGAGCAACTGATCCCGCACTTCACTGAAGGCAAGCCTGCACGCAGCCTGATGAAGAACATGAGCGCCGACGAAAAAGCGATCATCAAGGGCTTCCACCTGCTGACCACCAAGCCGGTCATGTACATCGCCAACGTCGCTGAAGACGGTTTCGAGAACAACCCGCACCTGGACGTGGTCAAGGCCATCGCCGAAGAAGAAGGCGCCATGGTCGTTCCGGTCTGCAACAAGATCGAAGCGGAAATCGCCGAGCTGGACGACGGTGAAGAGAAAGACATGTTCCTCGAGGCCCTGGGCCTGGAAGAGCCTGGCCTGAACCGCGTGATCCGCGCCGGCTACGAAATGCTGCACCTGCAGACCTACTTCACCGCCGGTGTCGAAGAAGTCCGCGCCTGGACCGTCCGCGTCGGTGCCACCGCACCGCAAGCCGCTGGCGTGATCCACACCGACTTCGAGAAAGGCTTCATCCGCGCCGAAGTGATCGCCTACAACGACTTCATCCAGTACAAGGGCGAAGCGGGCACCAAGGAAGCCGGTAAATGGCGTCTGGAAGGCAAGGACTACATCGTCAAAGACGGCGACGTGATGCACTTCCGCTTCAACGTGTAAAAGCTGCACCCATGAAAAAGCCGCGTTTGATACGCGGCTTTTTTGTGCCTGAAATTCGGCCCGTCAGGCCTTTTTGGTTCTCGGCAGGAAGATCGCCAGCACCCCGAACAGCGGCAGGAACGAGCACAGGAAGTACACGTATTCGATGCCGTGAATGTCCGCGAGATGACCGAGCAACGCCGCGCCAATCCCGCCGAAGCCGAACATCAGACCGAAGAACACCCCGGCAATCATCCCGACATTGCCCGGCACCAGCTCCTGCGCGTACACCACGATCGCCGAGAACGCCGAAGCGAGGATGAAGCCGATCACCACGCTCAGGACAGTGGTCCAAAACAGATCGACATGCGGCATCAGCAGCGTGAACGGTGCCACGCCGAGGATCGAGAACCAGATCACCGCCTTACGCCCGATCTTGTCGCCAATCGGCCCGCCGAAGAACGTGCCCGCCGCCACCGCGCCGAGGAACAGGAACAGATGCAGCTGGGAACTGGCCACCGACAGGTCGAACTTCTCGATCAGGTAGAAGGTGAAGTAACTGGTCAGGCTGGCCATGTAGAAATACTTGGAGAACACCAGCAACCCGAGCACCACCAACGCGCTGATCACTCTGCCCTTCGACAGTCCATGAGTGGCGGCCTGGCCAGCCTTGAGCTTGAACAGGTTCAGGTGATGGGCGTACCAGCGGCTGATGCGATAGAGCACGAACAACGCAAACACCGCGAACAGCCCGAACCAGGCCACGTTACCCTGGCCGAAAGGAATGATGATCGCCGCTGCCAGCAACGGGCCGAATGCCGAACCCGCATTACCACCGACCTGGAACGTCGATTGCGCCAGACCGAAACGCCCGCCCGACGCCAGCCGCGCGATACGAGAAGCTTCAGGGTGGAAAGTCGAAGAGCCGATACCGATCAACGCCGCCGCCAGCAGAATCAACGGGAAACTGCCAACCATCGACATCATCACAATCCCGATCAGCGTGCACATGGAACCTGCCGGCAACAGCCACGGTTTCGGATGCCGGTCGGTGTGATAACCGACCCACGGCTGCAGCAGCGAAGCGGTCAATTGGAATGTCAGGGTAATCAGGCCGACCTGGGTGAAACTCAGGCCATAGTTGGCCTTGAGCATCGGATAGATCGACGGCAGCACTGACTGGATCAGGTCGTTGATCAAATGCGCCAGCGCCACCGCGCCGATGATGCGCATCACCAAAGGGCTGCTTTGTGAAGGAGCGGACGCCGAGGCAGCGGTGGTCTGAACGTTGCTGATAGCCATGGGAGTTTCCGGACTGCAGATGGATGCACGCGGGCAGGTGCGTCAATGTGCCATTTTTCGGTGCGCCAGCGCCATCCCCTTAGCCAGCTAACGAACTATTCAGTCGTCGCGCTACAAGTGATAGCGCAACGCCATGGTCTGAATCTTGCCTTGCTTATCCGCTTGAACGCGGCGCCCTTACAAAGGGTATCGAGAATGGGAAGTTTCGCTACAGAGCCTGCCTACAGAGCGGGCAAGGGTGAACTTTCGAGGCCTTTTAGCAGGGCACCAATCCCGGTCGCAACGACCGCGATGCACGCCGATGGTGCGTGGTGTCCAGAGGAGTCATGGGGCATGCAGGCTTTTTTATCACCGGGGATCAGGTTGCTGGGGCGGTTTGGCTTCGCGCGTAAATTCCAGTTGTTGTTTCTGCTGTTTATCCTGCCATTGGCCGGCAGCCTGTTGATGATCGGCCAGGACTATCGCGACAAACTCAACCTGATCGCCGGCGAACGTGCCGGTGTGCGGCAGTTGCTCGCCCTCGATGCTCTCGACAACCTGCTCGCCGCCCAACGCGACCGCGCCGCCCGCTGGCGCGCCACGGAAACCAACCGCCAGCCGACGCCAGCGACCCTTGCCGCGATGGCTGCGTTCGATGGCGTACAACCTGCTGTTGCCCAGGCGACGCTGGACTTGGGCAATGCCTTGCAAGCCGAAGGCGCGGAAGGTGAAACCCAGACCCGCTATCAGGCCCTGCAAGCCGCGCTGAATGGCCTGGACTCGAAAAGCCTTTCCGGTGTCGGTTGGTGGCCGGACGGTTACGACCGTTTCACCAACGCCCTCAGCGCCCTGCAAGCCTTGCGCGAACAGATCGCGATGGACAATCGCCTGATCCTCGCGCCGTGGCTGGAGACCTATCTGCTGACGCAGATTTCCACCCAGCACGCACCAGACCTGATCGAGCGGGTCGGTCGGCTGGCAGCCGTCGGCCAGGCGTCCGTGGTTTCCGGCCAGTTCACCCTGCAAAGCCGTCTGCAACTGCGCGACCTGCGCAGCCGCATCGGCGATGCCCGCGAGCAGCTGGTGAAAACCGCGAGCCTGCTCGAAGCGCGTCTGCCGCCAGCCCTGCAAGGCTGGGCCGGGCAATATCACGACAGCCTTAAACAGCTGGACGCCGGTTTGAAAGTGCTGGATGACGGCGTGTTCGGCGGCAGCATCAATCTCAAGCCTGAAGAATTCGAGCGCACTCTCGATGCCCTGCTCGGCAACCTCGCCACGCTGCGCCAGCAATCGCTGATGTCGCTGGATCAGCGGCTGGATGACTACCACGGATCGGCGATTCGTCAGTTCATCGTTGTCGCGGCTGTGTTCGGTTTCCTGTTGCTGGCGGCGCTGTATTTGTTCGTCTGCCTGCAAGCCTCGATCCGTCGTAGCGCCAGCGGCATCACCGTGCTCGCCGAAGCGCTGCGCGACGGCAATCTGAGCCTGCAGGTGCCGGTCGTGGGTCGCGATGAACTCGCCTCGATCAGCACCGCACTCAACGTGGCGGTGGTGCAACTGCGCACCAGCCTGCTGGGTGTCGATCACGAGACGTCGCAACTGAGCAACGCCGTGCGCAGCCTCAACGATCACTCCAGCGGCGCTCTCAGCGAAGTCGAAGCGCAGCAATTGCAGATCAGCCAGATCGCCGCAGCCGCCACGCAACTGGCGGCGACGTCTCAAGGCGTGGCGCAGAGTTGTGAACAGGCTTCCGGCAGCGCTCAGCACACCCGGCGCATTGCCGCCGACAGTAGCCGTGACAGTCAACGGACCACGGCGAGCATCCAGCAGCTCAATCAGCGCCTGAACGAAACTGCCGCAGCGCTCGGCCGGGTCAGCGAGCAAGGGCAGCAGATTCAACTGGTGGTCGATACCATTCGCGGCGTCGCCGAGCAGACCAACCTGCTGGCGCTCAACGCGGCTATTGAAGCAGCTCGCGTCGGCGAACAAGGTCGTGGTTTTGCCGTGGTAGCCGACGAGGTACGCAGCCTGTCGCAACGTACGCAATCGTCCACAGCGCAGATCGCCGGTACGGTCGACAGCCTGCGCAACACGGTCAATGAAGCCGTGAGCCTGATGGAGGCTGCCTGCGGCCAGGCACAATCGGACGCGGAAGCGGTCACGGGACTTGGCGAACGCCTGGGGGAGATCGCCAGCGCCGTGCAGAGCGTCACCGACACCCTCGCGCAAATCGCCACGGCGGTCGAGGAACAGGCGAGCACCGCCGATGAGGTCAGCGGCAATATCCAGCAGGTCGATCAAGCGGCGGTTCGTCTGCTCGAAGGCGCGCGGGCCGTGAATCTCGCGGCGGACACCTTGAGCCAGGGCAGCCATGCCTTGAGTGCCAACACCGGAAGATTTCAGCTGCGTTGAAAGCCCCTCCCGCCCCGATTTTCGGCGCGGGAGGATAAGCGGTTGAAAATAAGAAGAAATATTTTGAATTTACGCTTGACGCTTTTCCATTTCAGGGGAATAATGCGCGCCACTTGGCTACATAGCTCAGTTGGTTAGAGCATAGCATTCATAATGCTGGGGTCCGGGGTTCAAGTCCCTGTGTAGCCACCAAGTACTAAAAACGGCTTACCGAAAGGTAGGCCGTTTTTTTATGCCTAGAGAAAAGTGCCCTTCCTCAGTGAGTCGGCTGGCTCCGTAGGAACCGGGTGCGAAAAGCGTACGAAGAGGATTTTTCGTTCGATCAGGCCCCTGCATCCCTACCAGTCGATTTGATCGCCATCCCCACTGACCCACAAGCTCCCCTGTCTCGATCCAACGACAGACAGGGAGTTGTCATGGACCTGGACCAAGACCTTTTCGATGATATCTGGCGCCGAAAGCTTCCAAACGGCGGCGCCTCATGGGCAGCATGGAATCCGCCCCGAGAGCCAGAGCCCGTCTACGTTCCAACAGATGAATGGCCAACCCCAAAGCCCCGCGACGATCTGGTATTTGCCAAGTCCTGCACACCGGACAACTGGTGTCGAACGGATGCCGGCACAACACCTGAGCCCGCCTCCAGTTTCGGCAAGATCATGGTGGCGGGCGCCGTACGCTTTCCCGCAGCCAGTAAGGTCGTAGCGAAAGCAATCGGCGCCGATCTGGCCTTGGGGCGCATGGCGGGCGGTGGAATTCTGCAGCAACGTCTCAACTGGGCAATCCGTGGTGCGACAGGCCCGGCCAGTGTTTTCATCCTAGGGATGCTGCCGGCCAGAATGGGCGACGGCACCCTTTATACCGACGAACAACTGCGCACCCTACCCCGCGCCACCACTCGCGTGCGCTTCCAGTTCCGGCGTGATGCCGGAGGGGTCATGCAGGTCTACGGCATCCACACCGGCGTCTCGGGCGACGACTCGGTGCGTACCGTAAAAGTCGAGTGGAACAGCGACAAGAGCGCCATGGAGGCGAAGCTCAACGGCATCACGATTTTGTGGACGCCGCAACGCGGGCCGCTGGGATCGATGCCGCCGCTGGTTCACCCGGAGCACGGCGAAGCACTGAGTACGATCCTCGTCCACCCGATCGCCGCGAACACCGACAGCCAGATTGAAATCCTGCCCGGCGAAGACATCACCGCCGAGGATTGTATTCTGGTGTTTCCGGCTGAGACCGGGCTGAAGTCGCTGTATGTGGTGTTTTCGAAACCGGCGAGATTGATGCCGGGGACGGTGACGGGGGTTGGGGAGAATTCGTCGGGCATATGGCTCGTCGGAGCAAACTCGGGGGTGGGAGTTCCAATTCCAACAGACGTGGCAGACTCACTCAGGGGACTCGAATTCCAAAGCTTCGATTCGTTCCGAAGGGCTTTTTGGAAAGCCGTTTCGGAGTCTGCCGTGGCGGATCAGTTCATAAAGCAAAGTGTTGGCCGTATGCGTAAAGGTAAAGCACCAAGGGTGCGCAAAGCCGATAGTGTCGGCGGCAGAAGATCTTACGAGCTTCATCATCTCGAAAAAGTATCCGAGGGTGGCGACGTCTACGACGTTGATAATCTACGAGTAAATACACCTCGAAACCACATCGATATCCACCGGAACGAATAGGCCAGTCATGAAAGACAATCTACTGAAAAGCAGCATTTCGGAGTACACAGAGACCGAGTTCGTTGCGTTGTTGGAAGAACTCGTTAAAGAAGATGAAGAAGCCGAAGACGATGGTCGGGCTGATTTGTTACTGTTGCACTTCGAGAAAATCAGCGAACACCCGGCCGGATCCGATCTGATCTATTACCCGGAGACAGGCGCGGATAGCTCTCCTCGGGGGGTCACGCAGATTGTGAAAGAATGGCGAGCTTCACAGGGTCTGCCTGGGTTCAAAGGTCAGTAATGACTCAACGCCGTGTCATTGACGAGATCAGAAAGGAAGACAAGGCACCTACAGATGAACGGGCAGATATTCTATTGCTGCACTTCAACGAGATCGTTGGGCATCCGAGCAAGATGGACCTTATCTACTACCCTGAGCCAGGTGCTGACACGTCGTCCTCTGGCATAGCCCGTACAATCGCGAAATGGCATGAAGCAAACGGACTGCCTGGCTTCAAGAAGTGAAGATTCATGGTCAATCACTGAAAAGACTTCACACCACTAAGTATTAAAACGGCTTACCAAAAGTTAGGCCGTTTTTTATGCCTCAAGAAAAGTGCCCCACTTCAGTGGGCCGGCATGATTCCGTAGGAACAGAGCGCGAAAGGCGTACGAAGAGGATTATTCGTTCGATCAGGCCTCTGCATCCCGGCAAGTCGATTTGATCGCCATCCCGACTGACCGACAAGCTCCCCTGTCTTGATCCAAAGACAGACAGGGAGTTGTCATGGCCCCGGACAAAGACCCTTTCGACGATATCTGGCGCCGAAAACTTCCGAACGGCGGCGCCTCGTGGGCTGCCTGGAATCCGCGCCCGGAGCCAGAGCCTGTCTACGTCCCGACAGACGAATGGCCATCGCCAAAGCCTCGCGACGATCTGGTATTTGCCAAACCCTGCACACCGGATAACTGGTGTCGAACGGATGCCGGCACAACACCTGAGCCCGCCTCTCACTTCGGCAAAGTCATGGTGGCAGGCGCCCTGCGCATTCCCGCTGCCAGTCACGCCGTAGCGAAGGCCATCGGCGCCGATCTGGCGTTGGGGCGCATGGCCGGTGGTGGAATCCTGCAGCAGCGCCTTAATTGGGCAATCCGCGGTGCGGGAGGCCCGGCCAGTGTGTTCATCCTCGGGATGCTGCCGAACCGAATGGGCGACGGCACGCTCTACACCGACGATCAGCTACGCACCTTGTCTCGCGCAACCACTCGCGTGCGGTTCCAGTTCCGACGCGATGCCGAAGGGGTCATGCAGGTCTACGGCATCCACACCGGAGCCTCGGGCGACGACTCGGTGCGTACCGTAAAAGTCGAGTGGAACAACGACAAGACCTCCATGGAGGCGAAGCTCAACGGCATCACGATTTTGTGGACGCCGCAACGCGGGCCGCTGGGATCGATGCCGCCGCTGGTGTATCCGGAACACGGCGAACCACTCAGCACGATTCTCGTCCACCCGATCGCCGCGAACACCGACAGCCAGATTGAAATCCTGCCCGGCGAAGACATCACCGCCGAGGATTGTATTCTGGTGTTTCCGGCTGAGACCGGGCTGAAGTCGTTGTATGTGGTGTTTTCGAAACCGGCGAGATTGATGCCGGGGACGGTGACGGGGATTGGGGAGGATGTTTCCGGTGTATGGCTGGCAGGAGCTGGAACAGGGATTGGAGTGCCGATTCCGACGCGGATTGCGGACAGACTCAGAGGGAGGGAGTTTTCAAACTTCGACGCGTTCAGAAAAGCATTCTGGCAAGCCGTGCGGGATGATCCAGAACTTTTCGATCAGTTCAATTCGGATGCCCAAGATCGTTTAATGTCGGGCAACGCACCAGCGGTTCGAGACAGGGAGTCTGTAGGCACAAGAGGGGTATTTGAAATACATCACGTCGAGCGGATCACTGATGGCGGCGCTGTCTACGACATAGACAACCTCCGAATCAACACCCCTAAAAACCACATCTTTCAACACAAAAAACAGTGAACGCACATGGAAAAAATATCTGAATACACTGAAACCGAATTTATCCGTTTCATCGAAAAAATACGTGCCACCAATAAAAGTGGATCGGACACGGAGCTTGGCGAGCTGCTGGCACAATTCAGAAAGCTTACCGGTCACCCGGACGGCACCGACTTGATTTTTTATCCCGAACCAGGAGAGGACAACTCTGCCATGGGCATTACGAAGACCGTAAGAGAATGGCGCGCCGCCAACGGGCTGCCAGGATTCAAGCAGTAACCCTCCGGCATCCATAGTCAAAACCGATGCGCATCACCAGGCAGTCAAAACGGCTTACCGAAAGGCAAGCCGTTTGTTTATACCTCTTCCCCCAAGGCCAAGAGCCCTTTCGTCCAAATCTGCCGCGTCCGTAAACCGACCATCGCCCGCCAGTCCGGATCCGCCGGATAAAACTGCTCCAGCAGATTCAACTTGATCGCCCGCCCCGTCGCATCCAGCGGATCGCCATGCAGATGCAGCCAGTGATCGTCGCGCAGATAACGATGCACGTCCGGCCCCGGATAAGTCCCGCACTCGATCACGAACGGCATCAGTTGCACATTCGGCAACGCGTTGAGCAACGCCTGCGAGGTGTAACCGGTAGCGGTTGCCGCGACACCGGTTTCGCTCAGGGTTTCGGCGCCGGTGTGCAGCGTGTAGAGCCACGGGCCGTAAATCGATTGCGCTTGGGCCAGTGCTGGATACGGCGCTTGGGTAATCGTCAGCAGCATCGGATGCCCGTACTCCCCGGCGCCGGTGTGCAGGTCGAAACACATCACGGTTTCAGCACCGGCCAGATGATTCTCGATGATGGAATGCAGCGTGCGATTCGACCAGCTCGGCGCGAGTCCGCCAAAGAACAATCCGTCGGGATGACTGTGCTGACCGCCCTCGACAATCGACATGACAGCCGGCCAGCCGTGCTCGGCAATTTGCGCATCCAGCAAGGCATCAGCCTTTTGCCGCTCGGCGCCATTCAAATCGGTGCAGGCGTAAATTTCATGGAGCGCCGCGTAAACGCGGTTGTCCGGAAGCAGTCGGTTGAAATCCAGGTGATTGCGGTTGAGGTCGATGTTGTCTTCATTGACCCGCCGCAGCCACGCCGTGCCCCACGGGTTGATCAGGTGAACCATCACCACCGCGACGTCCTTCGGCAGTGAGTCCGGCGTGAAATGCTTCAGCCAGTCGATCTGGCACTCCGAGCCGTAATATCCCTCAACCCCGTGGGTGCCGCTGAGCGCCACCAGGCGCCGTTTGGCCGCTGGATCCCCCAGCACCGCAACATCGGTACTCAAAGACTCGCCAAACGGCCCATTGAGCGGATGCGCGTACGAAGAGAGCGTTGCACCCGCCACCTTCGCGGCGGCTAAAAAGCGCTCGCGCTGTTCGCGATAGCTGGGCTGGGTCGGAAACTCGTTGTGCATGGCGGCCTCTTGTTGATTGTTCTGGCTTCACGTTTGCCCATGACCCTACAGAAATTCCGCCAAGGCATGAAGGACAAAGGTGCCTGCGGTTTGCGTCGTACACGGTCGGCCGATACAGTCCGTCAGACCTTTATCCCACGGACGGAGAGCCCCGCGTGTTTCCAGCCCTGCCCCTGAACCGGTTTCGCCTGCCCGCCCTGACGCTGATCGTCAGCGCCATCGCCCTCACGGCCTGCAACGCCCCGCCTTCCTCGACCTTGCCGCTGGCACCGGAAGCCGCCTCCGGTTACCGCACCGGCCTACAAGCCAGCCACGCCGAAAAACACATGGCCGCCGCTGCCAATCCGCTGGCCGCCGAGGCCGGTCGCGAAATGTTGCGTCAGGGTGGTTCCGCCATCGATGCCGCCATCGCGATGCAAGCCGTGTTGACCCTGGTCGAACCGCAATCCTCCGGGATCGGCGGCGGCGCGATGATCGTGCTGTGGGATGGCAAACAGGTGCGCACCTACGACGGTCGTGAAACGGCACCGGCGGGTGCGACCGAGAAACTGTTTCTGCAGGCCGACGGTAAACCGATGCCGTTCCCGCAGGCGCAGATCGGTGGACGCTCTGTCGGCACACCGGGGGTGATGCGTGCATTGGAGCTGGCGCACAAAAAGCACGGCCGCTTGCCGTGGGCAACATTGTTCGAGCCGGCGATCAAACTGGCCGAGCAGGGTTTTGCGATCTCTCCGCGCCTGCATTCACTGCTGGAATCCGACCCGGTGATTCGCCGTTCGCCGGACATGGCCAGGTACTTTCTGAACAGCGATGGCAGCGTCAAAGCCGTCGGCACGCGACTGCAAAACCCGGCGCTGGCCGCCGTGCTCAAACGCACCGCCAACGAAGGTGCGGACGCGCTGTACAAAGGCCCGATCGCCGAAGAAATCGTGGCCAAGGTTCAGGGCCACGCCAACCCCGGCAGCCTGTCGCTGAACGACCTTCAGCACTATCAGGCCAAGGAGCGCGCGCCACTGTGCACCGACTACAAGCGCTGGCAGGTTTGCGGGATGCCGCCGCCATCATCGGGCGGGATTGCGGTGGCGCAGACTCTCGGCACCTTGCAGGCGCTGGAAACCCGCGATCCGCGTCTGGCTCTGACGCCGCTCAAGCCAGTGAAAACCGATAAACCCGCCGGCATCGAACCTGCGCCGCAAGCCGTGCACCTGATCGCCGAAGCCGAGCGCCTGGCCTACGCCGACCGCGCGCAATACGTAGCCGATACCGACTTCGTGCCGGTGCCGGTCAAAGGTTTGGTCGACCCGGGTTACCTGGCCAGCCGCGCCAGCCTGATCGGCGAACGCAGCATGGGCACCGCCAAACCCGGCACACCGCCGGGCGTACAGGTCGCCTACGCGCCGGATCGCTCGCCGCTGCGCATTTCCACCTCGCAAGTGGTGGCGGTCGATGACTTCGGTGGCGCCGTGTCGATGACCACCACCATCGAAGCAGCGTTCGGCTCGCACCTGATGGTTCAGGGTTTCCTGCTCAACAACCAGATGACCGACTTCTCGTTCATCCCCGAAGAGAACGGACAGAAAGTCGCCAACCGCGTGGAGCCCGGCAAACGCCCGCGCTCGTCGATGGCGCCGACCCTGATCTTCGACCGCAAAAGCGGCGAGTTCGTCGCCACCGTCGGCTCTCCCGGCGGCTCGCAGATCATCGAGTACGTGGCCAAAACCACCGTCGGCCTGCTCGACTGGAACCTCGACCCGCAAAGCGCCATCAGCCTGCCCAACTTCGGCAGCCGCAACGGCCCCACTGAACTGGAACAGGGCCAGTTCAGCCCGACGCTGATCCAGGCACTCAAGGACAAGGGCCACACCGTCAACGAAATCGACATGACCAGCGGCACCCAGGCCATCGTGCGGGTCAAGGATGCTCAAGGGAAGGCAACGCTGGCAGGCGGGGCAGATCCTCGGCGTGAAGGGGTAGCGTTGGGGGATTGAATCAGCACTGCCAACTGAAAAAGGCTTACCGAGAGGTAAGCCTTTTTTGTATGTCCATGAATTCATTTCCAGCGCCAACTGAAACCCTCAGGCGTCACCCTCCTCCCCGCCACCCGAACCAGCAGATCCCCGGGCTGACAGTTGAGGTACTCGCAGATGGCATCCAGGGTCGCCAGTCGCAGCCCTTTGACCTTGCCCTGTTTGAACAGCGACAGGTTGGCCTCGGTGATGCCGATGGCGGCTGCAAGGTCTTTGGATTTGACCTTGCGCAGCGCGAGCATCACATCCAGTTGAATCACGATAGGCATGAGGACCTCAATTAAACGTACGGTTTTCCCGATCCACTTCGCTGGCCTGCGCCAGAATCCGCGCGATGATCGAAATGCACGCGGCCAGAAACAACGCGACGAATGAGGCCGCCGTGATGCTCAGGGTAAACAACCGCTCACCGACCGGCGCGTTCTGGGTGACCCACAGGCTGAGCATCGGCTCACAGAGGAAATCCAGCAGCACCCAGATCGCCACGGCTCGCCCGACCTTGCCCAGATGCTCCGCTGTTTCCCGGGCAAAATACTCACCCCGCGCATAACTCTGAAACAGCCGGCGCAAATGGTTCAGGCCCGATGCCAGCGCCAGCAGGGGAATGCTCGACAGCACGATCCCGCCCAGCTTCTGCCACCATGGAAACAGCGTGGCGGCGTCGGCCATGTGTGACAGCTGGCGCTCGGTCAGCGCAAACCCCAATCCCCAGCCTTCCTTTTCCGCCAACGGTGGGTAAACCCAAATGACAGCATTGAGCAGCAGCATCACGACGATCAGGATCAACGTCACCGTCGCCATGCGCCGACTGAATTGCACGAGCCCGTGGGTGGTCATGGGAAAGCCTCACAAGAATGAATGTGAGCACCACCCTAACGATTAAAATTATCGAATAACAATAATTAATTGCTGCAAAACATTAATAACCGTCAGACATCAAGATTTTTACCGACCACCGGATCACCGATCTTCAGAAAGTTGCCACCGGCCACGTGATGCAGCGTGCGCAGCTCATCGTGCCCTTCAAAATGCCAGCGTCCATCGCTGAACACCCGCGAATCAGCCTGCGCCGCGATCACCTCGGCGAGGAACAGATCGTATTGCTCGTGATTGTGCGGCTCCGGCAGCAACCGGCATTCGAGCCAGGCCACGCAACCATCCAGCATTGGTGCCTCGACCTGCTCGCCAGCAAAGCTCTGCAAGCCGTACGCCTGAAACTTGTCCTGACCTTGATCGCGATTGATTTCCAGGCCCGATGTCGAGCCGACGGTCTGCACGATGTCGGCCTGATTCACACAAGGAACGTTGAGAACAAAGGTGCCCGAAGCCTCGAGCAATTGTCGGGTCCAGGTGGATTTGTCGAGCACTACCGCGACTTTCGGCGGTTCGAAATCCAGCGGCATGGCCCACGCAGCCGCCATGATGTTGCGCTGCCCGTCATGAGCGGCGCTGACCAGCACGGTCGGCCCGTGATTGAGCAGACGGTAGGCTTTGTTCAGGGAAACCGGGCGACGGAAGGACTCGCTCATGGGATCTGCTCCGGGAAAAAGAGCCGATTGTAGCGGGATAAAAACAACGAAGGGATGGCCGTGTACCATCCCATCGCCTGGCAGGCATCAGTTGGATAACTGGTTGGCGAACTGGCCGACTGCATCCACCACTTTCTGCGCGCCGTCCTGAATCTCGACGATCACCGTACCGGCCTCCGCCGCCAGCGCCAGCCCTTGTTCGGCCTGTTGCTTGCCGTCGGTCATCAGGGCCACGGCGTTGCGCGCCATGTCCTGGTTCTGGCGCACCACACCGACGATTTCTTCGGTCGCCTGGCTGGTGCGCGAAGCCAGTTGCCGCACTTCGTCGGCCACCACCGCAAAGCCTCGGCCTTGCTCACCGGCGCGAGCAGCTTCGATGGCCGCGTTAAGCGCCAACAGGTTGGTCTGTTCGGCAATGCCGCTGATGGTCTTGACGATGGTGCCGATTACCTGGGATTGCTCGTTCAACGCCTCGATGCCTTCGCCGGCGGTCTGCATGTGCTTCGACAGATCGCGCATCACGTTGACCGCTTCAGTCACCACACGAGTGCCGCGCTGGGCGGTGCTGTCGGTCTGCAGGGACGTGCTGTAGGCGATGTTGGCGGCGTCGGCGACGGCCTGTTCCTGATTGACCTGATCGGTGATCACCGTGGCGAACTTCACCACTTTGTAGAGCTTTTCGTTGGCGTCGAGCACCGGGTTGTAGGACGCCTCCAGCCAGACCGTCCGGCCATGGCTGTCGACCCGCTTGAAACGGCCGGCAACGAATTCGCCGTTGTTCAGGCGACGCCAGAAGTTCTGGTATTCGGCGCTGTTGTACTCCTCCGGCTCGCAGAACTGGCGGTGATGTTTGCCCTTGATCTGCGCCAGGCTGTAACCCATGCCTTGGAGGAACCGTTCGTTGGCGCTCAGCACGTTTCCGCTGAGGTCGAACTCGATCACGGCGGTCGAACGCACCAGCGCGCCGATCAGGTTTTCGTGTTCGCGGGAGGCCTCGATAGTGCGGGTCAGGTCGCTGGAGAAAATCGAGAAGTGCTTGATCCGGCCATCCGATGAGCGAATCGGCTGCACGATCGAACGCAACCACGCCTCTTCGCCGTTACCGCGTGAAAGGCGCACAGCGCCGGCGAAATGCTCGCCACGGGTCAGGGCGGCCTTGAAGCGGTGATGAAACTCGTCCGACTTCACATGGGCCGGCACGATGTCTTCGATGGCGCGGCCGATCAGATCGTGACTCTTGTAGAGCATTTCGTTGAGGAAGTTCTGGTTGACCGACTGAATCCGTCCGTCGGGCTCAAGGGTGAGCACCAGCATCTCGCTTTCCAGGCTCTCCTTCACTTGCAGAAGGCTGGAGAGTTCTTCACGAAGAGCCGCCAGCTCTTGCTTCAGGCGTTTGTTGAACATGGGAAAGCACCGATGGACTGGATGGAGAGCGGGTATGCAGCCTAACCATCGGCCTTGGAAATCTTTTCTGAAGAGCGCTTGAGGCGTGTCCTACAAAAATAGTTACGCCTCGACAATTCAGGCGGTGCCGGCCACCGGGCACTGTTCTGCGCGCGGCATGCGCGAGCCGAAATACGCCGCGCTGACGACGCCCACCGCGCCCATCACCGTGCAGAACATCACGCAGATCCACGGACTCCACGGCATCAGACCGATCAGCAGCAACGGTGTGACACTGGCCCAGGCGGCGTAGGCAATGTTGTAGGTGAAGGAGATCCCGGAAACGCGGATCCGCGCCGGGAACAGGCTGACCATCACCGACGGCACCGCACCGACCACGCCACAGCACAAGCCGGCGATGGCGTAGGCCAGACCGACCCAATCCCCGCCGCTGATCAGGCAGCTATAAAGCAGACCGATGCCCAGCGGCAGCAGCAGACTGTAAAGCATGACCGTGCGCCAGGCGCCGATGCGATCGACCAGCCGGCCGGCGATCACGCAGCCGATGTTCAGGAAAACAATGCCCAGCGCGCTCAGCGCGAAGGTGTGGCCGGCGGTCATGCCGAAGGTTTTTTGCATCATGGTCGGGGTGATGACCACGAACACCACCACTGCCGAGGTCAGCACGCAGGTCAGGAGCATCGCCGGCAACATGGCCAGCCGATGATCGCGCAGCACGGTGCGCAACGGCAGTTCGACCCGCGCCTCGCGCTGCGCTTCCATGGCCATGAACACCGGGGTTTCGCTCAGCCAGCGGCGCAGCCAGACACCGATCACGCCGAACACACCACCAAGCAGGAACGGATAACGCCACGCGTAATCCAGCACTTCGGCCGGGGTGAACACTTGCGCCAGAAAAGTCGCGGTCAATGCGCCGATCAGATAACCGAAGGTCAGCCCGGCCTGCAGAAAGCCCAGGGCATAACCGCGATGCCCGGCCGGAGCATGCTCGGCCACGAATACCCAGGCGCTCGGCACTTCACCGCCCACCGCCGCGCCTTGCAGGATGCGCAGCGCCAGCAGCAGCAACGGTGCGAAATAACCGATCTGTGCATAAGTCGGCATGATCCCGATCAGCAGGCACGGCAGCGCCATCATCAGGATGCTCAGGCTGAAAACCTTCTTGCGCCCCAGCCGGTCGGCGAAATGCGCCATCAGGATCCCGCCCAGCGGGCGCGCTAGATAGCCGGTAACGAAGATCCCGAAGCTTTGCAGCAGGCGCAGCCACTCGGGCATTTCCGGCGGGAAGAACAGCTGGCTGAGGGTCAGGGCGAAGAACACGAAAATGATGAAATCGTAGATCTCCAGCGCCCCGCCCAGGGCCGCGAGGCCGAGGGTCTTGTAGTCGGAACGGCTGAACGGCGCCGGTCGGGCAGTGGAATGGGCAGTCATGGCAAAGAACTCTGGCAGGCAAAAAACCAAGGCGCCCATGGTCTACGCAAACGGGCCGCCGGACAACCCGTTAGACCATAGTCTGATTCAGCAAAACACGGTCACAAAAATCCGCCGGTTGATTTACTGTTGGCACCTGTCCAGACGGGCCGGCCAAGCCCCGAAGACCACAATAAACATAAAAATCCGAGGTACTCCCGTGGCCGTTGATATCGAAGATAGCCGCTCTGCGCGCTTTGCCTTGCGCTGTTCAAGTTTCGCCGAACGCTGGTTTCCCGACTCCTGGGTATTCGCCGCGCTGGCGGTGATCATCGTCGCGCTGGCGACCCTGGCCATGGGCGCCAAACCCACCGACGCGGCCATGGCCTTCGGTGACGGGTTCTGGAGCCTGATCCCGTTCACCATGCAGATGGCCTTCGTGGTGATCGGTGGTTATGTCGTGGCCAGTTCGCCGCCCGCCGTAAAACTGATCGATCGCCTGGCGCGGATCCCGAAGAACGGTCGCTCGGCCGTGGCCTGGGTCGCGCTGATTTCGATGGTCGCGTCCTTGTTGAACTGGGGCCTGTCGCTGGTGTTCGGCGGTCTGCTGGTGCGCGCTCTCGCCCGCCGCACCGATCTGAAAATGGACTACCGCGCCGCCGGTGCCGCCGCCTATCTTGGCCTCGGCGCCGTTTGGGCGCTGGGCCTGTCGTCGTCCGCCGCGCAGTTGCAGGCCAACCCGGCCAGTCTGCCGCCGTCGATTCTGTCGATCACCGGGGTGATTCCGTTCACCCAGACGATTTTCCTCTGGCAGTCGGGAGTCATGCTGCTGGCGCTGATCGTGATTTCGATCATCATCGCCTACGCCACCGCGCCCGGCCCGAACTCGGCGCGTGACGCCAAGGCCTGCGGCATCGACCCGGCCTTCAACCTGCCACCGCTGCAACCGCGTACCCGCCCAGGCGAATGGCTGGAACACAGCCCGTTGCTGATCATCCTGCTGGTGCTGCTGGCGGCCGGATGGCTGTTCCACGAGTTCTCGACCAAACCGGCGATCACCGCGATTTCCGGGCTCAACACCTACAACTTCCTGTTCATCATGCTCGGCGCGTTGCTGCACTGGCGCCCGCGCAGTTTCCTCGATGCGGTGTCGCGTGCCGTGCCGACCACCACCGGGGTGCTGATCCAGTTCCCGCTGTACGGTTCGATTGCCGCGCTGATGACCACGGTCAAGGGCAGTGACGCCCAGACCCTGGCCCATCACATCTCGACGTTCTTCGTCAGCATCGCTTCCCACGACACCTATGCACTGCTGATGGGCGTGTACTCGGCGATTCTCGGTTTCTTCATTCCGTCCGGCGGCGGCAAGTGGATCATCGAGGCGCCGTACGTGATGCAGGTGGCCAACGATCTGAACTATCACCTCGGTTGGGCGGTGCAGATCTACAACGCCGCCGAAGCCTTGCCGAACCTGATCAACCCGTTCTACATGCTGCCGTTGCTGGGCGTGCTGGGGCTGAAGGCGCGGGATCTGATCGGTTTCTCGTTCGTGCAATTACTGGTGCACACGCCGTTGGTATTGGTGCTGCTGTGGGCGCTGGGCACGACGCTTTCGTACTTGCCGCCGGTCATGCCTTAAACGATGACCACAGGGCGCCGGCTCCGGCGCCCTGTCTTTCCCTTCGACAAAAAGCGACCCGGACCATCCCTCCTGCGGTTGCCTGTCGTAAATAATGGCTCAGAGCCATCATCTTTCTTTACCGCGCCACTGCCTCGGTAATATTCTTGCGCGCCCAATATCTGTTTCATTTTTTGTCTGAGCGCAAAGGGAGTTCGTTGCAATGATCGTCGGGATTGACCTGGGAACCACCAACAGCCTTGTTGCCGTATGGCGCGGCGATGCCACTGAGTTGGTGCCTAACGCCCTGGGGCAGTTCCTGACACCCAGCGTGGTGGGCCTGGACGATCAGGGCCGGATTCTGGTCGGGCAAGCTGCTCGCGAACGCCTGCACACTCATCCGCGCCTGACCGCTTCGCTGTTCAAGCGCCATATGGGCAGTGCGACGGAGGTCTACCTCGGGGATAAAAAATTCCGTCCGGAAGAGCTGTCGGCGCTAGTGCTCAAGAGCCTGAAAGAAGACGTCGAGCGCACTTACGGCCAGACCGTCACGGAAGCCGTGATCAGCGTTCCGGCCTATTTCAGCGACGCCCAGCGCAAGGCCACGCGCATTGCCGGTGAACTGGCGGGCCTCAAAGTCGAAAAGCTGATCAACGAACCCACCGCGGCTGCACTCGCCTACGGCTTGCATCAACGGGACAAGGAAACGTCGTTCCTGGTGTTCGACTTGGGCGGCGGTACGTTCGACGTGTCGATTCTCGAACTCTTCGATGGGGTCATGGAGGTGCGCGCCAGCGCCGGTGACAACTTCCTCGGCGGCGAGGATTTCGACAACGTGCTGCTTGAGCACTTTATCGATCAGCATCGCAACGTGTCGGACTTCCCCGAGCGCTCGACCATCCTCCAGCCGCTGCGCCGCGAGGCAGAACGTGTGCGCCGTGCACTGGGTCAGGACGCCAGCACCGAATTCAGATTGCAGGTTGGCGAAAAGCAATGGACCCAGACCATCACTCAGGCGCAAATGGCGACGCTGTACATGCCGCTGCTCGAACGTCTGCGCGCGCCGATCGAACGGGCCCTGCGTGACGCACGCATCCGCGTCAGCGACCTCGATGAAATCCTGCTGGTCGGCGGCACCACCCGCATGCCGCTGGTGCGCAAACTGGCTGCCGGGCTGTTCGGCCGCTTCCCGTCGATCAGCCTCGATCCGGATCAAGTGGTCGCTCAGGGCGCGGCGATTCAGGCAGCGCTCAAGGCCCGTTCGGCCGCGCTGGAAGAAGTGGTGCTCACTGATGTCTGCTCCTACACCCTGGGGATCGAGACTTCCACGCAGGTCGGTCGTCAGTATGAAAGCGGTCATTACCTGCCGATCATCGAGCGCAACAGCATCGTCCCGGTCAGCCGGGTCAAAACCGTGCAGACCCTTCACGACAATCAGGAACAGGTGGTCGTGAAAATCTTTCAGGGCGAAAGCCGCCTGGTCAAAGACAACGTGGCGCTCGGCCAACTGGACATCAAGGTGCCCAAGCGCAAGGCCGGCGAAGTCGAACTGGATGTGCGTTTCACCTACGACAACAACGGTTTGCTCGAAGCCCAGGTCAGCATTCCCCTGACCGGTCAGCAACATTCGCTGGTCATCGAAAACAACCCCGGCGTGCTGACGCCGGAGGAAATCCAGCAGCGTCTGCAAGCCTTGGCGCAATTGAAGATCCATCCGCGCGAGCAACAGGTGAACACCCTGCTCAGTGCACGGCTGGAACGTCTGTATCAGGAAAGCCTGGGCGACCTGCGCGATCAGATCGGTTACTGGGCCAAGCAATTCCAGCAGGCGCTGGATTCCCAGGACGAGCGGCAGATCCGTGAAACCCGTACCGAACTGAGCAAGCAGTTGAGCGCCCTCGACCGTAACCCCTGGCAGTAAGGAAGCACGACATGGAATGCTGGTCCGTCCTGCAACTGCCCGAAGACGCCGGGCTGCGCGATATCAAGCGCAGCTATGCGCGGCTGCTGAAAGTCTTTCGGCCCGATGAAGATGCCGCAGGCTTCCAGCGCCTGCGCGAGGCTTATGAGCGTGCTCTGTCGATTGCCCAGTGGCGCCTTGAAAACGAGGAGAGCGAGGAGCACGGCGACGTCATGCTGGCTCCTGGGATCGCCGCTCTGGCGGTGCAAGAGCAATCCATGGTTCAGCCGCTGCAGAAGACCGGGACCGATGCGTGGGATTACCCTGCGGCGCTATTCGAACCGGTGACCCCGGCCGCGCCCGAAGCACCGCTCGAGTCGCAGACCTTGCGGGTACAGCCCCTGAGTCCGGAGCCTCTTAACCTGGAACCCGAGCAGCCGACTGCCGACCCGGCCATTGAAGCCGCATCGCAATTGCTGAACGGCCTCTCGGACACCAATCTGGACCAGCGCTGGGAGCAAGCGCGCCAGCAGGATTGTGCGCAAGCGTTCCAGGCGCTGTTGCTGACGTTGTGCTTCGATCATCCCGCCCTGCGCCTTCCGATTGCCCGCTGGGCGGTACAGCACCTGGGTTGGCTGGGGCCGTGGCAGGAGATCGTCATCGGCGACGGGCAGCGCAGCATTATCGCCAACGAGTTGCTGACGGATTACCGGCAATCGCTGGAAACGCTGCTCGCCTCGCAAAACGAGCGTGAATGTCTCGCGCAGCTCAAGACTTACACGGTCCAACCCTGGCTCCAGGTGTTCGACCGTCGGGAACATTGGCAGCAGATCATCCTGCAACTGCTGCAGGACACAGAGTGGAGCGTTCCGCTGTTCGACCGTATCTCCCAATTATTTGGCTGGGACGACACCAAGGGTATTCATCCGCAACCGGACTGGCTCTGGCAGGCGCTGATCGAGCGCTGCAACCAGGAAAGCCTCTACGACACCCTGTGCGCCCGGGCCGAAGATCAGCGCAACGGGTCGCCCGACGCTCTGGCCGCGCGGATGCTGATCAGCCCGATGAAGCCGCGACAGCAGAAAGACATGACCGACCGGTTCATCCCGGCTGACTGGCAGGCCTGCCAGCAGTTGTCGGAAACCCTCAAGTGGCGCTTTCCCGACCTGCTAGCCCGCCTGCCCTACGCCGATGTTTTCTACTGGCGACGGTTTCTGCCGCGCTACATCGCCGCCGAAACCTGGTTGCGCTCATGGGCCGCGATTGCGCTGGCGCTGTGGCTGTTCTATCTGCCCGCCGAGCACAAGACCACGGCGATGAGCATCGTCATTCCCCTGGCCTTCGCCTGTGTTCCTGTCTGGTTTTTCCGGATCGGCTTGAGTTATTGGTTTCTGATCAGCGCCCATTTGATCGTTCAGGATCTGTGGTTGACCGAAAGGATCATTCCGCGCCGATGGAACCCTGATACCCGCTGGCTCGTGCTGCGCCACGGCGTACCGCAAGCCGTCATGATCCTGCTGTTCTCGGTCATGCTCGGTGGGCTGGGAGCCTTCACCTATATCGGAGTGATCCTGATCGGGCTCTGGCACAAGCGGCGCATCGGTACGCTCGACCCGGAGTTCAGCGACAAGCACCCGTGGCTGACCGCGCTGCACTGGGCGCATTTCAGCCCGTTGCAACTGCTGTTTCTGGTGGTCATGACCGGCGTGATTCTCGCCAGTCAGCTTGGTTATTCGCTGAAACACCTGTTCCCCGGCTAGGCTGGACGCGGGCCGGATTGCCCTCCACCAAGGTTTTACCCTCGCTGAAAAGGATCTGAGCATGTTGAAACTTGCAGGCCTCACCCTAGCGGCGCTCACGTTGAGCGCCGCCGCCCACGCCGATGTCGACCTGAAACTGGGCAGCACCGAACGCGTCACCCGCCTCTTTGCCTACCCCAACAATTGCAGCGTGATCTGCTTTCGCAACTGGACGCTGGAGCAGACCGTCGCCCATTACCTGAGCCAGAGCGTGCAGCGCGACGGCTACACCAACGCCAAAGTGCTGGTGAAAAACGACAACGATCAGCTCTACGCCGAAATCAGCGGCGTACCGAAGGGCTACGACAAGCCGCTGACCGCGCTGCTGGATGCCGGTGACCTGGCCTACAACGGCGCCAGTAAACTCAATGCCGACGGCAAATGGGCGTACAGCTGGTACCTGTTCCTGCCACTGGGCATGGCCTTGGAAAACCGCAAGAGTGTCGAGCTGTTGCACTTCCCGCCGGATTACTCACTGACCCAGGCCCAGGATTACCTGCGCTCGAACACCACCGACCGCTGGGCCGCGCTGCTGACCGACAATGGCATCCCCGCCAACCAGACGCCGGCCTACCAGACCATCATCGACATCGCCCCGATCGCCGCGCCCGCCAGCGCCGGCAAGGATCTGGAAGGCGTGTACGACTACTTCAAGGATTACCAGACCACCATGGTCAGGCAGGTCAGTCAGAACGCCGGCGGCGCTGTGCTGCCGATGGTTGCCTTTGGTGCGCCGGTGCGTAACTGGATCAAGCAGCAATACGGTGCGACCGTGAATGTACTGGGTCTGGCAACCATCAGCCCGAGCACGGGGGTGAACGTGCCGGTGCTGGGTTCGAACCACCCGAGCTACATCTGGTACGCCGCCGACCCGAGCAACTACACCGGCGACGATGCCCAGGCCAAGGCCGATGCGGCCGGTCTGAAGGTGATGGGACAAGACTTGAGCGCTGCCTGCTGGCAGGCCGGGATGGGCAGCAAACCGGGCACCGATCCGAAGGCCCTGCTCAACAGCTGCACACAGACCTGGCAAGTGACGCAGAAAGCCAAGACCTGCGAGCTGTTCTACACCACGATCCGCAACGAGACCGTGGCACAGGCGGACAAGACCTGCTCGACCACACCGGTCAAATCTCAGCTGCAACAGTTGAAAAGCCCATTGCCGGACATGGCCGCGCCTGCCGCTCACCTCTGAGCAATCGGACGCTTTCCCGTGTCAGCCTTGGCTGACCCGGGAAAGCGTCTATTTCGCCTGTCAGATCTGACAGTAGACCGCTAATGTGATTTACGGGATCTTGGATCCAATGATCGTGTTGCAGGACTGACAGGACGTCAGCTCGGGAAAGTCGCGACACCTGGCCAACAGGGAACGTTATGAACACTCACGCATTACCGGGTAAACCGGCACGCGATACCGAGGGCATTTATCCTTTTGCCGGACTCCCCGTGCGCATGGGATTTCCGTCAAAACAGGATTTCGAGATTGTTCACGATCCCGAGGGCGTAGCCACCGCTGTCGTAGCGTGCCGGGAGTTCCTGCGCATCACCCGAATGTGCCGGGTTTCAGGCCAGTTGCTGCCCTATCGCTGCCGGCAGACCCGGCAACTGATGCCAGGGATTCATATCTACGATCCACGCTTTTGCGGACTTTTCGAACACTCATGCGATCCAAACACCTTCTTTGACGCAGTAGAATTATGGCTCTGGGCTCTGCGCGACATTGCCGAAGGTGAACGATTGACCATGGACTACACCGCCACCGAAGACAAACTGTTGCGGCAGTTCGCCTGCGGTTGCGGCTCCTCGCGCTGCCGTGGGTGGATCACCGGTTACGACGAATCACCCAATCTTGAAGGCCAGCGCTATTTGCTGAGCTGGCGGCGTCGGCAAGGTTTACGCTGAACGACCTATCAAGGCGCGTCGACCGGACGCAAACGGTATTGCGGCGGCAATTGCTCGAAACCGCTGATCGTGGTGTTCAGGCTCTTCCAGCGACCATCCTTGATGCCGTAGATGCAGCCGTGGATCGACAGGCTCTGCCCGCGATGCCAGGCGTTCTGGATGATGCTGGTGTGGGCGACGTTGGCCACTTGCTGGATCACGTTGAGCTCGCACAGACGGTCGACCTGTTCTTCTTCGGTCGGCAGCTTGGCCAGTTCTTCGCGCTTTTCGTAGTAGAGGTCGCGGATCGAACGCAGCCAGCCGTCGATCAGACCGAACTGACGATCCTGCATCGACGCCCGCACACCGCCGCAGCCATAGTGCCCGGTCACCAGGATATGTTTGACCTTGAGCACGTCCACCGCGTACTGGATCACCGACAGGCAGTTGAGGTCAGTGTGCAGCACCACGTTGGCAACGTTGCGGTGAACGAACAGATCGCCCGGCAGCATGCCGACGATTTCGTTGGCCGGCACCCGTGCGTCGGAGCAGCCGATCCACAGATATTCCGGCGTCTGCTGGCGGGCCAGCTTGGCGAAGAAATCGGGGTCTTCCTTGGTGATCGCGTCAGCCCAACGCTCGTTGTTATCAATCAGGTCTTGTAAGTCGTGCATGCTGTAAGGCCTCAAGAAAGATGCGCTGGTATGACTGTCGACCGCCCGTCGGGGTCACGCGGGGGTCGTGGGTGATTTGCTTTGAATTTCTCGTGCACCCGGTGAGTCCATCCCAGTAAGGCCCACAGTATGAGGAATTGCCATGACTGATTCACGACGCCCCTTCGATGCGGTGCAACCGGAGCCCATCGATGATAACGAAGACCGCATGGGTTCGGTGCACGAGCTGGACTTCGACGACGAACAGCCCAGTGCGAAGATCGGCGATGAACTGCCCGAACGCGAGCGCGAACAGCTGATGCCCCGTGACCGCGTGCGCGAAGCCGGTTTCACCGGGGCATCGACCGCCGATCACGAACCCACCGACGATGACCTGAGCCCGGAGACCCTGATTCATGAAGATGGCGCCCGGGATGCTCATGAGGTCGGCGAAGGCAATCAGGCCGATTGGGATCTGAGCGTGGTCGACGAGGACGATATCGGCGGCGGCAACGGGCTGGATGAAGCGGAACTGGCGCGTCGCGATCCGCTGGATCGCAAGCGCTGAGGACACCTGCCGCGATCAGTCGACGAGCGTGCAGGCCATGACTACGGCATCTTCACGCCCGCCGACCGCCGGGTAGTAATCCCGGCGCCGGCCGATCTCGTTGAAGCCATAGCGCTCGTAAAGGCGAAAGGCCGACGTGTTGCTGTCGCGCACTTCCAGGAAACATTCCCGGGCATCGGCGGCGTAGGCGCGGGACATCAGGTATTCGAGCAGTGTCAGCCCGAGCCCGCGACCCTGGTTTTCCGGTTTGACCGTGATGTTGAGCAGATGCGCTTCATCGAGAATGATCTGCACCACCCCGTGGCCCACCTGCTGCTCACCTTCGAACATCAGCCAGATCTGGTACTTGCCCAGGCCGTCGAGAAAAATCCCGCGGGTCCACGGATGACTGTACGCGGCATATTCAATCTTCAGCACAGCGTCCAGGTCCGCCTCGGTCATCGGGCGAAACGATACAGCGTCACTCATTCGATTCTTTCCAGCGCGCCATCAGCCGACGCATGGCTTGCCACACGGCGGCCTTGCGCTGTGGCTCTTCCATCAACAATTCCAGCCCGGGCACGGCCCACGCCAGGCCAAGACCCTCGATTTGCAATTCACGGTTGAACGCCTCGGCCTCCGCTTCGCCGGCAAAACGCACCGCCGGCAGGCCGATCAGCCACAGACAGGCGCACGGCGCCGCCTCCATCTGCACCGACAGGAAACCCTGGACAAAATCCCGGGCCGCTTCCGGGCCCTGATCCATCGTGCCGCGGTTCAGCCACGGCCAGCGCACCGGTTCACCGACAATCTGCGGCGCGTCCGGCAGACCGGCGGCACGCAGCATGTCCTTGAGCAACAGATAAGCAGGATCGCGGGACTGGAAGGCTTCGCCTGTGGGTAACTCCACCAGCAGCAGGCAACGGCCGGCGCGCAGCAATTGCAGGGCAAAGCGCGGTGGCGGCACCGGCGCCGGCCTGGCCACCACAGGTGTTTCGTCGACTTCTTCGACCGGTTTGGCGCCCGTGCGGGTGCTGGCCAGCGAAGGTCGCGGAACCTCGATCTTCGGCCGCTCGACCGGACGCGCAGCCGGCTGCTCCGGCGCTTCGGCCGGGGTTGCCGGAATCACCGGCGCGGCAATCCCGGGCTCGGGCTCGGGCATGTCCAGCAGCTCGGGCCGCGACGGCGCGGCAAAGGGCAATTCGGTGCGCGGCAGCCAGTTGACCACCTGCATGGCGTTCAAATAGGCGCGGCGGCGGGACTCGATTAGCAAGGGTCGGCCACTTGTGGATAACTGAAGTGCGCTGATTCTACCGCCCTTCGCTCAAGATCGCGCGCTGTTGATCGATAGTCTTGACCGATACCTTGACGCAAAGAAAAGCGACAGCCCGTCCCGAGAGTGAATCGCATCCTTCGTGATGCAGTACAATCGCGGCTTTTAATCGCCAACCAGCCGGCCATTCCGATGATCGAACCCAAGCGCGTCTTGCGCGCCCTCGCTGAACACTGGGCACTTCTGGAGCCACTGTGCGAGCACTTCGACCAGGGCACCCTGAGCCTCAACGAACTGCGCACGCAACTGGCCGCCCAGCAACTGGACAGCACGCCGCAGGACATCACCAGTCTGCTCGACGTGTGGATCCGCCTCGATATTCTGGTTCCCGTGGCGAAAAGTCCGAACCGTTTCGAGCTGAACGCGCAGATTCACGACTTCCTTGCCTACCTGCGTAGGGAACACCGACTGGGCCTGTGCCTGGAGATCGAAGCCTATCTGCGTCACCTCGAGCGTCTGGCCGGTTATATCCAGGATGCGTTCGACGTCCGTGACGGCAATGACCTGGCCCGTCAGCTGCGCCTGCTCGACATGCGCGTGCGCGATGTTCTGAAGAAACTCGACAACGACGAACAGGCGCTGGTGGCCGTGGCCGAACGGGCCAAGACCAGCGACCGGCAAATTCCGCTGCGTCAGCGTTACGCCGAAGTACTGGCGACCTGGGACGAATACGTCGAGCCGATGATTGATCTGGTGAACGCCGACGGCGCCTTCGAGCAAGGCGTGCGCAAGGTCGAAACCGTGCTGCTGAAGATGCTCAGCGAACAGCAGCGACTCGGCCATCTGGTCGATGACGACATGCTGCTGCGCACCCACGCGCGCATCCTCGAAATGCAGACCAGCGCCCAGCTGACCTTGCGTCACGCTCGGGAATTACTGCTGCCGCTGCGTGAAGAAGCCCGCCGACACAACGCCGTGACCCGTGGTGCTGCGCTCGCGCTGGCCGCGATCCGCCGCAAAGGCATCGACGCCGTGCCGCAAGCCGCGATGCCGCTGTTCACCCGGCCGCAAAGCACCTTCCTCGGTAGCGCCAGTCAGGTTGAAGCCTACGTCTATGCGTTGGCCCGTTTCGAGCCGAAACCGGCGCGTTTCCCCAAGGCGCACAAGTCGCAGAAGACTGGCGATGCTCCGCGTGCACCGCGCACCGTGCGCGAGATGGTCGACCGCTGCGAAGAGTCCCTGCCAATGCCGGATCTGATGACCTGGTTGCTGGAGCAGGAGCCGGACGGCGCGACCGACGAATTGCTTTACTGGTTCTCGCGCCTGTCGCGGGAAAAACGCTTCAAGCGCGAGCGTCTGGAACGCCGCGAATACCACACTCACGAGCACCAGGTCAGCCTGCGCTCCTTCGCCCTGCTCTCGGCCGGCGACACCGCCGCCGAGGATTCTGCGAGCATCCCCAATGCATCTTGATCTTTCCGAACTGTCGCAACTCGCGCCGATCTTCCGCGAGCTGTTCAAGGGTTACCACGTCAGCCGCCGCGACCCGGAGCTGTACGCGCAACTGTCGAACTTCCAGGACCAGTACCGCACGCTGTTCAAGGCGCTGGGCTTCGAACTGGTCTGCGACACCCGTGGTTTCTACTACTTCGTGCCAGACATGGCCGCAGCGGCGGTGAACAAGACTGCCCAGCGTCTGGCGCTGTTCACCTTCATCCTGGTCGAGCATCTGGCCGATCAGGGCCGCGACCCGATCGCCGTGCTCGACGGCGGCAGCCTCGGCCGCGAAGAACTGCCGTCGCTGCTGGAAAAGTACCGCGACCTGTTCATCCAGGCCGAAGTGCAGACCGTTGAAGAGCTCGAAGAAAAAATCATGCGCCGCATGACCCAGCTCGGTTTCGCCAGCGAGGAGAACGGCGTGTACCGTTTCCTGCCGCCGATGCACCGTTTCCTCGACGTCTGCCTGTCGGTTCAGCAGGACCGCGATCTGGCGGCCAGCGTGCACAGCGTTCTGCCGCTGCCGGCGCCGGTGCTGATCGACGAAGCCGCCGAGGCGAAATTCCTCGCCACTGACGACCCGCTCGATCTTTCCGAGTTTGAAGAAGAGAGCGAAGAAGACGCACTGGCCCGCGCCATTGCCGAAGAACAGGAGTCCGACGCATGAGCCAGGAACGCTACGGCATCCGCCGCTTTGCCCTTTTGAACACCGCCGGTTACAGCCTTGGCCTGTTCCCGCTGGAAGAACCGCTGTCGGTCTACGGCGCGAACAACCTCGGTAAATCCGCCTCGATCAACGCCTTGCAGTTCCCGATCCTGGCGCGCATGTCGGACATGAGTTTCGGCAAGTACAGCCTGGAGCAATCCCGGCGCTTCTACTTTGCCTCCGACACCAGCTACATCCTCGTCGAAGTGAACCTGCCCCACGGCCCACACGTGATCGGCGTGGTCGGTCGCGGCCCGGGCGGCGGTTTCGGTCACCAGTTCTTTGCCTATGCCGGCAAGCTCGACCTTGCGCATTACCAGAAGAACGACACCTGCCTGCGTCAGAAAGAGCTGTTCAGCAACCTTGAGAAAGAAGGCCTGAAAGCCTACGAACTCAAGCCGGATGAACTGCGTCGTTTGCTGGTTGGCGGTCACACCTCGATCCCGCTGGATCTGACACTGATCCCGCTGCGCTCCACCAGCGAGCAGAGCCTGAAGACTTTCCGCGCGCTGTTCATCAACCTGCTGCACATGCGCGAAATCACCGCAGCCAAGCTCAAGCAGCTGTTCCTCGATGCGTTCGAACACAGCCTGCGTTCCGGCAGCGTCGATTACATCGCCGCGTGCGAAGAAGCCTTCCGCGACGTGCGTCGCATGGAACAGGACTACAACTCGTTGGTGGCTGCCGGACCGTTGGTCGAAGCCTTGGCCAACGGCGTGAAACAGCGCGATGTGCTGCGCGGCAAACTGCATCGCCTGTCGCCGCTGCTCGACTCGTTGCTCGGCACCTGGTCGGACTACGCCACGGCGCGCAAGGAAGAGCTGACCATTCAGGCCGAGCACTACCGTCGCGAGCAGGACGATTTGCAAAACGATCAGCGTGGCGGCACTCAGGAGTTGATGCGCCTGGAGCGGGAAATCTCCGGCATCCAGCGCTGGCTCGGCGAGTTGTCGGTACTGAAGAACCGCTTTGCATTGGTCGATGACGTCAAAGTGCTGGAACAGCAACTGCTGGCGGCCAAGGACGCTCACGACGAACTGGCCGGTGCGCTGGCGCAGTCCCGTCAATTCAGCGCCGAGGATCTCGAAGAACGTCTTCGCGATCTGGAAAAACGCCTGAAGTCGGTGAAGCAGCAACTCGATCACGCCGACAACAACAGCTACGCCCGCCTGCGCGAAGAGTTTTCGCAACAGGACGTCGAGCGCCTGATGCGCCTGTTCAACAGCGCACTGTTCAGCCTGCCGCTGGGCGAACACGGCATCACCCTCGACGACGATGGCGAGTGGGTGAAGTCCGTGGAGCTGATCCTCGACGGCTTCAAGGGCGAGCGTTTCGAAGTGCCGGGCCTGTCGATCGACATCTCGCACATCGAGCCACCGGCTCTTCAAGCGCTGGCCGACCGTGCCGCGTTGCGCGATCAGAAAGAACGTCTGGAAAAAGAACTCAAGCAACTGAAAACCCAGCAAGCCGTGGCCGCCGACCGCGCCGCGAGCAAGACCCAGACCGAAGCGCTGTACCAGCAGGTGCTGGATGCGCAGAAAGCTTTGGAAGACTTCCGCCGCACCCAGACTCTGAGCGCCGAAGAAGGTGACAAGCTAGAGCAACTGGCGCAGATGGAAGCCGCGCAGGACGAACTCAAGCGTTCCAGCGATGCGTTCACCGAGCGCGTCCAGCAACTGTCGGCCAAGCTGCAACTGGTCGGCCGCCAGATCGCCGACATGGAAGCCAAGCAACGCACCCTCGACGACGCCCTGCGTCGTCGTCAGTTGCTGCCGGCAGACCTGCCGTTCGGCACGCCGTTCATGGATCCGGTCGACGACTCCATGGACAACCTGCTGCCGCTGCTCAACGACTATCAGGACAGCTGGCAAGGCCTGCTGCGCGCCGATGGCCAGATCGAAGCGCTGTACGCACAAGTGCGTCTGAAAGGCGTGGCCAAGTTCGACAGCGAAGACGATATGGAGCGCCGTCTGTCGTTGCTGATCAACGCTTACGCGCACCGCACCGACGAAGCCCTGACCCTGGGCAAAGCACGTCGTGCAGCCGTGACCGATATCGCGCGGACCCTGCGCAATATCCGCAGCGACTACGACAGCCTCGAGCACCAACTGGCGCTGTTCAACCGCGAGATCAACAAGCGTCAGGTCTCCAACCTGCAGAGCTTCCGCATCGTGCTCGCGCCGAACAAGGAAGCGCTCAAGCACATCGACCAGATCATCCACAGCGCCGGTCAGTACGAAGAAGGCGAAACCCTGTCGGTGTTCGACCTGAGCCAGAGCGCCGAGCAGGACAACAAGAACGAAGAGGCCAAGGAATACCTGGCGCGGCTGGTGGCGGCGAACCACAACCAGCTCGGCCTCAAGGACTTGTTCGAACTGGCGTTCGAGATCACCAAGGTCAACGGCCAGCCGGTGATCCACACCGACATCGATGGCGCGGCGTCCAACGGCACCACGATGACCATCAAGGCGCTGACCAACATGTACTTGTTGCTGCACTTGATGGATCGCGACCTGGCCGGTCGCGTGCGCCTACCGTACTACCTCGACGAAGCGGCGGACATCGACGAGAAGAACCAGGCCGCTCTGCTGGAAACCAGCCTGCAACTGGGCTTCGTGCCGATTCTGGCGAGTGTGAAGCCGCAGGTCTGCGCCAGTGTCGCCATCGACCTGGAAGGCGGCAGCGGCCCGGCCGGCATCTACATCGACGAGGCGGACTGGAAATACATCCGCCGTCACGATGTGGTGAAAGCCACCATCAATGTCAAAGCGGACGAGCCGGAGCTGGATGCGGTTTGATGCATAACTGACGGGCACAAAAAAGGGCCGCGATCCATTGGATCGGGGCCCTTTTTCATGGGCTCTCGGTTATTTACCGAGAGGAATTTTCGGTGCCCAGTTCAGCCACTCGTCTTCGAACTTGTCGAACAGTGGGAAGGTTTGTTCGGCGCGGGCCGGATTGCCCATCTTCTCGCCGTCCGGTGTGGCGAAGGCGATACCGCCCTGAATAACGGTCTCGAGCGACTCAGTGCGCACCGTTACACCCTTGAACAGGCCAATGTCGAAACCGACGCCGCTAGTGTTCCAGAAGCGACTGCCGCTGCGCACCAGTGGCGCGTATTTCGGTTCGATCAGGATGTGCACCAGTACGCGATCCGCTGTCTGGCCCAGTTCGTAACCGGTGACTTTGCCTACGGTGATCTCTCGGTAGGTCACCGGAACACCCGGTTTCAGCGAGCCACGACGGGCAGCGCTCAACACAAGGCTCAAGCCTGCCTCCTGCTTGGTGACTTCCGGCGGATTGGCCAGGGCCACGAAGTTCTTCTGCGGGCCGAGGTTCTTGGCCGCAGGTTGCACTTCGATGTACTGGCCGGTGACCAGGGTCTCCAGGTTCGAGGTCTTGATCAGACCCAACTCCGGTTTGACCACCCAGAACTGACTGCCGACTCGAGCAATCTTCTCCGGCACTTCAGTGATGCGCGCGGTGAGGATTACCGATTGCAGATCATCGGTCAGGTCGACACTTTCGATCTTGCCGACGTCCAGGCCTTTGAAGCGAACCGGGGTGCCACTGCGCAAACCGTCCGCGCGATCGACCTTGATGGTGACGACGGCACCTTTCTGATTCGCTTCATCATGGCTGGCGAACAGACGGAAGCGCGGGATGCGTTTTTGTAACGGTGCTTTGGCTTGTGGCGTTTCGAAGGCAATGCCGCCGGCCATCAGGGTCTGCAGCGATTCACTCTTGACCTGAATCCCGCCGGTCAACCCGCCGGTCAGCGTGACACCGCTGACGTTCCAGAACCGGGTCGATGCGTTGACCAGGTTTTCGTATTCCTTCTCGATGTGGACGCCAATCACCAGTTGTTTGCGGGTCTTGGAGAACTGATAGCTCTGCACCGAACCGACCTTGACCTGCTTGTAGAGGATCGGGCTGCCGACGTCGATCGAGCCTAAGGTATCGGTGAACAGCACCAGGTGCAGGCCGGGTGCACGCAGATCGAGCGGCGGTGCTTTGGGTCGGGCTTCGAATTCACGCTGTGGCGCACCGCCCTTGTCGCCCGGGCGAACGGCAATGTAGTTACCTTTTACCAACGCTTCCAGACCGGTGATGCCGGCCAGGGAGATCGATGGTTTGACTACCCAGAACTGCGTGCCGGTGACCAGATAGTCTTCGGCCAGCGGATCGAGGGTCAGTTCGGCGGTGGCGCTGGACAGGTCCGGATCGATCTTCAGCGCTTTCAGGTTACCGACCTGAATGCCCTTGTACATCACCGGGGTGCGCCCGGCTTGCAGGCCCTCGAAATCGCTGAGTTTGACCTTCACGCGGATACCGGCGGCGGCCGCATCGAAGTCTTCGTAGAGACGGAACGGCAGGCTTGGATCGGTGGGCGGGCTGTCCTTGCGGTTCTCCGGGGTGGCGAAGGCGATACCGCCGGCGACGATGCTGGCCAGGGATTCGCTGCGCACTTTCACACCGGACAGGTTGGCGTCGATGCTGATGCCGCTGGCGTTCCAGAAACGGGTGTGTTTGCGCACCAGTTTGGCGTAGGTCGGTTCGATGAACACCTTGAGCTCGACCGTACTCTGGTCTTCCGACAGCACGTAACTTTTGATCTGACCGACTTTGATCTGCTTGTAGAACACCGGGCTGCCGCGATTCAACGAACCCAAACGGTCGGCCTTGATCGTCAAGTGCAGACCGGGCTTCGAATCCGATAGCGGCGGCTCTTCGGCCAGTGCCTTGAACTTGCGGGTCGGCTCGCCTTCGCCGGGACTGATGGCGACGTAGTTACCCGATACCAGGGTTTCCAGGCCGGTGATACCGGCCAGGGTCACGCTCGGTTTGACCAGCCAGAAACGGGTGCTGGTCTTCAGATACTGATCGACATCCTTGTTCATCTCGATGGTCGCGATGACACCTTTGGAGTTGCCTTCATCATCGAGCTTGAGGGTTTTCACCTTGCCGACCGGCATGCCTTTGTAGACCACTTCGGTCTTGTTGGCCTGAATGCCTTCACCGCTTTCAAACCGCACCTGAATCTCGATACCGGTTTCGGTGTAGGCACGCCAGCCGAGCCAGCCGCCGATAATCAGGGCGATCAGGGGCAGCACCCAGATGGCAGACCAGTTCGAAGCCGGTCGGGTTTTCGCTACAGGCAAATCAGTCATGGTCGGCGTCCGACTCCGTGTTATCCCAAATCAGTCGGGGATCGAAAGTGACAGCGGCGAGCATCGTCAGAATCACCACACTGGCGAAGGCGATGGCGCCAAGATTGGCTTCGACACTGGCAAGCCGGCCGAAGTTGACGACCGCCACCAGAATGGCGATCACGAAAATATCGAGCATCGACCAGCGGCCGATGAACTCGATGAAGCGGTACATCCAGATCCGTTGACGGGCGGACAACGGCTGGCGGCGCTGTACGGAAAACAGCAGCAGCGCGATGCCCACCAGTTTGAAGGTCGGCACCAGGATGCTGGCGATGAACACCACGGCAGCGATCGGAATCATGCCGTGCTGCACCAGCTGGATGACGCCGGACATGATCGTACTCGGGTCACCCTGGCCCAGAGAGCTGACGGTCATGATCGGCAGAACATTGGCAGGGATGTAGATAATCGCGGCCGTGATCAGCAGCGCCCAGGTTCGCGCGAGACTATTGGGCCGCCGGGCGTGAACCAGCGCACCGCATCGGGTGCAGGTCTGCACATCGCTGTCGGTATCCTGCCTGTTCAGTTCGTGGCATTCGGTACAGATCAGAATGCCTGCATCAATCGCCCGCATGGGCATCTTCTCCTGATAACGCCTGCCAGATCTGGTGCGGCGACATCACCACTTCGAGCCAGACCTGAACCAGTAACAAGCCGATGAAACACGCCAGACCGAGGCCCACGGTGATAGCCGCCATGTCCGCCAGTTTGACGATCGCGACCAGGACGCCCATGAGGTAGACCTCAAGCATGCCCCAGTCTTTGAGGTGGTGATAAATGCGGTAGAGCAGCAGGCCATAACTGCGTCCGATGTTGAAACGGATCGTCAGCAACACGATCAGCTGACACAGCAGTTTCAACAGTGGAATCGCCATGCTGCAAAGGAATACGACAACCGAAACACCGCGCATATCGGTGTTGAACAGACCGATAACACCGCTCCAGACGGTGTCCTGCGACGATTGCCCGAGAACATTGAGCTGCATGATGGGTAAAAAGTTCGCCGGCACGTAGAGCAACAGCGCGGCAATGACCAGGGCGAGGCTGCGCTGCACCACGTTATGACGGTGAGCGTACAGTTCGTAACCGCAGCGTGGGCAGAGGGCTTTTTCGCCGTGAGCAAGCTTGGGCTTGCGCATCAGCAGATCGCACTCATGGCAGGCCACCAAGTCATCCAGCGGTAAATCTGACAGCCCGGGGGCGTCAACCGAATCCGACATAAGGGCTCTGGCTCCGAGAAAGTTGGGATCTATTCTAGTGTTCTGATTCGAAAATAACTGTGCAAATTTGTTCGCTGACGCGAGCAAAAAACTTTCCTGCGGGCAAAACAAAACCCCAACTGCTTTCGCAATTGGGGTTTCGGAATTTAATCTTGACGATGACCTACTC
>NZ_POHV01000050.1:0-37426 GCF_002884345.1 Pseudomonas sp. GW456-12-10-14-LB2
ATTAAAATAAATAAATCCGCCCCCCCCCTTCTTCTTTCTTCTTTTAAAAAAACAAGTCAATCGAATCGCTCGCGACAATCTGATCCGAGGTAAAATCCAGCTTATCCGAGACTAAAACTAATGACCTCAAATCCTCGGGAAAATCTTCGATTCCCCCATGTACAGTTGGGACTAAAAACCGAAAATAATCCCCAACAACTGTCTCTCCTTCGTATCCGACCGGATAGTCCTCACCAGGAGCAGAGCTTTCAACTGCATGGTAAATGTAAAACCCCTTAATTGACGGAATTGAATACTCTGAAAGTTTTTTATCAAATCCCGACCTCTCTGAAACTATTAATTCCACATCTATGCGCGAACGGGCATTACGATATCTGCGAAATGAGTACATATCCAACAAAGTACGGCCTACTTTATTTTTCGGATAATCAAAAAAGTCTGACGACTCCTCCCACATAAACTCGTTTATGCTATCCAGCTTTGCCTCCAAGTCTGGAACTTCCAACAATGCAGAAGGCAGGCGACCAAAACAGTTATTGACCATAACTGCTATCAACCCATTTCTATCCATGGCGAACCAAGTTATTATTTCTCCAAAACTAGGCTGCCAGTCTTTATTCAGCGACATCACTTTCCCTCCGGCCAGGTAACACTGCAGTTCGCACAGGTATCAATTATAGCATTTTTCGTAATCCCGCCCTCATCTCTAACAATACGGGGGCGCAGAGCACTGGTAAATTTCACTTCAGCAGGATTGACACCCATCCTAACTAATTTGTCAACCGCTGAGACTTCAGCACAGGCACCAGCAGCATTGCGGCAGAGGTTTGTGATCTCACCGACCTTCACACCAAGTTGTGTTTCTATATAGTTAACGGTTCGCACATCCAACATATCAGCTCTAATATTGCCATTACTGCTCCCTACCGCAATCTTCCCTGATACAGGATCATAGGCACTTATCATAGTTGCCACTTTAGATGCTTGGGTATTGCTAGGAATCGCATTGATAGCATCCAGTAATTCTTGGGTCGCCCGCTCATAAAACTTATCATTTGCAGGAGCGTGTAACACTGTTCGATCAAATAAGCCTACTGCCTCGGTAGGTCGTGTGTATTGACCCGTTTCGGAGATTAACCCCGTTGTTGCGTTGTTAGGCAGTTTGGTACCAGGAAGTCCCGCACTGGCAACCCCCAAAGCCCCAATGACAATATTTCCAGCTGCGTTCCAAAGATCGCCGTTGAACGCCTGGTTTGTTCCTACACCTATTTGGAGTAAACCATTGGCCGCTGCCGCCATACGTATGCTGGAGCCCAATGGACCGGTCAGTCCATAAATTGCCGGATTTCCAAGATTCGACAAACCCTGCTGTTCGTTATTGATGCGTAAATAACCTTGAGCGTCCCTGAAGATCAGTTCGTTTTCAGTTTTTGTCCGAGTCCAGACCAATTGATCGAACCATCCACCTGCAATGGCACGCTGAGCATCGGCAAAAGCATTTTTGGCTTCGGTGGTTCCGGCGTAACGGTACAGCTCCGGGTTCTCGGGGCCATTGCTGATTAGCTTGCTGACCCGGGCATTGACCTCTGCCACCGTCGAGTTTTCCAACTCTTGGGCGGCGTACACTTGGAGGTAAGCTGCTAACTCCGTGCGCTCCTGTGGTGTCAGAGAATTTCTGTCCAGGCGGAACTTGGCGAGCAGATCATCACTTCGGTGATCCGCACCCTCCAGTCGTACAAGTCGCTTAGCAGGATCTATTGCTCCTGTTTCCTTGAACTCCTCACGTGCGTTATCACGTTCCGCCTTGTCGTGCTTCCCAAGGAAGTTGTATTGCGTTGCGTTTGCCGCCACCGTCGCAGCGACGCCCAGATCGCCATCGGAAGCTGCCGCTCCCAACACACCCACGACCTGCGAGAGTGCGAGCAGGTTCGCCTGAGCCTGAGCGTATTCGGCGCTTCCTTTTACGAGATTTTTAGGAAGGAGCCTCTCTCCAAGAAGACCGATCAACACTTCGTTGGCGCCCCCCGCGATGGCACCCGTACGGAAGTCACCGCCCGTGGCCTCAGCCAGCAACCCGCCCAATCCAGCGTGCAGGAGGATTTTCCCAACATTCCCGTCTTTCAGGGGAAGATCACCGATTTTCCCGGCCCCATAGGCGCCACCGATGGCCGCAGCGGTGCCCACTGCAGAACTCGCAAAATTGTCTTTCAGGCTGCCGCCGTAAACGGCGGTTTTGATCAAGGCATCCGAACTCACCTTGATCGCGACAATCTTCAAGCTTTCGGGATTCAGTCCGATTGCGCCTGGGTCGTAGTTGAGGCTTTGGGTAACGCCTGCGGTTGCTGCCGCCACGACATAGCTTTTAAGCGCTTCCTTGGAGGTTACGTCCTTTGCAATCTTGCCCAGATTGCCTCGGTTGTCGATGGTGCTGACGGCGGCCTTTGTCGCTGCGGTAACCGCAACGGATTGCAGAATCATGCTCGACATTGGACCGATGACCGCTGCCATCACGATTGCAATGATCAGTTGCGAAGCTGGCCCAAGCCCCGAGTTTTGATATTTGAACGACTCATGGATTTCCTTGACTTGCCTCCAGTCGATGTCTCCTCTCGCTTCTGCCTGCTTGAGCCAGGCAAGTTGAGGATCGGCCTCGACCATTGCGTCAATGGCTTGGTGCACGCTTTGCTGATCGACATGTTTGATATCGATCTTCAGCCCGTCTACAGCTTTGATCGTAAGTTTTCCAGATGCGATCAGATGACTCTGACGCAGCGTTTCATCGTTATTGCCCCGGCCTTTTGACGAAGTCCAAAAAGCATCTCCATCGCTTTTGGTATGGCTCTCGTCGTGAGAATCCTTCACCCCTTCAAAAACAATCGCCCCACCACTGTCCAGCGTGATGTCCTTGCCGCTTTCAAGCTTCGCCACTTGATAGCGCTGATCCCCCTCGCTGACCAGCGTGAGATTGCCCCCGGTCTTGATCTCGCTCCCCACATGAGTGATCTGGGTAACCTCGTCGCGCTGCATTTTCTTGGCGCCGAAACCACCCTTCTCCTTCATGTCATAGAGGGTGTAGTCCTTGTTCTGCGCGGCCAGCAGACTCAAGTCATTACCCGCATACACATAGGCTTCATTGCCCGCGCTGATCTTGCTCGCCACCAACGTGGTATCGCGACCGGAAGTGGTTTTTACGTCGCCGCCCGCGATGAATTCGGCTGCTTTCTGGACGGTGTGGTTGTCTTCTTCGTGGACGCGTTTCTTGCCACTTTTGCTGTTGGTCTCGACATTGTGTTCGTCGCTCGCCGAAGCCATGTTCAAGTCTTGTTTCGCGTCGGCAAGCAGATCGCCTTTGGCTTGTGCCGTACTGGCGAGGACGTTGATGTCGCGACCGGCGTCAAGCTTCAGGTTGCCGCCACTCTTCACGCTGGACGCGAGGTTTTCCACGGTTGTGGTGACGGTCGAGCGATGTCCGCCGTTCTCGATTGTGTGGATCTCATTGACGTTCTGAACCGCCAGTAAGTTGATGTCGCGGGTCGCGCTCAGGTCTGCATCGGCGCCGCTGGTGATCGTGCCGGAGTTGGTCAAGTCACGGCCGGACTTGATGCTCAACGTATCGAGGGCGCTGATGTTGCCGCCGTCGTCAAGTGACGTGCGCAACCCCTGCCCCGGGCTGTAAGTCACGGCGGTCCGGTCGTTGACGATGTCACCCTTGAGGGTGCTCAGGCTGACCTGATTACCGCGAATATCACCGGCCAGCGCATTGCGGATGCTGTCGGTGGCCATCAGGCTCAGGCGTTCGTTGGCCTCGACCAGACCACCGTTATAGAGGCTGCCTTTGACGTCTGCCGTGAGGTTGTTGGTGGCCCGCAGAGTGCCGACGTTGACCAGGTCGTTGCCGGCGATCATTTCCAGATCACGCCCCTGAATCAGGCTGCCGCCGCGCACGTTGCGGGATTCGGCCTGAGCCAGATACAACACTGGCACCAGTACTTTCTGGCCATCGACGACGCGCTCTTCCATCCAGACGATGTCATGCGTCAGCGCCGCCACCTGCTCGGACGTGAGGGCGACACCCACCGCCAGATTCAGCTCGTTTTTGCTGGCGAGCGCGTTGTCCATCAGGTAACGGAATTGCTCGTAATCGTTGTTCAAGCCACCGGCCAGAAAGCGCTGGCCGGTCTGAGCCAACACTGCATCGCTGATCAAACGCGATTCGTAGCGACCGTCGCCGAGGCGGCGAGCGGCCTCATCGGCGTTGAAATTAAGTTTGCCCAGCAGGTAGTCCGAGCTCATGAATGGCGCGGTCTGAGTCAGCTCCGGATTGGTTTCGATCAGGTAGCGGCTCTGCGGATTCGGGCTCTGCACGAACATGCCGTAAGGGCCTTTCGGAAGCCTGAATGTCGAAGACGCGGTTGGATCTACTGCAGCAAACGGTACTCCACGGAAATCAACCGGGACGAAGCTGATCTGCTTCACGCCGTCCGCATCCACCTTTTCGATGCGAGTGACGTCCTTGGCGACCTGAACGCTGGCGGCGCTGCTGCGCTTGCCCAGATTGATGTCGACGACACCCACACCGGTGGCTTTTTCGCTGTCCAGATTTCCGGTGAGCTGATCGTAAGTATTGTTGTAGAGCTTGCCGTTCTGGATGGAGTCAGTGACGTTGAGGCTTACCGTTCCTCCCGCCTGCAGGGTGGCCGGATACAAGGTGTTGCCATTGGGAGACCACTTTATTTGTACGTTCTCAGGGTGAGCGAAGCGACTGTCATTGGTAACGGCGACCAACTCGTTGAAGCGTGCCTCATCGAAATTCCCCTGCTGCGTCTGCGCGTTGAACGCCGGGACTTCGATGAACTCCATCCGATCCCACAGACTATTGTCGATCCTGCCAGGCGTGCCAATCGATTCTGTCGAAGTGCCGGAGCGCGATTCCGCGCCGAGGTTTAACAAGCGGTCGGCGGTTACCGTTAGGCTGCCGTTCGCAGCCATCATGCTGTAGCGGTTTTCGACATTGCCGGCATGAATCGTCAGGTTTTTGCCCGCGACGAAGCGTGATGCGGTCGAGTCTTTGAGAACCACATCGTTATAGGTCCGATCAATAATGATCGTGCCTTTTTTCCAGCCATCGTGGCCACCGCAATGCTGCCCGCAAATCCATCTGATGGAGCCGGAACTGCCGCCCTGCGACATTTCGAAAACCGACTTGGCGTTTTCCACCGACATCGCATTGATGTCGATATCCCCCTCGCCCTCGACCGTCCCCGACAAGTTGCTGAACAACGCAGCACGACCACCACCCACGGCGTCGACCGTGAGATTGCCCCGGCTGTAGATATCGCCGTAATAGTTGTTCAGGCTGTTGCCATGTAACTTCATCGTGCCGCCGCTGAACAGCAGCGTATCGGCTCCGTTGGAGATGCCGTTGGCGGCGTTGAATTCGAGATTGCCCTGGGCGCCCAGGGTGCCTTTGTTGTCGATCCGGGCAGCCGTCACCGTAAGGTTCTGGTTGGCGATCAGCCGACCGAGGTTGTCCAGCGTGCCGCGCAAGGTCATCACGGTTTCGCCACCGCTGACCAGCCGCCCGTCCTGTTGAATCACGTCGCTGGCGTTGATGGTGAGTTTCTGCTGAGCCGACACTCGACCGCTGTTGATCAGGTTACCGCCAAGGGTCAGCGTCAGATCGCCATCGCTGAGCAGTTGCCCGGCGTTATTCAGATTGGCGACATTCAGGTTCAGCGCCGAAGCACTGGCGATGCGATCCCCGACATTAAGGTTCAAATCCTGCGAACTGGTGTAAGTCAGCCCACCATTGAGTTGCCAGGTGCCCACACCATTAACCGCCGCGACATCCCAGACGCCTTTGCCCAGACCGGTGAGGCTGCCCTGCGTGCCGGTCAGGTTATTCAGATCCAGGTCAAACAACCCTTGCGCGGCGTGACGCACGCTGCCGCTGAGGTTGTTGAGCTGGGTGCCGGCGAGTTCCAGATCCTGACTGCCAATCTCGATGACGCCGTTCTGGTTATTCAGGTTGCCGTTCAGTTTGATCTTGCTGGAGGTGCCGCCCAGGGCACGAATCTGCCCGCCAGCGCTGTTGTCCAGCTGGACGCCGCTCAGTTGCAGATCCGCCGCCGACTCGATCAGTCCGCCCTGATTGAGAATCTGGCCGACCGCTTCGAGACCCAGCCGATTGCCGCTGATCTCACCACCCGCGTTATCCAGACGGGTGCCATCGAAAGTGACCTGACCTTTGCCGAAGAGCTTGCCGCCATGGTTGATCAGGCGTGTCACGGTCAGCTGCAAATCGCCCAGCAGGCTGGAGATCAAACCGGCCTTGCCGTTGACCACGCTGTTGTCGAGGTCGGCACTGGTGATGTCGAGCGTGTCAGCCTGTAGCGTGCCACCCTGGTTTTGCAGGTTGCCGGTGCCCAGCGCGAGTTCTGCGTGGCTGCCATTGGCGAGGATCGCACCCTGCTGATTCAGTACGGTACTGCCGACGATTTTCAGACCATCACTACCGGCAACAATCTGGCCCGCATCACGGTTGTCGATGGACGTACTGGTGATGTCCAGGCGCTGCCCGCGCAATGTGCCGCCGCGATTGTCGAGTTCGACCAGTTGTTCGAGCAGCAGGTGTTGCTCAGCGGCGTCGACCACGCCCGTGACGTTTTTGAAGACACCGGCAATTTTCAGCGCAATGTCGCCGCCCGTGCCGACGATGCCGCCCTTGTCGCTGTTGTTCAGCTGCGTGGCGTTGACTTCGATGGTTTTGCCCAGCAACACACCGGCACTGTTGTCGACCGTATCGCTTTCGATGTACAGGTCGGCATCGCTCTGGATCCGGCCTTTTTGATTGAGCAGTTGCGACTGACCGGTAACGTTTTGCTTGAGAATCAGCCGAGCGCCGTCAACACCCGCCGCCAACAGACCGCCCTCGCCGTTATCGAGGCTGGCGGCTTGCAGGTCGAGGCGATCGCCGATCACCCGCCCGCCCCGGTTGTCGATGTGGCCATTGCGAGCGACCAACAGCAACTGTTGCGCAGCCACCACACCCTTGCGGTTGTCGATACTGCCGGCGTGAACATCCACGTCACCCTGGCTGGCTTGCAGTCGACCCAAGGCATTGTTCAGGTGCTGGTTGACGACCAGCGTGAGCTTGCCGGTCTCGGCGCTGATCGCGCCTTTGTCATTGCCGGTGAGATTGTCCAGCGTCGCATCGACAACACCGCCGAGCAGTTGGCCGTTGGTGTTGTCCAGATCGCGTGCAGTCAGGTTCAGGGACGTGTTGCCCTGAATCAAACCCTGAGTGTTGTCCAGGTCTTCGCTGGCCAGCACGCTGTCATCGGATGAAATCGTGCCTTGGGTGTTGTCGACTTTGCCGCGACTGGTAAGTCCGAGCGATTTGCCGGTCAGGCTGGCATTGCGGTTGTCTATGCTCTGGGCAGCGACGCTCAATCGATCCGAGGCCTGAACCTTGCCATCTTGGTTGGCGAGGTCCTGATCCAGCGTCAGGTCAACCTTACCGTTTTCGGCACTGATGACCCCTTTGCCGCTGTTATCCAGCCGGGTGCCGGTAATCCGGATCGAATCGGCCGCCAATGTGCCGCCCTGATTGAGCAACTCGGCACCCGACACATCGAGGTCGGTCTTTGCCTGGATCTCGCCTGTGCCATTGTTCAGACGTTCGTGGGCGACGACTTTGGCATCGCTCTGGCTGGCAGCAATCAGGCCGCCAGCGTTATCGACTTGCCGTGCTTCGATATCCAGATGTCCGGCGATGATTTTGCCGTCATCGTTTTGCAGCGCCCGCGCATTGAGTTTCAGACTGCCGCCGGCGATTTCGATACGACCTTTGCGGTTGTCCAGACTGTCGACGGAGAGCGTTGCCGCCTGGCCGTCGGCGAAGCGGATCAGACCACTGAGGTTGACGATAGCCGGGACGTTAAATGCGATTCTGGTCTCGCCGTAAATCCGGGCGTCAGCGCCTTGATTGACCAGGCGAGTGGCGCTTAGCGCGACGTCTTTGGCCTGGACTATACCGTTCTGGTTATCGAGCACACCTGCGGCACTCGCGCTCAGCGAGCGACTGGCCAATACGCTGCCACGGTTGCTCACCGAGCCGCTGTTGATGGACACATCGCCATTGCTGTTACGGCTGTTATCCGCATTCACTCCGGCTTCAATCACGCCGGCGTTGGTCAATGTGCCGACGTTGGTCAGGCGAACGCTGTCCCTGGCGGCAAGGCTTTGCTGGTTGACCAGATCCTTAGCGGTTTGCACGGTCAATTGCGTGCCCGCGTAAACGGCCTGCTGCGCCTCAAGAATGTTGGCCTTGATGTCGACCGCATTGCTGGCCGTGGCCTTCGCCAACGTCAGTTGGCCATTGGCGTCGATCTGGATATCCCCGGCGCTGGCCGCCAGTTCGCCTGCCAGTTTCACGCCGACACCGGCCTCGGTGCCCACCAGTTTGATCGCCCCGGCGTACATCCCGCCCAGCGCCGAAGAGTCGATCGCCAGTTGCGGTCTGGCGCTGCCGTCATCGGCACGCGCGGTGGCGTTGAGCGTTTCGGCGTTTACATCGTTGCGACCGGTGGTGATGTTCAGGCGTTTGGCGTGGATCTGCGCGTTGATCTGCGCACTGCGGGTGAGGATTTCAAAGCTGTCGACAGCGCTGGCATCCAGACCTTTGCCATCGATGGAGACGCTGCCCTGATCGACTTGAAAACGGTCCAGTCGACCCGCGCCATCGAGCACAGGTTTGCCGGTGGTCAATGTCACACGCGGGGTGTTGATGAAGCCGCAGCCGTTGCAACTGATGCCATACGGGTTGGCCACGATCACCCGCGCCGACTGCCCCGCCACTTCGGTGTAACCGCGCAGTTGACTCGGACTGCCACCGTTGACTTCGTTAAGGATGGTTTGCGCCGCCGCACCGCGCAGGTTCGGGTTGCCGAGAATGATTCCGCCGATCTGCGTCAGCTGCGTGCGGCTCGTAGCGTTGTTGAGGATGACGCCTTGAGCATCCACGTTGTAATCGTGGAACTGGTTATGCGAAAGACCCGCACCGTTGGGCGTGGCGATGTTGATGATCGGCACGCCATTGCCTGCCCGGTCGAGCGTGGTGCCGGGCGCACTGACCACGATTCCGTCTGCCTGCGCCCACATCGGCTGCCAGAACATGACGTTGGCCAGCAGGAACGCCAGTCCGCGTTTGGGCATGCCCCAGAAGTGTTCACGGTTTTTTACGGCAGCAGAAGGCTGACTGGCCAGAAAGGCCAGTTGGCGGAAGTCCATATCAGAATCTCGGAAAGGGCAAAAACTAGAGGAAGAAATCCACGCGGAAATAGATCGGCGCTTCGCGCTCGGTCAGCACGTCAGGGCGTTCCAGGGAGTGGGCAAAGGTCACGCTGGCCGCAACGTGTTCGCCCCGGGCAAACAGTTCCAGCGAGTTGCTCGACATGCGCCCATGCTGGTCACCGTTGTAGCGGTCACCACGGATCACGCCCTGATCGTAACCGAGGCTGGTGCCGTATTCCGCGAACACCGGGCGCAGCCATTCGGCGTTGATCGGGCGCGACCAGCGCAGGTCATTGCGCCAGTAGCCACCGCTGTCACCAGACAGCGATTGATCCTTGTAGCCACGGATCGAAGACGACCCGCCGAGGCTGGTGCGTTGCGGGCTGAACAACACGTCTTCACTGCGCTGGCCGGTCATCAGGCTGCTGAAGGTGAAGGACTCGCCCCACACTTTGAATGGCTGCAGATAGCTCAGGGTTGCGGTGTATTTGCGGTAACGCGCATCCGGCTCGCCGGGGCCCGGGTCGTGGCTGCCCTGAGCGTCGAATGCACCGATGCCTTCCTGCATGCCGGCGTCGAAGTTGACGAAGGCGCTGCCGATACGCCGCCCGTGGTTGAAGCCGAACTGCGCTTCGCTGATGCGGTTGCTGCTCAGCTTGAGCTTGCTGTCTTCGATGAAGTTGTTGGTGCGCAGATACGACAGGCCGGCGTTGAGGGAGGTCTTGCTGACCGAGTCGCGGTGGATCACCCGCTCGGCGCGCAGCTGATGGTTTTCGCTGTCGCCGGTCTGCTTGAAGTTGTAGCCGTTGGCCGCGATTTGCGAGCGGTACTCACTCTGGCTGTAGGTGTAGCTGAAGTTCCACCAGCCCCACGGCAGGTTGTAGTTGAGCATGGCGTTGTTGGAGGTGTGCTGGTGATCGGTCATCGCATCGTGACCGCCGCGCAGACTCAACTGATCAGCCAGACCCAGCGGGCTGTCCCAGTCGAATGTCGTGCCCCACTGCTGCTCACCGGTGCTGCGCTGGCCGTCGTTGCTTCGCGACAGCCCGGCGCGCCATGGTTTCTGCGGGGTGTTGGTGACCAGCACCTCACTGCCGCCGACGTTCTTGCCTGGCGACAGCTCCATCTTGGCCTGGTTGGAAGGGAGGCGATTGAGCTGATCGACCATTTGCTCGATCTCGCGCAGATTCACCAACTCGCCGGCCTTGCCGGGAAACGCCATCGACAACTCACGCTCCGAGAGCTTGCTGTTATCGGCGCCTTTCAAGCCCTCGAGTTTGCCTTCGACCACCAGCACTTTCAGGTGTCCACCGGACAGATCCTGCTGTGGCAGATAAGCACGGCTGGTCACCCAACCCTTCTCGATGTAGTGATCGGTGATGACCTTCAGCACTTCATTCAGCTGAGGCACACCGAGACACTGGCCGATGTAGGGCTTGAGCAAACGGCTCTTGTCGTTCTCCGACAGGCTGTCGGCGCCTTTGAGCTCGATGTCGTTGATCTGAAAGCAACGCGTGTCGGCGGGGGCTTCCGGCTGCGCCGGCTTGGCCTCTTTACCGGGCAGATCCTTGAGCTCTTCGAGCCGCCGCTGCTGCTCTTCGAGCAGACGATTCTGGCGTTCGCGGATCAGGTCGGTTTCACCGGGGGTGGGTGCTGCAAGTGCGGTTTGGAGTGGAGAAAGGCATAGCAAAGCCAGGCACAACCTCGCCACGAGGGCGGGTGAGGACATGTTCGATCCCTCGAGACGGAAACTGATATCAGAATAGTGGCGCGATAGTAATGAGCCACTATTCTGACGTCAATTTTTGTCATTACTAAATATGTATTGCCGACCAGCGGCATCAGTAAAAGTCTTCCGGAATCGGTGAATCACATCATCTCAATGCTCAACCGCCAGTTTCGTCGCCACATCTTCCGGCGCCAGCACCCGACCATCGGCCGACAGCAACTGAAGCTTCCTGATCGGCTGACGCTTCTGCGCATCCACCATCACCGACCCCGGCTCGCCAGGCTCGAACATGAACTCCCCACCCCACTGCGACAACGCAACGATCACGGTTTGCAACGCCCGGCCCTTTTCGGTCAGCACGTATTCCTTGTAAGCGCTGCCATCGGACGCTGGCACCAGGCGCAGGATGTCGCGTTCCACCAGCCCTTTGAGCCGGGTGCTCAACATGTTCTTGGCGATCTCCAGGCTCTTCTCGAAATCGCTGAAACGACTAATGCCTTCCAGCGCATCGCGGATGATCAGCAACGACCACCAGTCACCGATCAGGTCGAGTGTCCGGGCGATCGGGCAGGCATTGCCCGCAAGGCTTTTGCGCTTCATTTCGGGTGTCTCCGGCAAAACGGCAGGTTCGATGCGGTTGCATCTTACAACTCATGCCGCCAAACCGTTAACGCGTGCGCCACGAAACTTAGCACCTGCGTACAAGTGGCCAATGCCCTTTGTCGCGATAGTGAACGCTGCCATCACGGCATCCACGCAGGCCCTCACCCAAGGAGTTTTCATGAGCACGTTCACGACCCAAGACGGCACCGAGATCTATTTCAAGGACTGGGGCAGCGGCAAGCCCGTGCTGTTCAGTCACGGCTGGCCGCTGGATGCCGACATGTGGGAATACCAGATGGAATATCTGAGCAGCCGCGGCTATCGCACCATCGCCTTTGACCGTCGTGGCTTCGGCCGTTCCGAGCAGCCGTGGACCGGCTACGACTACGACACCTTCGCCGATGACATCGCGCAACTGATCGAGCACCTGGATCTGCGTGACGTGACCCTGGTCGGCTTCTCCATGGGCGGCGGCGATGTCAGCCGCTACATCGCACGCCACGGCAGCGAGCGCGTTGCCGGACTGGTGTTGCTGGGCGCGGTGACCCCGCTGTTCGGCAAGAAACCGGACTTTGCCGAAGGCGTCGACAAGTCGGTGTTCGACGGGATCAAGGCCGGCTTGCTGAAGGACCGCGCGCAGTTCATCGCTGACTTCAACGCCCCGTTCTACGGCACCAATCAGGGTCAGAAAGTCTCCGACGGCGTGCTGACCCAAACCCTGAACATCGCCCTGCTGGCCTCGCTCAAAGGCACCGTGGCTTGCGTCACTGCATTCTCGGAAACCGACTTCCGCCCGGACATGGCGAAAATCGATGTGCCGACGTTGGTGATTCACGGCGATGGCGATCAGATCGTGCCGTTCGAAACCACCGGCAAACAAGCGGCCGCGCAAATCAAGGGCGCTGAACTGAAAGTCTACGCAGGTGCGCCGCACGGCTTTGCGGTGACTCATGCGCAGCAATTGAATGAAGACCTGCTGGCGTTTCTCGATCGCTGAGTCCTTGTGATCTGAACACGCCTTGAAAAGGGCCGTCGACTACCCTGTCGGCGGTCCTTTTTTTTGTTGTCCCGGATTCCGGTGCAAAGGTGAAGCCCCGTATTTACGGAGCTTTCAGGCCTCTGCATCACGTTTTTATCTTCACATGCCAGCTTAATAATATTTTACCGATAACCACCCCCTCCCTAGTCTGATCCCAAGCACAGAGAACAGGTCGACAGCGACCTGAATCCAACGGCCTCGTGAGAAGGGATCAGAGATGACCACTGAAATAATAAAAACAGACACGCTTGTTGTCGGCGCCGGTCAAGCGGGTGTGGCCATGAGTGAACACCTGAGCAAACTCGGTGTGCCGCACCTGGTGCTGGAGCGCAGCCGCATTGCCGAACGCTGGCGCACCGGGCGCTGGGACTCGCTGGTGGCCAACGGTCCGGCGTGGCACGACCGGTTTCCGGGGATGGAATTCGATGATGTCGATCCGGACGGTTTTGCCCACAAGGAACGTGTCGCCGATTACTTCGAAGCGTATGCAAAGAAATTCAACGCGCCGATCCGCACCGGCGTCGATGTGAAAAGCGTAGTGCGCAATGTCGGGCGTCCGGGCTTCACCATCGAGACCTCCGAGGGCGTGATCGAAGCGGCCCGCGTCGTCGCCGCCACCGGCCCGTTCCAGCGTCCGGTGATCCCGGCCATTGCACCGAAAGATGAGCGTCTGCTGCAGATTCACTCGGCTGATTATCGCAACCCGCAGCAGTTGCCGGCCGGCGCAGTGCTGGTGGTCGGTGCCGGTTCGTCGGGCGTGCAGATCGCCGATGAATTGCAGCGCTCGGGCAAGCAGGTTTACCTCTCGGTCGGCGCCCACGACCGCCCTCCCCGCGCTTACCGCAACCGTGATTTCTGCTGGTGGCTGGGCGTGCTCGGCGAGTGGGATCAAGCCGCGATGAAACCCGGCCGCGAGCACGTGACCATCGCCGTCAGCGGTGCCCACGGTGGCCGCACCATCGACTTCCGTGGTCTGGCCCATCGCGGCATGACCCTGGTCGGCGTCACCGAATCGTTCAGCGACGGCGTGGTGACCTTCAAACAGGACCTGCGCGACAACCTCAAGCGTGGCGACGAGAACTACCTCGCGCTGCTGGATGCCGCCGACGCCTACATCGAACGCAACGGCCTCGACCTGCCGCTGGAACCGGAAGCCCGCGAGACTTATCCGGATCCTGAATGCGTGAAAAACCCGCTGGCCGATCTCGATCTGGCCGCCGCCGGTATCACCTCGATCATCTGGGCCACCGGGTTTGCCGTGGACTATTCGTGGCTGAAAGTCGCCGCGTTCGACGACAACGGCAAGCCGCAACACCAGCGCGGTGTGTCCAGCGAATCGGGCGTGTATTTCCTCGGTCTGCCGTGGCAGTCGCGACGCGGTTCGTCGTTCATCTGGGGCGTGTGGCACGACGCCAAGCACGTGGCCGATCACATCGCCACCCAGCGCAAATACCTGGCCTATCGCGATGCCGAACAACGCGAAGCCGCGCTGCACAACAACGCTGTCGACACCGTCGACGCTTGATTTCCCTCTTCAATCCCGGCGCCCGTCGCGCCGGGTCCGAATTCGTCAGGAGCCGCACATGAGTCAGCCAACCCACACCCGCATCCGCATGTTCAACACCAAGGACACTTACCCGAACCAGACCCTGGACAACGACCTGTGCCAGGCCGTGCGCGCCGGCAACACCGTGTATGTCCGTGGTCAGGTCGGGACCAATTTCGATGGCGAACTGGTCGGTCTCGGCGACCCGCGCGCGCAGACCGAACAGGCCATGCGCAACGTCAAGCAACTGCTCGAAGAGGCCGGCAGCGACCTGAGCCATATCGTCAAGACCACCACTTACCTGATCGACCCGCGCTACCGCGAGCCGGTGTATCAGGAAGTCGGCAAATGGCTGAAGGGCGTGTTCCCGATCTCCACCGGGCTGGTGGTGTCGGCTTTGGGTCAGCCGCAGTGGCTGATGGAAATTGATGTGGTTGCGGTGATTCCCGAGTAATTCGACCTTAGCGAAAGGAGGCCACACATGACATTTTCCATCGCCGCCCGCTGCCCCGAAACCGGTCAGTTCGGCATCGCCATCAGCTCCTCCAGCATCGCCGTCGGCGCCCGCTGCCCGTGGCTGTTGCCGGGGGTTGGTGCGGTGTCGAGCCAGAACATCACTCTGCCGTCGCTCGGCCCGGAAGTGCTCGCCCTGATGGAGCAAGGTCTGGCGCCCGAGGCGGCGCTGGACAAGGTGCTGACCCGCAACGGCTACAGTCAGTACCGGCAGATCACGGCCATTAACCACCTCGGCCAGACCGCGCATTTCAGCGGCGCGCAAACCTTGGGCGTGCACAACGCCGTGTCGGGAGAGCAATGCGTGGCGGCGGGCAACATGCTCGCCGGGCGCTCGGTGATCGAAGCCATGGTCAGCGCGTTCGAAGAAGGCGAAGGTCAATTGGCCGATCGCCTGATCAAAGCCCTGCACGCCGCCCAGGCCTTGGGTGGTGAAGCAGGTCCGGTGCATTCGGCAGCCGTGGTCGTGGTGGGTGAACTGACCTGGCCCATCGTCAACCTGCGGGTGGACTGGGCCGATGAAGACCCGATCGGCCAACTGCAAAAACTGTGGGACGCCTATCGCCCGCAGTTGCAGGACTACATCGACCGCGCCCTCGATCCGGCCAAGGCGCCGGGCTACGGGGTTGCCGGAGACGACCGATGAGCGACAGCGTCGCGTTGCTCAAGACGCTGGTGGGGTTCGACACCACCAGCCGCGAGTCCAACCTGCAATTGATCGACTTCGTGCGCAGCTACCTCGAAAGTTTCGACGTGCCATGCGAGCTGATCTACAACGATGAGCGCAGCAAGGCCAATCTGTTCGCCACGATTGGCCCGGCCGATCAGCCGGGCATCGTGTTGTCGGGGCACACCGATGTGGTGCCCGTCGATGGCCAGCCGTGGACGCTGCCGCCGTTCGAACTCAGCGAGCGTGACGGCAAGCTTTACGGTCGCGGCACGGCGGACATGAAGGGCTACATCGCCTGCGTGCTGGCGCTGGTGCCGTCGTTGCTCGAAGCACCGTTGCGACTGCCGGTGCACATTGCTTTGTCCTATGACGAAGAAGTCGGCTGCCTCGGCGTGCGCTCGTTGCTCAAGGTGCTGGAGCAGCGTCCGGTCAAACCGCTGCTGTGCATCATCGGCGAGCCGACCGAACTCAAACCGGTGCTCGGGCACAAGGGCAAATTGGCAATGCGTTGCGATGTCCAGGGTCATGCCTGTCACTCGGCTTACGCGCCACTTGGGGTCAACGCCATCGAATGCGCCGCCGAGCTGATCGGCGAGCTGGGACGCATCGGCCGGCAACTCAAGGACGAGCACCTCGATCCGCGTTTCGACCCGCCGTACTCCACGGTGCAAACCGGCGTGATCAACGGTGGCAAGGCGTTGAACATCGTCCCCGCCGACTGTCGTTTCGACTTCGAAATCCGCGCCCTGCCCTCGCAGGATCCGGCGGTCGTCGCGCAGCAACTCAAGACCTATGCCGAACAGCAAATGCTGCCGCGCATGCGGGCCGTCAGCGAGCAGAGCGATATCCGTTTCAGCGAACTGTCGGCCTATCCGGGGCTGGCCACCGATGCCCGAAGCAAGGCTGCGGAATTGATCGCCACGTTCTGTGGTTCGGACGATTTCGGCACAGTGGCGTTTGGCACTGAAGGCGGATTGTTCGATGCGGTGGGGATTCCCACGGTGGTGTGCGGCCCCGGCAGCATGGATCAGGGCCACAAGCCGGACGAGTTCGTCAGCGTCGATCAGCTCACGGCCTGCGATGAGATGCTGCAACGGATGCTGGCGTCTATTCGCCTTTGAAAGACCGGTCTGGCTGCCGGATTCAAATCCGCAGCCGAGCCGCAATAACACCGACAGACAGCTGCTCCGATGGAGGTCAGCTGCGTTGTCGTTCATGGCGCTGAAACGCCCGAAACAGAGCGTTTCAACCTGACCGGAGAGCCTCGTTTTTTTAACGCCTGAAGCAACAAAACTACTAATTTATCTCTCACCTTTCCTTGCCCATGATCAACCCCAACAAGAAATGCGCCGTCCGTGCCGGCGCTCACTGAAGTACGTCCACGTACTCGTCCTTGCCTTGGAGTTCGTCATGGCCACCTCTGCATCAACGTCTGCACCGCTCATTGAAAAACACACGATCGGCTACGTGCCGCCCGAAGATCGCCACGGAAAGGTTCGGGATCTGTTCACCCTCTGGTTCGGCGGCAATATCGCGCCGTTGCCCATCGTCACCGGCGCCCTCGGCGTGCAGCTGTTTCACCTGAATCTGGTGTGGGGCATCGTCGCCATTCTGGTTGGTCATCTGGTCGGCGGTGTGCTGATGGCGCTGCACTCGGCGCAGGGCCCGCAGATGGGCATTCCGCAGATGATCCAGAGCCGCGCGCAGTTCGGCTCCCTCGGCGCGCTGTTGGTGGTGTTGATTGCCGGCGTCATGTACATCGGCTTCTTCGCCTCCAACATTGTGCTGGCCGGCAAGTCGCTGCATGGCGTGGTCGACAGCGTTCCGGTGCCGGTCGGCATCGTCATCGGTGCGCTGGGTTTGGGGATCATCGGGATCATCGGTTACCGCTTCATCCACGTGCTCAACCGCATCGGCACCTGGGTCTTGGGGATCGGTATCGTGATCGGCTTCGGCTACATCCTCACCCACATCCAGACCGATGATTTCCTCACGCGCGGCAGCTTCAACCTTTCGGGCTGGCTTGCGACGGTCTCGCTGGCGGCGCTGTGGCAGATCGCGTTTGCGCCTTACGTGTCGGACTACTCGCGTTACCTGCCGGCGAACGTGCCGGTGGCGGCGACCTTCTGGACGACCTATCTGGGATCGGCGCTGGGCTCGAGCCTGTCGTTCGTGTTCGGCGCCGTTGCCGTGCTGGCAACACCGGTGGGCATGGACACCATGGACGCGGTGAAACTCGCCACCGGCGCCATCGGCCCGTTGATGCTGGTGCTGTTCCTGCTCAGCGTCATCAGCCACAACGCCCTCAACCTGTATGGCGCGGTGCTGTCGCTGATCACCCTGGTGCAGACTTTCGCTTACCGCTGGATCCCGACCGCCAAGAGCCGCGCCGTGATTTCGATCATCGTGCTGCTGGCCTGCTGCTTCGCTGCGGTCGGCGCTTCGGCAGACTTCATCGGCCACTTCGTCGACATGGTGCTGGTGTTGCTGGTGGTGTTGGTGCCGTGGACCGCGATCAACCTGATCGACTTCTACGCCATCCACAAAGGCCAGTACGACATCGGCTCGATCTTCCAGGTCGATGGCGGCATCTACGGCCGCTACAACCCGCAAGCCTTGCTGGCGTATGCGATCGGTATCGCGGTGCAGATTCCATTCATGAACACGCCGCTGTACGTCGGTCCGGTGTCGGCGCACATCAACGGTGCGGACCTGTCGTGGGTGGTTGGCTTGCTGGTGACCTCGCCGCTGTATTTCTGGCTGGCGACTCGTGACAGTGCTTATCGTCGGCGGCTGACTTCCGGAAAACTGGCGGGCAGTCTGTAAGCCATTCGTTCTGAGCTGACACACGAAGGCCCTCGCAAATGAGGGCCTTTTTTGTTTTGGATGGAGCCGTCTATTTCGCCTTGAACGCCTCACGCCGCGCCTGCCGTTCCGCGGCGTACGCCTCTTGAGGCTGGCTGATCAAATCCTCACGGCGCAACACCTCACCGCAGTGATCGCACAACGGCCCGAGTCCGGCGCTGTGGTTGCAGTTCTTGTGGGTCATGTTCACCGCCAGCCCTTCCTCCGGCGACTTGCACCAGGTCTCGCCCCAGGCACGTAACGCAATCACCACCGGGTAAAACGCCTCGCCCTTTGCAGTGAGGTGGTACTCGTAGCGTTTCGGCCGCTCGTTGTACAAGCGACGCTCGACCAGTCCGTGCGCCTCCAGGCTTTTCAGACGGGCGGCAATCATCTGCGGCGTGCCGCCGGTCTGCGCCAGGATCTCGTCATAGCGGTGGCTGCCCATGAACAATTCGCGCAAAACCAGCACCGTCCAGCGGTCGCCGACGATCGCCTCGGCCCGGGAAATCGGGCACAGCGTGTCGGGAAGACTATCGTTTACAGCCATCAGGGCTTGCCTCTTTCACAGTTACTATGATTATCATATCAACACGATGCGGGAACAAGCCCTGAGCATCGATCACTCTCATTGCCGGAGTCCATCGTCATGTCGAAACCTCTCTATCCGCTCGACAGAACCGCCTACCTGCTGGTCGATCCGTACAACGATTTTCTCTCCGACGGCGGCAAGATCTTTCCGCTGCTCAAACCGATGGCAGAGCAGAACGGCCTGCTCGACAACCTGCGCAAACTCGATCGCGCCGTGCGGGCCCTGCCGATTCCGGTCGTCATCGTACCGCATCACCGCTGGGTAAAAGGCGACTACGAGAACTGGGATCACCCAACCCCGACCCAACAAAAGATCATGCACATGCACCACTTCGCGCGCGGCGAATGGGGTGGCGAATGGCACCCGGATTTCGCGCCGAAGGACGGCGACATCGTGGTTCAGGAACACTGGGGCTCCAGCGGTTTCGCCAACACCGACCTGGATTTTCGCCTGAAGCAGCAAGGCATCACTCACGTGATCATCGTCGGCCTGCTGGCCAACACCTGCATCGAAGCCACCGCGCGCTATGCGTCCGAACTCGGCTATCACGTCACGCTGGTGCGCGATGCGACCGCCGCGTTCAAAGAGGAAATGATGCACGCCGCCCACGAACTCAACGGCCCGACCTTCGCTCATGTCATCACCACTACAGACGAACTGATCGCCACTCTTCAGTCGCAGGGTGAAGCGAAATGAATCTGACCGGCCACCTGCTGATCGGCGCCACTGACATCGCCGCCACCGAGGGCACGATGAAGGCGCTGAATCCAGCGACCAACACGCTGATCGAGCCGGATTTTGCCTTCGGCGGCGCGGCGCAAGTCGATCAGGCTGCAACCCTCGCCGACGCGGCATTCGATAGCTATAGCCACACCTCGCTGACCGAACGTGCGGCGTTTCTGGAAAGCATCGCCGACAACCTCGACGCCGTGCGCGAAGAAATGGCTGCCCGGGCCGCGCTGGAAACCGGCCTGCCCCATGCACAACTGGAAGGCGAAGCCGCCAAAGCTGCGACCCAGTTCCGTCAGTTCGCCGAGGTGGTGCGCAAGGGGCGCTTTCTGCAACTGGCGATAGACCCGGCGCAACCTGATCGACAGCCGCGACCACGGATGGATCATCGCCTGCAGAAAGTTGCCATCGGCCCGGTGGCGATCTTCGGTGCGAGCAACTTTCCGATCTCCTATTCGGTGGCCGGTGGCGACACCGCGTCGGCACTTGCAGCCGGTGCGACGGTGATTCTCAAGGCGCACAACGCGCATCCTGGAGCCTCGGAAATCCAGGCTAGCGCCATCCGTAAAGCGGTGCAGAAGCATGGCTTGCACGAGGGTGTTTTTTCGATGGTGCGCGGTGGCGGCAATGCCATCGGTGAGGCGCTGGTCGATCATCCTTTGATTAAAGCGGTGACGTTCACCGGTTCAGAGGTGGGCGGCATGGCGCTTTATCGTCGCGCGCAGTTGCGGCCTGATCCGATTCCGGTGTTTACCGAAATGACCAGCGTCAACCCGACGTTCATTTTGCCCGCAGCGCTGTCCGCACGTGGCGGCGAAATCGGCGATGGCTTTATCGAACGGATGCTGGTGAATGTCGGTCAAGCCTGTCTGTGTCCGTCGATCCTGATCGCGGTCGAGGGCGAAGGTCTGCACGCGCTGCGCAGCGCCATGATCAAGCGAGTCAGCGAAGCGCCGGCACGCACAATGTTGACGCCGGGGATTCACGGTTCATACGTCAAAGGCCTGGTGGCGATGGAAAGCGTGGGAGCGAATCTGGTAGCGGTCGGCGCTCCGGCGGATGGCCAGTTTGAAGGGCGCTCGGCGCTGCTGGAAGTTGACGGTCAACGCCTGCTCAGCGAACCGGCGCTGGCCCATGAAGTGTTCGGTCCGGCGGCGCTGTTGGTAACGGTCAACGATGAAGAAGAGCTGCTGGCGGTTGCCCGTTCGTTCAAGGGCCAACTGAGCGCAGCCATTCACCTTGAAGACCGCGATCTGGATCTGGCCCGGCGTCTGCTGCCGATCCTCGAACGCCGCACCGGGCGCATCGTGGTCAACGCCTTTGCCCATCCGCAGGAAGTGACCTTCGCTACGGTACACGGCGGGCCGTTCCCGGCTACCTCGGACAGCCGCTTCACCTCGGTCGGCATGACCTCGATCGAACGCTTTTTGCGGCCGGTGGCGTATCAGGGCTTTCCCGATGCATTGCTGCCGGAGGTGTTGCGCGACGGTAATCCGCTCGACCTGCCCCGCAGCATAGACGGACAATAAAAAATGCCCGGTTCGGCGAATCACCGAACCGGGCAAGCTTTTCAATCAAATGAGCAGGTCTTCATAGAAAGCACCGTACGGAAGCTCAGGGTGTTCGATCTGGATTTCCAGAATCCACACACCGGCATTCGGAGCCTGGTCGAAGTCACCAAGATTGCCGCCGCGATAGATCGCGTGAGGGAAATCGCTGACCCGGTGGCCCTTGATGTCCAGGTTCAGTTTCCAGCCCATCGCCTCGGCCTGATCGGTGGCGTAACGGTACAGCCCGACACCGGTCACGCCCTGACGCCAGAAGGCTTCGACCTTGTCGAAGAGTTCTTTGGAGGCCGCCGCACAAGCGATCATTTGCGGATCGGAACCGGTGACGAACGTCGCCCCGGCATCGCCTTCATGGCCTTCCCAGACCACGCCCATGTCGATGAAGAAAATGTCGTTCTCACCCAGAATCGGATCGCCGTCGGAACGCGCCTTGAAGGTCTTCAGCGTGTTGGCGCCGAAGCGGATCAACAGCGGATGCCAGATCCGGTCCATGCCCAGTTCAACGAGAATTCTCTTGCCCCGTGCATGGGCTTCCGACTCGCGCATCCCCGGTTTGATCACCTTGGCAATCTCGTCCACGGCCTTCCAGGTCAACTGCTGGGCGTGGCGCATGGTATCCAGCACAAAACGCTCACCTACCGCTTCTTTTCCGCTCAGGGCTGTGGTCATCGCTGATTCCTTCTGGCTAATCGCTTGCGCTGTATAGTTTTTTATATTGCGAAACAGGACGCCTAAGATACAACCATGACACAACGTGTCAATTCTCTTCTGCGCGCACCACACCGCGCTCTTCCAGCAAGCGCACAAACATGCTCAGACTGCGCGAAACCGTACCCCGCCGCCATACCAGCCACGTCGTCAGATAGCGAAAATCCGACGCCAGCGGCCATACGCTGACCGTCGCGCAGCCGGGCATGCTTTGCAGCATGCTGCGCGGCATCAGGGCCAGGCCGGCGCCGGCACTGACGCAGGCGAGCATGCCGTGATAAGACTCCATTTCAAAAATCTTGCCGGGCACGGCAGCATCGGTGCTGAACCATTTTTCGAAGTGATGGCGATAGGAGCAGTTCGAGCGGAACGCATAGATGTTCTCGCCGTTCACGTCCGCCGCGCGCTGGATCGGCCCGTGATGCAGTGGCGAGATGATGACCATTTCTTCTTCGAACGCCGGGATGCCCTCCAGCGCCGGATGCAGAACCGGGCCGTCGACGAACGCAGCCGCCAGGCGTCCGGAGAGCACACCGTCGATCATCGTCCCGGACGGCCCGGTCGACAGGTCCAGATCGACCTTCGGGTGTTGCTGGTTATAGGTTGCCAGCAAACCGGGAATCCGCACCGCCGCCGTGCTTTCCAGGGAGCCCAGCGGGAACGCCCCTTGCGGTTCCTCCCCGGCCACCGTGGCGCGCGCTTCCTGGACCAGGTCAAGAATGCGCCGTGCGTACTCGAGAAAACTCCAGCCGGCCGGCGACAGGCGCAAGCGGCTTTTCTCACGGATGAACAGGTCGACGCCCAGATCTTCCTCCAACTGTTTGATGCGGGTCGTCAGGTTCGACGGCACGCGATGGATCTGCGCCGCCGCCGCGCTGATGCTGCCGTGCTCGGCAACAGCCTTGAAAATTTCCAGTTGCACCAGATCCACAGTAATTCTCCAATCGTGAAAGAAACGCTCTTTATTATTCAGTTTCCAGAAACCAAACGCCACCCTACTCTGAGCGCATCCACTGACCTCGCAGGACGATGCCATGAGCCCGATTTCCAGCCAGACCCACGCTATCTCGATCAATCCCGCCACCGGCGAGCAGATCGGTCATTACGCTTTCGAATCCGCCGAAGCCCTCGACGCTGCGCTGACCCGCGCCGCCTTCGGCTTCAACAAGTGGAAACGCAAACCGCTGCAGGATCGCTCCCGCGCCCTGACTGCGCTGGCCGGCGCGCTGCGTGACAGCAGCGAAGCCATGGCGACCATGATCACCCAGGAAATGGGCAAACCGATCGCCCAGGCCCGTGGTGAAATCGAGAAATGCGCCAAGCTCTGCGAGTGGTATGCCGAACACGGCCCGGCCATGCTCAACGCCGAAGCGACGCTGGTCGAAGGCGGCAAGGCGCGCATCGAATACCGTCCGCTCGGCCCGATCCTCGCCGTGATGCCGTGGAACTTTCCGATCTGGCAAGTGCTGCGCGGCGCCGTCCCGGCGCTGATCGCCGGCAACACCTACGTACTCAAGCATGCACCGAACGTGATGGGCAGCGCCTATCTGTTGCGCGACGCCTTCACCCGCGCCGGTTTCGCCGATGGCGTGTTTGAAGTGATCAACGTCACCCCGGAAGGCGTTTCCACCGCCATTGCTGATCCGCGCATTGCTGCCGTGACCCTGACCGGCAGCGTCCGCGCCGGCATGGCCATCGGCGCACAGGCCGGTGCCGCGCTGAAGAAATGCGTGCTGGAACTCGGCGGTTCCGATCCGTTCATCGTGCTCAACGACGCCGATATCGACGAAGCCGTGCAAGCAGCAGTGATCGGTCGTTATCAGAACTCCGGCCAGGTCTGCGCCGCCGCCAAACGTCTGATCATCGAAGAAGGCGTAGTCGAAGAATTCACCCGCAAATTCGTCGAAGCCACGCGCCAGTTGAAGATGGGCGATCCGTTGTCCGCCGACAACTACATCGGCCCGATGGCTCGTTTCGACCTGCGCGACGAACTGGATCAACAAGTGCGCGACACCCTGGAAGAAGGCGCCACCCTGCTGCTCGGCGGCGGCAAAGTCCAAGGACCGGGCAACTACTACGAGCCGACCGTACTGGCCGACGTCACCGACCGCATGACCTCGTTCAAACAGGAGCTGTTCGGCCCGGTGGCCTCGATCATCACCGCCCGCGACTGCGCCCATGCCGTGGCCCTGGCCAACGACAGCGAGTTCGGCCTGACTGCCACGATCTACACCGCCAACGTCGCCCTGGCCCAGCAACTGACCAGCGAACTGGAAACCGGTGGCGTGTTCATCAACGGCTACTCCGCCAGCGACCCGCGCGTGACCTTCGGCGGCGTGAAGAAAAGCGGTTTCGGCCGTGAGCTGTCGCACTTCGGCGTGCGCGAGTTCTGCAATGCGCAGACGGTGTGGCTGGATCGCCGTTGATCCAATGAAAAAAGCCCGGAAGCGTTTTGCGCTTCCGGGCTTTTTCATTTATGCCGCAGCCTGTTGGGGTTCCGACACCGTCCGATCTTTGCTTAATAGCCCCAGCACCACAGCCGCCGACACCAGGGTGATGATCGTCAGGATGTGCAGTAGATACTGGAACGCCGAGGCGTAACCCTGCACCAGCCGTTCGTTAGCCAACCCCGGAACTGTGTTGATCGCATGGGCCATGTCGCCAGTGGTCACCCGGTGCGCGGTCTCGGCAATCAGCGCTGCGTCTGCACCGCCGGCCACTGCTTGGAGATCCGTGTGTAGCAGCGAAGCAAGAATCGCCGCGACGCTGGCCAACGCAATCCCCTCACCCGCCACCCGCACCGTGTTGAATATCCCGGCCGCCATACCGGCGCGCTCTTTCGGCACCACGCTGACCGACAGTCCATCCATCAAGCCCCACGGCAGACCCGCGCCGATCCCGATCAATACCATCGGCACCACCAGCGCAAATTTCGGCTCGCCGACGTTGTACAGACTCAGCCAGTGCAGCCCCACGGCGGCAATCAGGAAGCCCACGCCCGACAGGATGCCGGCCGAGACAAACCGGGTCATGGACGCCGCCAGCATCGGCACCACCAGCATCGGCGCCGACAGCGCCAGCAACAGCAGGCCGGCATCGATTTCACTCAAGCCTTCGACACCGATAAAGCGCAGCGGCAGCATGACCACCAGCACGATGTAGCAATAGCAGGTGCCGATCGGCAGCATCTGCACGCCGACGAAGCGCGGAAAGCGGAACAGCGTCAGATCGAGCATTGGACGTTTGACGCGCATTTCGATGAAGACGAACAGCGCCAGCAACAACGCCGAAGCACCCAACAGACCGACCACTAACGGACTGCCCCAACCGCTTTCGGGCGCCTGGATCACTCCGAACGTGAACAGCGCCAGCATCGAGCTGAACGTCACGGTACCCGCCCAGTCGAGACCGCTGGCGTCGGGGTCGCGGGTTTCACGCATGCGCGGCAGGCCGAAGACCATCGCGATCACACCAATCGGCGCGGTGAACACAAAGATCGCGCGCCAGTTGAACGCCTCGATCAACGCTCCGGCCACCAACGGGCCGAACGCGAGACCGATACCAAACGTGGTGCCGAGCATGCTGTACGCACGGGTGCGCGCATGGCCTTCGAATTCCTGCGCCAACGCCGCCGAACCACTGGCCAGCGCCGCCGCACCGGCCACGCCCTGAATCGCCCGCAACACATCCAGCCAGAACACCGAAGGCGCCAGGCTCTGGGCAATCGACGCTGCGGTGAACAACAGCATGCCGGCGGTGAACAGGCGCTTGCGTCCATAGACATCGGCCAACGCCCCCGCCGCCATCAGCAGACTGCCGAACGACAACATGAACGCATTGGTGATCCAGGTCAGCGCCACAGGGCTGCCGCCCAGGTCACGGCCGATGGCCGGCGTCGCCACCGCGCCACCGGTAAAACTTAACGGAAGGACCAGCGCCGACAGGCAAATGGCCGCGAGGATCAGCAGCTTGTCGCGCGTGCCTTGGTGTTGGGAGACGTTTGTCATGATTTCATCCAATGAAAAGAAAATCAGGCTGCGATCAATAGAGCGCAGCCTGCGATAGCTTCAACGAGGGGCTAGGTCAGTCCTTGAAATCCGTGGACAGCGCCAGCTCATTCCACTCGGCCAACTCCTGCGCCACCAAACGGTTCTTCGCTTCGATCCGCGCGATCGTGTCGCTGCCCAGCGCCAGCCGCTGCGGCGGGTTCGGCGCGTTGACCAGCGCCAGCATCGCTTCGGCAAACTTCAGCGGATCGCCCGGTTGTGCATGGTTGGCCGCTTCGGCAAACGTGCGCATCTTGCCGACGGTTTCGTCATAGTCCGGCAGCACCAGCGCGGTCTTGATCAGCGATTGTTCGTCGAGGAAGTCGGTGCGGAAGAAGCCCGGTTCGACCACCGTGGCATGAATGCCCAGCGGCGCCAGTTCCTGATGCAGCGCTTCGCTGATGCCTTCCACTGCGAACTTGGTCGAGCCGTAGACACCCCAGCCCACGTAGGCCTGATAACCGCCAATCGACGAGATGTTGATGACCCGTCCACTGCGCTGGGCGCGCATGTGTGGCAGGACGGCGCGGGTGACGTTGAGCAGGCCGAACACGTTGGTGGCGAACAGGCGCTCGGTTTCGCTGGCGCTGGTTTCTTCGACGGCGCCCAACACGCCGAAGCCGGCATTGTTGATCAGCACGTCGATGCGGCCGAAGCGCTTGATGCCTGCTGCCACCGCTTGGTGGGCTTCCTCTTCGCGGGTGACGTCCAGCCTTACGGCCAGCAGGTTCGGGTGATCGCCGAGGCGGTCGGTGATGTCTTGCGGGTTGCGGGCGGTGGCAATCACCGCGTCACCGGCACGCAGGGCCTGTTCAGCGATAAGGGTGCCAAAACCACGGGAAGCTCCGGTAATCAGCCAGGTACGCATATCAACTCCTCCTGTCGGTGACCCTGGCGAGATTGCCGGGGCCTTCTTGATGAGTTGAGTCGACTTTAAAGCCGTGCTACTGATGTGATAATCCCAACAAATTTGCATGACTTTGTGAAAGGCGCTCACAAATGAAAAACCCGTCCACGACGGATCTGTCGATCTTTCTCTGCATTGCCCAGCACCTGAATTTCAGCCGTGCGGCGGTGGATCTGGGCCTGACGCCGTCGGCGCTGAGCCATTCATTGCGAGCGCTGGAAAATCGCCTCGGCGTGCGCCTGTTCAATCGCACCACCCGCAGCGTGGCTCTGACCGAGGCGGGCGAGCGGTTGTATGCGCGGCTGAAACCGGCGTTTCGCGATATCGAAGATGCGCTTGAAGACCTCAATCACTTTCGCGACAAGCCCTCGGGCAATCTGCGCATTACCTCCGGGCGCCAGGCGTGCGAGCTGGTGCTGCTGTCTATAGCCAGCGAGTTTCTGAAGATTTACCCGGATATTCGTCTGGAAGTAGTCGAGAGCGATGCGCTGCTGGATATCGTCGCCTCCGGATTCGATGCAGGTGTACGCTTCGGCAACCGGCTGGAAGCTGACATGGTGTCGATGCCCATCGGACCGAATCTGCGTTCAGTGGTGGTCGGCTCGCCCGGCTTTTTCGAACGACATCCCGCGCCACAGAAACCTGAAGATTTGCATGCCCTTCCCTGCATCCGACATCGGTTCCCGAGCGGCTCGATGTACCGCTGGGAATTCGAACGGGGTGGTATAGAACAGGAAGTCGAGGTCAACGGCCCCCTGACCCTGGGCGATGTCAGCCTGATGATCGGCCCGGCGTTGCAGGGCTTGGGACTGGCGTATGTGTTCGAGGACATGGCTCGCGAGCACTTGGCGAGCGGACGGCTGGTGCAGGTGCTGGCGGACTGGTGTCCGTACTATCCCGGCCTGCACCTGTACTACCCGAGCCGACGCCATATACCGGCGCCGCTCAAGGCGTTTATCGACTTCGCCCGCAATGCCCGCGAGGGCAAAACGAGCTGAGCCGTTCTACAGATACTTCAACCAGGCGATGTCACGGCGTCGGGCCTTCAGTGCCGAAAACCAGCGCACGGCCGGGAACAAAGCGACCGCCAGCACCATCGCCGCCAGCCACACCGCCGTCACCGACGAGAAACCGAAATAGGTGCCCTGATTGAGCCCGAACAGCGCCACGCCAATCAGGTACAGCACCTTCAGCGCATACAGGTGCAGCAGGTAGAAAAACATCGGCGCCGAGCCGAACACCGTCAGCCAGCGAATCCAGCGTCGATCCTGCGCGCGTTCGAATACCAGCAACAGCAGTAGCCCGACACTCAACGTCAACGTGATGAACAACAGCGACGGCGGGTATTTGGTGATGTTGAAAAAGCTCATCAGGGTTTGCACACCGCTGTCACCGAAAGCCCAGGGTTTCTCGCCGTAACCGTTGACCAGTCGTAGTCCGACAAAGCCCAGCAACCCGGCGACACCACCGATCAACAAACGGCGCTGGCGCACGCCGGCATCGGCTGCGCGAGCGAACCACGGCCCCAGCGCGTAACCCAGCCCGATCACGCCGATCCACGGCAACAACGGGTACGAGGTGCGCAGACGCAAAGTCTCGCCGGCCTCGATCCAACCGCGGTCATGCAGGATTGCCCATGGCACGTGCAGTGCCGACTCGGTTGCGAAGTGCAGTCCGTCGAGCAGGTTGTGCCCGGCGATGATCGCAACGCTCAACGTCAGCAGCAGCCAGCGTGGCAGCCAGACCAGCAGCGACAGCGCGATCATGCTCAGGCCGATCGCCCAGATCACTTGCAGGTAGATCACGGTCGGCGGCAGCTGGAACGTCCAGGCGAAATTCACCAGGGTGAATTCGAGCGCCACCAGAAACAAACCGCGCTTGAACAGGAAGGCACTGACGTCAGCCTTGCCGTCGTACTTCTCGCCGAACAGCCACGCCGACAACCCGGTCAGCAGCACGAACACCGGCGCGCACAGATGCGCCAGGGTGCGGCTGAAGAACAGCGCCGGTTCCGTGCTGGCGATGTCCATCGGGTCGCTGACCTGACGATGCAGCAGGAAAGTTTCGCGCACGTGGTCCAGCAACATGAAGAGAATCACCAGGCCACGCAGCGCATCAATGGACAGCAACCGGCCAGTCGCCAAGGGGGCAGAACGGGGAACCGCAATCGTCATGGAGGTATCGCAATCGAAAGGTTGATCGATGCGACCACCCGAAAGCGGTCGCATAATTTGCGTTACCTTATAACATGAAAAGCCGATCCAATCGCTAGCGATTCTCAAACGGCGATCACGCTGTGCGCAGGGTTTCCAGCACGACCTGCAACGGATGGCGCAGCTGTTGATCGGCCTGGCGCTTGACCTGACTGCGGCAGGAATACCCGGTGGCCAGCGCCTCGCCCTTCTCCACCGGCGCCTCGATCTGCTTCGCCCAGGATTGCTCGTAGATCACTGCCGAGGTCTGGCGATTGCGCGCTTCGTGTCCGTAAGTACCGGACATCCCACAGCACCCGGTGGCCTGGGTCGCCAGATTCAGGCCGACACGTTCGAACACCTGCTCCCATTGCCGGGTGGCGGCCGGGGCGTTGGTTTTCTCGGTGCAATGCGCCAGCAGGCGGAAGGTGTCCTCGCGGCGCTGATCGGCCTGCTCCGGCATGACCTTGAGCAACCACTCCTGCACCAGCGCCACCTCCGGGCATTTCTCCATCCCCGGCACTTTCAGATATTCCTGGCGATAGACCAGGGTCATCGCCGGATCGAGCCCCACCAGCGGCACCCCGATCTCGGCCAGCACGCGCAACTGCCCGGCATTGCGCAACGCCGCGCGATTGAACGCCGACAGGAAACCCTGCACGTGCAGCGGCTTGCCGTTGGCACTGAACGGTGCCAGGTAGACCTGATAGCCGAGACGCGAAATCAACTCGATCAGATCCGCCAGCAGCGGCGCCTCGAAATACCTTGTGAACGCATCCTGCACCAGCACCACGCTGCGTTCGCGTTGCGCTTGGGTCAGCGTCGACAACACGTCGACCGACGCAGGCTGAACCTGCCAGCGACGCATCGCCGCATGGAAATCGAAACGGCTAAGCAATGGCACATCGACCATGCCGCCAAGACGCTCGATCAAGCGACGACTGAACGAGGCGCCCATCAAGCCGTTATAGAGAAACGGAATCCGCGCCATGTACGGAATCGTGTACTCCAGCGAAGCAATCAGATAATCCCGCGCCGGCCGCAGATAACGTGTGTGATACAGCTCCAGGAAACGCGAGCGGAAGTCCGGCACGTTGACCTTCACCGGGCACTGCCCCGCGCAGGACTTGCACGCCAGGCAGCCGGCCATGGCGTCGTACACCTCGTGGGAGAAGTCCTGTTCCTGCGCACGGCTGTTGCGCCAGCGCTGCAGCAACGTGCTGAAAAACGGCGGACGGCGACTGGCATCGGCCAACACGTCGACACCCGCCTCGCCCTGCAAACGCAGCCATTCGCGAATCAGCGAAGCGCGGCCCTTCGGCGATTGCGCACGCTGGCGGGTGGCTTTCCACGACGGGCACATGGCGTCGTCGGGATCAAAGTTGTAGCAGGCGCCGTTGCCGTTGCAGTGCATGGCCGCGCCGTAGTCCTGCCAGACTTTTTCGTCGATCTGCCGATCGAGTTCGCCGCGCAGGGTCACTTCGTCGATCTTCAGCAATGCCGCGCCGGGAATGTTCGGCGTGGCGATCTTGCCCGGATTGAACTGGTTGAACGGATCGAACGCCGCCTTCAAGGCTTGCAGCGCCGGGTACAACTCACCGAAGAAGGCCGGCGCATATTCCGAACGCAGGCCCTTGCCGTGCTCACCCCACAGCAGGCCGCCGTAACGCTGGGTCAACGCGGCGACGCCGTCCGACACCGGGCGCACCAGTGCGGCTTGTTGTGGGTCTTTCATGTCGAGAATCGGCCGTACGTGCAGCACGCCGGCATCGACGTGGCCAAACATGCCGTATTGCAGCTTATGGCTGTCGAGCAGGTCGCGCAGTTCGGCGATGTACTCGGCCAGGTGTTGCGGTGGCACGGCGGTGTCTTCGACAAACGGCTGTGGCCGCGCTTCACCGGCGACGTTGCCGAGCAGACCCACTGCGCGTTTGCGCATGCCATAAACGCGATTCACCGCTGCATGACCGACAGCCAGCGTATGGCCCAGGCGCTCGACTGTGGCGTCAGTGCCCAGGTGCCGGACGAAGGCCTCGACCCGACCTTGCAGCTCCTCGGGATCGTCACCGCAGAACTCCACCAGGTTGATCCCCAGCGTCGGCCGCTCGGCGCTTTCCGGAAAGTACTCGGCGACGCCATGCCAGACGATGTCCTGCATCGCCAGCAACAGCACTTTGGAGTCGACGGTTTCAATCGACAGCGGCTTGAGCGCCATCAGCGCCCGGGCATCGCGCAAGGCATCCATGAAGCCGGCGTAGCGAATGTTCACCAGCATCGTGTGCTTGGGGATCGGCAATACGTTGAGTTTGGCCTCGACCACAAACCCCAGCGAACCCTCGGCGCCGCACAGCACGCTGTTGAGGTTGAAACGGTTGTCGGCCTCGCGCAGGTGCGCCAGGTCGTAGCCGGTCAGGCAGCGATTGAGATCGGGGAAGGTTTCCCGGATCAGCTCGCCCTGCTCATCAATGATCTGCCGCGCACAGCGATACACCTCACCGGCCCGGCCCTCGCGAGCACACTCCGCTGTCAGCTCGCTTTCTTCCAGCGGGCGACCGTGCAAGCGCTCGCCACCCCGCAGGACCATGTGCAGTTCCAGCACGTGGTCGCGGGTCTTGCCGTAGGTGCAACTGCCCTGGCCGCTGGCGTCGGTGTTGATCATGCCGCCGACCGTAGCGCGGTTGGAGGTCGACAGTTCCGGGGCGAAAAACAGCCCGGCGGATTTCAGGGCGGCGTTCAGTTGGTCCTTCACCACACCGGCCTGCACCCGCACCCAACGCTGTTCAACGTTGATTTCGAGGATGCGGTTCATGTGCCGCGACAAGTCGACGACGATGCCATCGGTCAACGACTGGCCGTTGGTACCGGTGCCGCCGCCGCGAGGCGTGATCACCACTTTCTGGTACGCCGGTTCGGCGATCAGGCGCGCCAGCAGCGCCACGTCGTCGGCGTCACGCGGGAATACCGCCGCTTGCGGCAAGCGCTGGTAGATCGAGTTGTCAGTGGCCAGCACCACGCGGCTGGCGTAGTCGGCACTGATTTCGCCGCGAAAACCGCCGGTTTCAAGGGCTTTGAGAAACTGTTGGTAATCGGTGTTCAGCGCGGTGGAAGGCGACAGCTGGGCAATCATCGGGAGGGCAATCTCGGTCAAAAACGGGCCGTGTGGCGGTGAACAGTTGTGCGCAATGAATGATTGCGTCACGCTCCCGCCATCTCATAGGCCTTATGTTCATTGCAGAGCGACGCCGGGACAACCGTAAAATCGACCCGCAATCCATGACTAAAACGAATGAATCCGCGAACCCTCACTCCCTCGATGTCGTTGCTGCTGGCGTTTGAAGCCGCCGCACGCCATGAAAGCTACACCCGCGCCGCCCACGAACTGTCGCTGACCCAGAGCGCGGTCAGTCGTCAGGTGCAGATTCTGGAAAAGATGCTCGGCATGCGCCTGTTCAGCCGCGAAGGCCGGCGGGTGATCCTTACCGACGTCGGGCGCATGTACCAACGCGAACTGTCCGAAGCCCTCGGCCAGATTCGCAGCGCGACGTTGAAGGCCATGGCGTTTGGCTCGGGCATCCACAGTTTGCGCCTGGCGACCCTGCCGACCTTCGGCTCCAAATGGCTGCTGCCGCGCTTGAAGGACTTCTACACCGCGCACCCGGGCATGACCGTGCACCTGCATTCACGCATCGAAACGATCGACTTCGACACCAGCGAAATCGACGCGGCGATTTGCGTCGGCGGCGGTGACTGGCCGGGGCTGACCGCCCACCGCCTGCACACTGAAGAATTGGTGGTGATCGCCAGCACGCAGTTGTCCGATACCGAACGTCTCACTGCCGACAAGGATATCGCCGGGCAACTGCTGCTCAACGTCAGCAGCAACGCTCAGGCCTGGTCCGAGTGGTTCAGTCATCACGCCCTGCCCCATCGCAGCATGCGCATCGGGCCGAGTTTCGAGATGACCTCGCACTTGATCCAGGCCGTACGCGCCAATATCGGCATCGGCCTGGTGCCGAGAATTCTGGTGGAGGATGAGTTGCACAACGGCGAGCTGCTGCAACTCGGCGAGCCGATCAGCAGCCGGCGCAGCTATTACCTGGTGTACCCGGCGCGCAATGAGTCGCTGGCGTCGCTGAAGGCGTTTCGCGACTGGTTGATGCGTACGCTCTGAAACAACAGAGGGCGCCGTTTGGCGCCCTCTGGTTTTGCTCACTCAAAATCGCGGCTTAACTGCTTTCCAGTCCGGCTTGTAGCGCTGCATCTGCCGTACATCATCGCGCTGGCGAATGCCGCAGGTCAGGTACTGGTCATGCAGCTTGCCCAGTTGATCGTGATCCAGTTCCAGCCCCAGGCCCGGTGCACGCGTGATCTTCACGCAGCCATCGACGATCGGCAGCTTGCCGCCCTTGATCACCTCTTCATCCGGCTCCTGCCACGGATAATGGGTGTCGCACGCGTAATCCAGATTCGGCACCGCCGCCGCCACGTGAGCCATCGCCATCAGGCTGATGCCCAGGTGTGAATTGGAGTGCATCGACACGCCGAGGCCGAAGGTATCGCACATTTTCGCCAGCGTCTGGGTGTCGCGCAGGCCGCCCCAGTAATGGTGATCGGCGAGGACAATCTGCACGCTGTTCAACGCGACGCTACGGCGGAATTCGTCGAAATCGGTGACCACCATGTTGGTCGCCAGCGGCAGCCCGGTGCGTTTGTGCAGTTCGGCCATCCCTTCGAGGCCCGGGGTCGGGTCTTCGTAATACTGCAGGTCATCACCCAGCAACTCGGCCATGCGGATCGAGGTTTCCAGCGACCAGTTGCCGTTGGGATCGATGCGCAGCGGATAACCGGGAAAGGCCTTTTTCAGCGCCTTGATGCACGCCACTTCGTGCTCCGGCGGCAGCGTGCCGGCCTTGAGCTTGATGCTCTTGAAGCCATAAGCCTCGATCATTCGCGCGGCCTGGGCGACGATCTGCTGTTCGTTCAGCGCCTCGCCCCAGTTGTCCGGTTTGTACGGTGAATCAACGTGCTGCGCATACTTGAAAAACAGGTAGGCGCTGAACGGCACTTCATCACGCACCGCCCCGCCCAGCAGGTCCACCAACGGCACATTCAAATAGCGCGCCTGCAAGTCGAGAAACGCCACTTCGAATGCCGAATACGCGTTACTGACGGCCTTGCTGGCGTGGGAACCGGGCGCCAGTTCGGCACCCGCCAGACTGGTTGGTTTGTTGGCAGCGACCGTGGCCTGAACGATGCGACGCAGCTGACTGAGGTTGAACGGATCGAGGCCGATCAACTGCGATTGCAACTGTTGCTGAATCGCCAGCGCCGGGGCATCGCCATAGCTTTCGCCGAGACCGATGTAACCGTTGTCGCTCTCGATCTCGATGATGGAACGCAGGGCGAACGGTTCGTGGATGCCACTGGCGTTGAGCAGCGGCGGATCACGGAAAGCGATCGGAGTGACGGTGACGCGAGTGATTTTCAAAATGACGCTCCTGTTGAGTCGGAATCAGTGGCTCGCCACCGGGTTGGCCGTCGGCGCAACGGCGGTTTCGGGTTCAGGCTTTGCCGGGGTTTTGCCTTTGGCGCCGGGCGCCATGCGGGCGAAGAAAATCACTACCGCCGCTATCAGCGAAGTCGCGGCCAGGCCATACAGACCGCCCTCGATAGAGCCGGTGGTCTGTTCCAGAAAACCGAACGCGGTCGGCGCAACGAAGCCGCCGAGGTTGCCGATGGAGTTGATCAGCGCGATCACCGCCGCTGCGATACGCGCATCGAGATAGCTTTGCGGAATCGGCCAGAACAGTGCCGAAGCAGCCTTGAAGCCGATGGCCGCAAAACAGATGGCGACGAAGGCGAAAATCGGCCCCCCGGTGGTGGACATGAACATGCCGAACGCGGCGATCACCAGAGTCAGCGCGACCCACGCCTGCTGGAATTTCCACTTGCCGGCCAGCGCCGCAAAGCCGTACATCGCGACGATGGAAATGATCCACGGCACCGAGTTGAGCAGTCCGACCTGGAAGTCGCCGAGGTTGCCCATTTTCTTGATCATGCTCGGCAGCCAGAAAGTGGCGCCATAGATGGTCAAGGCGATAGAGAAGTAGATGAAGCAGAACAGCGCGATCTGCCGGTCAGCCAACAGTTTGAACATCGAAGGTTTGGCGACGCGGGTTGCTTCGCGGGCACGCTGCTCCTCGGCGATCGCGGCCACCAGCGCCTCGCGCTCCTCTTCGCTCAGCCACTTGGCCTGGCGCGGATGGGATTGCAGCCAGAACCAGACAAACCCGCAGAGCACTACCGACGCGGCGCCTTCTATCAGGAACATCCACTGCCAGCCGTGCATGCCCAGGCCGCTGATGTGTAACAGCGCGCCGGATACCGGGCCGGAAATTACCGACGCGATTGCAGAACCGCTGAGAAACACCGCCATGGTCTTGCCACGCTCAGAGGCCGGCAACCATTGGGTGAAGTAATAAATGATCCCCGGGAAGAACCCGGCTTCGGCAGCGCCCAGGATGAAGCGCAGCACGTAGAAACTGGTTTCGCCTTTGACGAACGCCATGGCCATCGCCGCTGCGCCCCAGGTGAACATGATCCGCGTCAGCCAGGCGCGGGCACCGTAGCGTTGCAGAAGCATGTTGGACGGCACTTCAAACAAGGCGTAACCAATGAAAAACAGACCGGCGCCAAGGCCATAGGCAGCGGCGCCAATACCCAGATCGGTTTCCAGATGGCTGCGCACGAAGCCGATGTTGACCCGGTCGATGTAGTTGACGATGAACATCACCACGAACAACGGCAGCACATGGCGCTTGACCTTGGCGGCGGCGCGGGCGAGTACCGTGATGTCCGGCGGACTCTGGAGGGTATTCAAGGGGCAACTCCCGATCTTTGTTTTTGTAGGGATAGCGGTGGCCTTTGAGGCGTAGAACGATCATGGACGGGGCAATTGATCCCGTCTAATCTAACTTGGCATTCGATTGATACCTGGATTAGATCAATGTTCGAACTCACTCAACTGCGCTGCTTTACCACTGTCGCCACCGAACTCAACTTTCGTCGCGCTGCCGAGCGGTTGAACATGACCCAGCCGCCACTGAGCCGGCAGATCCAGTTGCTGGAGCATCATCTGGGCGTTGAGCTCTTCACTCGTAGTACACGCAGCGTGGCCCTCACAGCCGCCGGCCGAGCGTTCTTCATCGAGGCGCAGAATCTGCTTGAGCGCGCGCAACAGGCCGCCGTCACCGCCCGACGTTTTGCCGAGGGTGATATCGGTTCGGTGAACATCAGTTTTGTCGGCAGCGCGGTGTACGAGTTCTTGCCCAAGGTCATCGCCGAGGCGCGCCTCAAGCAGCCGCAGGTGAAGATCGACCTGACCGAAATGAACACCTATCAGCAACACGAGGCCCTGCGCGCCCGACGCATCGATCTGGGCATCGTCCGCGCGCCGTTGCTGGAACCGGGCTACGCCACCGAATGCCTGGTGCGCGAGCCGTTTGTGCTGGCGGTGCCGAGCGGCCATCGACTGGCCGAGGCTGACGACGTTTCAGTGAAGGATCTGGATGGGCAGCCGTTCCTGATGTATTCCCACGCCGCCTATCCGCCGTTCAACGAATTGCTGACCGGCATGCTGCGTTCGGCCCGGGTCGCGCCGGATTACGTGCAGTGGCTGGGGTCTTCGCTGACGATTCTGGCGCTGGTCAACGCGGGCATGGGGCTGGCGCTGGTGCCGCGTTGCGCGACCAGTGTGGTGTTCAGGAATGTGGTATTTCGCGAGATCGATCTGGGCGAAGGGGTGCAGAGCGAGCTGCATCTGATCTGGCGGGAGAACAACGACAACCCGGCGTTTGCGATGTTGCTGGAGGGCATTCGCCGGGCGGTGAAGGATGGATGGGGCTAGGAATGGGTATGAGGATATGGAGGGTACTTCGGCGGAGGAGGTGCCTTTGATGCCTCGATCAATGGTTTCTCCAGCCGCTTTCCGTCCGGCCCTACAAAAAGACGCTTTATATGTGGCGGTATTGGTTGTGATGCCCTGGCGGTCATGATGAACCCTCTGATACAGGGCTGAATTCAACCCATTTAACCCTTGTGGAATCTATCAACAAAAATTCCGCACTAATAGGCACCTCCGTTCCATCCTCGTTGATCCAGCAGGGATACTGCATCACAAACTGCCCGCTGGTTGACTCGGGTGGCCAGTCAACCGGCCACCCTAGAACGCGCCTTTCATCATCCAAATGCAGGGTGATAACGCGATCATATTTCGCAAATGCGCTGAACCATTGACCGGGGTAGGAAGATTGTTTCGTGACGTTTCTGCTGCGCAACCAACCATGTAACTTGCCATTCGCTGACAGGCAACAGGCCAACAACCCGAGTACCAGCGATGCAAAAAATGCCCACAACGCTTCAGCCTTCGCATCCCACTTCCCTACAG